>JAFIHI010000180.1 GCA_017848755.1 Nakamurella sp. | reverse complement strand
GGCCGCGGCCAGTCCCGCGACGACGCCGGACTGCACCACCCCTCCGGCCGGGGGTCGGGCGCCTAGTGTCTCGGCGGGTTCGTGCGCCTGCTGTGCTGTGGTCAGCGGGCCCGGTACCGGGCACGCGTCCGGCGGCTGCACCTCGATGCGCGCCATCACGGCACCCCCGCCCGGAGTAAATCGCCTGCCGTGGCATCGATCTCGTCGGGCACCGCACCCGGGCCGATCTCGATGTGGGTGTCCGCGATATCGACCAGATCCCCGCGATGCGTGACGGCTATGACGATGTGTTCGCGCGCGAGGCGCGCAAGGACAGCGTGGACGGCCGCGGACGCCCGGCCATCGAGGTGTGCGGTCGGTTCATCGAAGGCAAGCGCGGGTGCGTCGTCCAGCATGGCTCGCGCAATTCCGAGCCGGGCTCGCTGCCCCGCGGACAGCCCGAAGCCGTCGTCGCCGATCACGGTGTCCAGACCGGCGGGCAGCTGGTCCAGCAGGCCGACCGCGGCGAGCGCATCGGCGAGATCGCGGTCGGTGCCCGCCGGCTGGGCGGTGACGCCCGCCCCGATCAGCAGGTTCTCTCGGACGGTGCCAGGCAGCAGGAAGGGCCGCTGGGTCACCAGATGCGTGCGCGGCGCGTGCACGGTGCCGGAGGTGGGAGTCCGCAGTCCCGCGAGGATGGTGAGCAAGGTGGTCTTGCCGCTGCCGGACGCTCCGGTGATGACGGTCAGCCCCTTCGGGGCGGTGAATGTGATCGCGGCGAGAGCATCGCCGGGCGCGCCGGGGTACCGGAACCGGACCCGATCGGCGACGATGCGGCCGGGTGCCGACGCGGCAGGCATCGGGGCACCGACCGTCGCCGACTCGAGGAGCCCCAGCGCATCGTCGATCGCCGCAGCGCCGTCCGCCGCGGAATGGAACTCCGCGCCGACTCTGCGAATCGGCCAGTATGCCTCTGGGGCGAGCAGGATGGCGACCAGGCCGTTGGCGAGTGGCATGGATCCGGCCGCAAGCCGCAGCCCGACGGAGACCGCCACCATCGCCACCGAAATGGTCGCCAGCAATTCCAGTGCGGCCGAGGACGTGAAGGCGAGTTTGAGCGTGGCGATGGTCGCCACGCGGTGCCGGTCGCCGGTGCTGCGGACCTGCCCGGTCTGGCGCCGCGCCCTGCCGTAGGCGACGAGGGTCGGCAGTCCGCGAACCGCGTCCAGGAACTGGCCCGATAGGCCGGCCAGCGCCTCCCATCGGCGCCTGGTGGCGTCCGCGGTGGCGTGCCCGATCAGGGCGGCAAAGACAGGCAGCAGTGGGACGGTCAGCACGACGATCAGCGCGCTGGGCCAGTCGACGAACAGCATGGTGCCGATCGTGAGCACCGGCAGCACGCCCGCACCGATGAGCGCAGGAAGATAGCGGGCGACATACGGTTCGACAGCGGTGGCGCCGCTGGTAGCAACGGTGAACGCATCCACAGCGGGCGTGTTTGGCTGAGCCTCCGGATCGCGCGCTGACCCCCTGTCGCCGCGTGACAGCATGACCTCGAGCAGCCGCTCGCGGAGCGCCGTGGACACCGTCACACCCGCCCGCGCCGCACCTATCTCACTGGCCGCCGCGATCAGTGCTCGCACGGCCGCAATGGTCACCAGCGCCCAGGCCGCGCCGGTGGGAGAGGCATCCTCGACGACCGCCACCACCAGGGCCGCCACGGCGAACGCCTGCGCGACGGCGGCGGCGCCGCCCAGCACCCCCAGCACACCGAGCAGTACGACCGGTCCGCGGCACCGCGGCAGGAGCCGCAGCAGCCGCGGGTCGAAGGGCCGCACCGTCAACCCGCCGCCTTCGCGGAGCCGTCCCGCGCGACATCGCCGGTCGACAGCCCGGCAGGCGCTGTCGGGCCGACATGGTGCGCGGAGATGCGGCGCCGAAACACCCAGTAGGTGTAGCCCTGGTAGATCAGCACGATCGGCGTGAAGATCAGCGCGACGACGGTCATGATGCCCAGAGTGTGCGTGCTGCTGGCGGCGCCGTGGATCGTGAGCGACCACGCCGGATCCAGGGTGGACGGCATGACGTTCGGGTAGAGCATGGCGAACATCGCAACGACGGCCGCCCCGATGGTGAGTGCGGTACCCGCGAAGCTCCATCCCTCCCGGCCCCGGACGGCCGCGGCGAGAGCAGCGAGCAGGGCGATCGCCGCCACGGCGGCCGCGGTCCAGGAGAGGACGCTGCCGTGCTTGCTGCCCAGGACGATGAACAACACCACGGCCAACAGTGCGGCCACCGGGCCGGTGCGCAGGGCGATGCGACGCGCGCGGACCCGGATCGGGCCGTCGGTCTTGAGCGCGATGAACAGTGCGCCGTGGGTCAAGAAGAGCGCCACCGTCGTCAAGCCGCCAAGAAGGCCCACCGGGCCGAGGAGGGTGAAGAGAGTTCCGGTGTATTCCCCGTGCTCATCGATCGGGACACCGTTGACGATGTTGGCGAGCGCGACACCCCACAGCAGTGCCGGCAGCGCCGAACCGATGAAGATCGCGATATCCCGCAGCTTCCGCCACTGCGGGTCGTCGATTTTCCCGCGAGATTCGGAACCCAGCGCACGGATGATCAGCGCAACGAGAATAACGAGCAAGGCCAGGTAGAACCCGGAGAACAAGGTGGCATACCAATACGGGAATGCCGCGAACATGGCCCCGCCCGCCGTCAGGATCCAGACCTCGTTACCGTCCCAGAACGGGCCGACGGAGTTCAGCATCACCCGACGGTCGGCCGCGCTTCTGCCGAGGACGGGCAACAACATTCCGACGCCGAAATCGAACCCCTCGAGTACCAGGTAACCGATCCACAGCACGGCAATCAGAACGAACCAGATGACAGGTAAATCCATGATGTATCAGATCCCTTGTTCCGGCGTGGTTGAGGATTTCGGGGTTGTCAGTAGGCGAAGACCATCGGCGCTTCCGCCGAATCGCCTTCGGCGGCGGTCGGCGGTTCGTACGGCTCGGCACCGGCGCGCACGTAGCGCAACGTCAGTTTCACTTCGATCACGGCAAGCACCGCGTACAGCACGGTGAAGACGACGAGCGAGGTGAGCACCGTCCACGCACCCACCCCCGGAGACACCCCGCTCGGCGTGGCCATCAGGCCGAACACGAGCCATGGCTGCCGCCCGGTCTCGGTGAAGATCCAGCCGAAGGAGTTCGCCAGCAGCGGCAGCAGCGGCCCGATGCCGATGGCGACGAACCACCACCGGGACCGTGGCACGCGCGAGCCGCGCGTCGCCCACAAGGTGGCCAGGGCGATGAGGAGCGCAACCACGCCCAGTCCGATCATCAACCGGAACGACCAGTAGGACAACGGCACGTACGGCATGTACGAGGCCGCCGATGCGAGCCCGAGCGGGTCGTGGCCGAAGCGTTGCAGGTATTCGGCGTTGAGATCGTTCAGGCCGGCGACCGGTTTCGAAAAACTGCCCGTCGCCAGGAAGCTGAGCAGGCCGGGAATCGTGATCGCGAACTTCTCCGACGTGCCACTCAGCGATCCGACGGTGAACAGCGAGAACGGCGCGTACCCCGACGCGGAATTGTAAAGCGCTTCGGCCGCAGCCATTTTCATCGGCTGCACCTCGGTCATGATCTTGCCCTGGATGTCCCCAGTGATGATCACGAGCACCGCGGACACGGCCGTCACCCAGGCCCCGACCCGCGTCACCGTCCGGTACATGGGCAGGTCCTCGCCGACATTCCGCCGGCGCATGTGCCACAAACCGACCGCCAGAACGAACGCTCCGGCCGTCATATACGCGGCGACGATCACGTGCGGGAAGGTGATCAACTGCACCTTGTTGGTCAGGACGGCGACGAAGTCGGTGAGCTCGGCGCGCTTCGTGACCGGGTTGTAGGTGTAGCCGACGGGATTCTGCATGAACGAGTTTGCCGCCAGGATGAAATAGGCGGACAACATTGTCCCGATCGCCACCAGATACATCGACAGGTTGTGCAGCTTGGCCGGCAGCCGACCCCACCCGAAAATCCATAGGCCGAGGAACGTGGATTCCATGAAAAACGCCAGCAAGGCCTCGATGGCCAGCGGAGCACCGAAGATATCCCCGACGAATCTCGAGTAATCGCTCCAGTTCATGCCGAATTGGAATTCCTGCACGATGCCGGTGGCGAGCCCGAGCGCGAAGTTGATCGTGAACAGTTTGCCGAGCAGCTTAGTGGTGCGCAGCAGATCCGGTCTTTTCGTGCGGAGATACGCGGTCTCGAACCCGGCGACCACCATCGACAGGCCGATCGTGATCGGCACGAAGAGGTAGTGATAGACGGTGGTGATCGCAAACTGCCATCGAGCGACAGCGACCGGATCCATGGGTGACCTCCGAACGATCCGTGATGTCGGGGCTCCGGCCATCACGACGTAACTGCTGAGAGCAATCATCGAATGTCACGGGATTTGACACCCGCGGCGAAGGTCCCCATTGACCGTGCCCAACGTCCCGATCGGGCGAATTCGGACGCACCGCGAGGTGCGCTATCTCATGGCCTTTGCCGCCATGCCCGAAAAGCGCCCGAAACGCCGACGGGGCCCAAAGTCATACGACGCGGCGGGACATTCGGCACTGGCGACCGGGTGGCAGCGCGGCGAACGTGAGGGGTGTGAGGCGTCGTGCGCGACCGGCATTGGCCCACTCACCGTTTCGGCTTACCGCTTCGGCCGCGCACGCGGGTGCGACATGGATGTGACGCGGACGCAGGCAGAAGGCCGCGACCGCCAGCCGCAGTATTCACGAAAGGGATGACCGAAATGGTGTACGTGGCACCGGGTAGGGTCGGGAGCATCGTGGGCGTGCAGCCACGGTACGAGAACTTCATCGGTGGCAAGTGGATTGAGCCGACCGAGGGGAAGTACCGCGTCGACCTGAGCCCCGCTACCGCCGCCCCGATCACCGAGGTCGCGGAATCGACTCCCGCCGACATCGAGCTCGCCCTCGACGCGGCCCACGCCGCGAAGGATGCCTGGGGCGAACGCTCTGCGGCCAGCCGCGCCGAAGTGTTGAACGCCATCGCCGACGCAGTGGAGAAGAACAAGGAGATGCTGGCGGTCGCCGAGAGCTGGGAGAACGGCAAGCCGGTCCGCGAGACGCTGAACGCGGATATCCCGCTGGTCGTCGACCACTTCCGGTACTTCGCCGCCGCCGCCCGCACGGAGGAGGGCCGCACTACCGAAATCGACAAGGACCTTGTCGCATACCACTTCCACGAACCGTTGGGTGTCGTCGGCCAGATCATCCCGTTCAACTTCCCGCTGCTGATGGCCGCGTGGAAACTCGCCCCGGCGCTGGCGGCCGGCAACTGCTCGGTGATCAAACCAGCGTCGCCGACGCCGTGGTCGATCCTGAAGCTGATGGAGGTGATCGAGGACGTGCTGCCGGCGGGCGTGATCAACGTGGTGACCGGCCCCGGCGGCGAGATCGGCAAGGCGCTGGCCGCCAATCCGCGGATCGCCAAGATCGGCTTCACCGGTGAGACGGTCACCGGCCGGTTGATCATGCAGTATGCGGCGCAGAATCTCATTCCGTCCACGGTCGAACTCGGCGGCAAGAGCCCGAACATCTTCTTCGCCGACGTGATGAACGACGATGACGAGTTCCTGGACAAGGCGGTCGAGGGGCTGGTGCTCTACGCGTTCAACAAGGGCGAAGTGTGCACCTGCCCGTCCCGGGCGCTGATCCAGGAGAGCATCTACGACCGTTTCATGGACCGCTGCCTGGACCGGATCGCCGCGATCAAGCAGGGCAATCCGCTGGACGTGGCGACGCAGCTCGGGCCGCAGGTGTCCGCGCAGCAGCTGGACAAGGTCGCCTCCTATGTCCAGATCGGACGCGACGAGGGTGCCGAGGTGCTGATCGGCGGACAGCGGGCCGAGATGCCCGGCGAATTCGCCGAGGGGTACTTCTTCCAGCCGACGGTCCTTCAAGGCCACAACAAGATGCGGGTCTTCCAAGAGGAGATCTTCGGGCCGGTGCTGGCGGTGACCACCTTCACCGACGAGGCGGATGCGCTGTCGATCGCCAACGACACCTTGTACGGGCTCGGCGCCGGGGTGTGGACCCGCGACGGGTCCCGCGCCTACCGGATGGGCCGGGCGATCAAGGCCGGCCGGGTGTGGACGAACTGCTACCACCAGTACCCGGCGGGCGCCGCCTTCGGCGGGTACAAGATCTCCGGAATCGGCCGGGAGAACCACCGGATGATGCTCGAGCACTACAGCCAGACGAAGAACCTGCTGGTCTCGTACAGCTCCAAGCCGATGGGCCTGTTCTAGGTCATCGACATGCCTGTTGACGTGCCGACCAACGACCATCCTGCGCGGTTGGCTGCCACCCCGGCGGCGCGTGAGGCGATCACACGCCTGCGCGCCGCCGCGGGTGGCCCGGTGATGTTCGTCCAGTCCGGCGGATGCTGCGCCGGGAGTACGCCCATGTGCTACCCGGACGGCGAGTTCCTGGTGGGCGACATCGACGTCCTGCTGGGCGACATCGACGGCTGCCCGTTCTACATCGACCGGCGCCTCGATGCCGCCTGGCACCAGGAACAGTTCGTCCTCGACGTGGAAGCCGGTGAGCCCGAAGGGTTCTCGCTGGCTGCGGGCGCTGGTCTGCGGTTCGTCACCCGCTCGTCCGCGTGTGCCGTCGTGGCACCCGCGACGCCCGCCCCGATGTCTCCTATGACGTATATGACGTAGCAGCGGGCCCGGGCCGGTTCGGGGCGGCGGGGTCTCTCTGCACTCAACGGACCGGCACAGCGGCCTTGGCAACGCCGCAACCGCTGGCGGACATCGGGAGTGCGCGAATCACGTCACCGCACGCGACGGCCGGCGCGGGCCGCGAAGTCGTCCAGTGCCGTAAGGATCTCCGTCGCCTGCCACATGCGGTTGCGCTTGAAGCCGGTAAACTCGACGAGCACACCGGCATCAACGAGCGGAGCGACTGCGCGCTGAGCGTTCTGCGGCGCCACGCCGAGTTCCGCGGCGATGGCCGACGCATCGACCACGGGCTGACGCATGATCAAGTCCGCAAGCTGCCAGGCCGTTGCTCCGCTGCGGGCCTTGATCTTGTCATTCCAGCTCGCGCGGGTGGCCCGAAGCTCGATCACCAGCTGTCGCCCATTGGTGATCGCGGCGAGCGCGGCGCCGGCGAGCTTCGTGACGATCCGGGACGGGTCGCCGTCGCGGTACGCGGTGAGAGTGTCGAAGTAACCGGTTGTGTCTGCCAGCAGGCCGGCGGATACCGGCACGGTGACGTTTCTGGTTAGTCCGTGGCCGCGGAGCATCGCATGAATCAGTGCCCGCCCCGTGCGGCCGTTGCCGTCCGGGAACGGGTGGATCGTCTCAAACTGGGCGTGGGCGATCGCAGCCTGGGCAAGCAGCGGCAGATCGACTCGTTGGGTGAAGCGCACCAGGTCGTCCATCAAGCTCGGCACGTGTTCGTGATGCGGCGGGACGAACGATGCATTATGCGGCCCGAAAGACGTGCCACCGATCCAGACCTGCTCGTTGCGCCACTCCCCGGTCATGCCGGGCCTTACCTCGCCGAGCAACGCGGCGTGCATGGCGATGATCGCCGTGCCGTCCACCCGGTCCGACAGGTCCAACGCTGCACGCATCGCTGCGACATTGCCGACGATCTCGGTGGCGTTCCGCTTCTCAGCGCTACCGAGCTCAGCGAGCGCGATCGATTTCGCCCCCGAGGTCAGATTCTCGATCATGGATGACGACGCTGACTCCAAACGCATCAGCACGGACGCGAATGGCGCCACCTCCACGCCCAATTCGGCGTCGAACCGCGCGATCTCCGCGCTGGCCTCGTCAGCGGCCGCGAGCACGTCACCAGGCAGAGTCGGTGTGAGCTCGGCGATGAGCGGCACGACAGCGGCACGATACGACCCCGAGTGCCGCCGGCGAACCGCGACCGAGACAAGCTCGGACGAGACCCGCGGCGTCCAAGGTCGCTCCTCCCAGCCGATTGCCGGCCAGGTCGCATCTGAGACCATGACGCCATGGTACGCTCAGATAGCAAATAACTGATACTAAGCGCGACGAGTGTTCTCATTTACCGGCATGCAGTGAACACGTTCCCGCGGGAACGTTCACGAAGCGCGCGAGGATGCCTGAACCAATGGAGGATCGGCTGCAAGATACGTCGACGTGAACGTGCGACGGCACCGAGACCTACGGAAAAGGGTGGAGCTGACGGGACTCGAACCCGTGACCCCCACACTGCCAGTGTGGTGCGCTACCAGCTGCGCCACAGCCCCTTGCTGGATCATGTCCGGCGGAACCGAACTCGACAAGTCTAGCAACCGCCGAGGCGGCGTCCTAATCGCCGGCCGGGTATGACGACGTTCGCGGCGCGAGCGCCGTCATACCCGTTCTCCCCCGCCGAAACCGCCGGGTCGAATCCAGGTTCGCCCCCGCAGGATCAGCTCCCGGAGCTGGTCGGCGCCGGCGACGACGAACCGCTCTTGGGCAGCAGGTTCGTCAGCCAGTTGACATCGTTCGTGTTGAGCGGCACGCCGTCCTTGGCGACGGTCGGGGTGCCGGCCTGCCGGCCGACCTTGGCGGCGACGTCCGTCAGCGAGGTCAGATTGGTCTGCGCATCCTTCGTCGCGGCGTCCACCTCGGCTCCGTCCGAGATCTGCTTCTGGGTCTCCGCGGAGGCTCCCACCTGCCCGGCGAGCTTCGCGAGTTCGGCGTTGGACAGGTCCGTGGACCCGTTCTCCTTCGGCTGGTTCTTCGCGTCGTAGAGCGCAGTGTGGAAGGCCATGAACACCCCGGGTTTGGCGCCGTCGCCCTTGGCAACCGCCATGAGCGCGGCGTAGGCGCGGGCTGAGTACGTGCCGGAGTGCGACGACCCGTTCAAGAAGTCCACCATGCGGTAGCGCAGGCCGAGTTGGCCGTCGTCGACGGCCTGGGCGATCTGCTGCCCGAATTGATGCTCGAAATCGGCGCAGAGGGGGCAGAGCGCGTCCTCGTAGACATCCAACACAAGCCCCGGGCTGCCGTTACCGACCGGGGTGACGGTGATGACGCCGTTCGCGTCCATGGTCGCGACCGATTTGGTGGAGGTCCCGTAGCCGGCTCCCTGCGTGGCCGTGTTCCGGGAATGCAGCACCAGCCCGATCGCGATCACCGCGATGATGACGACGATCGCGACACCGCCGATGATGAGCTGCGTCCGGTCGCCGCTGCTGCGCCGCGCGGCAGCGACCGATGCGCGGCCGCCCTTGCCGGATTTGCCCTTAGTGCCCTTGGTGCCCTTGGGTCCGCCGGACACCGTGCCCGGAACTGGGCCCCGACCGCTCTTGGCCACGAGATGCCCTCCTTGAGTGCGCATCCGTCGCGCACCACCCGGTGCGCGACCACGTCAGACTATCTATGCGTTATCTACGCACGGCGTGCCGGCGTGTCCCTGCCGGCCGGCAGGCCGCGAACATCGTCATGGGCGGCGGCTTCATCGCCGTCATGACCGTCATCGCTGTCGTCATCCTCGACCCGCCCGCGCGCCAGCCGGTCGACCGACAGCCACGACGAAGGCCGCACCAGCAGGTAGATCGAGACGATCAGCAGACCGGTGTCCCGGAGTATCTCCAACGTGTATTCGGTGGCGCCGGTCTGCACGGCTCCCCCGCCGCCGAAGCATCCGCAGTCGATCGACAATCCGCGTGCCGCAGCGGATATCACACCGATCAGGAACGCGACCATCAGCAGCGCGGACAGCAGGGCGCCGAGCCGCGTCGCGAGACCCACCAGCAGAATCAGCCCCACGGCGATCTCGAGATAGGGCAGCACCGCGGCGACCGTCTCGGCGAGACCGTCGGGCAGCAGCTGGTATGCCTTGACGGCGACCCTCGTCTGCGCGGGGTCCGACGCCTTGATAATCCCGGAGATCAGGAAGACGACGCCGAGCAGCAGCCGCGCCGCGAGGCCGACCAGATCCCACAGCCGGTGGCGGCCCACGGTCAAGAAGGTGCGCACACTCCTCACCGTACCGATCGCGATGTGCAAATCATGTGAGATCCGCCCGGAATGCGCGTTATCCGGCGCTGGTGGTGGTTGCCGTGGCCGGCGCCACATCCTGCTGCGCGATCAGGTCGATCACCCAGGCGACCGCGGGCACCCCGCTGCTGGAATTCGCCGGCGTGCGCATCAGCACCCGGCTGCCGATGGGAACTCCGATCAGCGCGGCGAACGGCGACGTGGAGTTGAGCGGGAAGGCCTGCGGACCGGTGCCCGCCCGCGGATTCTTGCCGGTGGGATCGGGCCAGCTCTGCTCCGTCTGGCTGCCGTCCCAACTGACGGCGACGTATTGCACGAGCACGTCGCCGGCCTGCGCAGGCGCCCCGTGGCCCTTCGCGACGAGTGTCACGCCGGGCTGGGCGGGATCCGGCAGCGACTTCGGCACCGTGATGGTCGGCAGCTCACCGAGCTTTCCGCCGACCGTGGGCCATCCCGCGGGAATGTCTTGCGGGGTCGCCGTCGGATCGCCCGAGGTATTCGGCGCGTACACGCCCACCACGTCGATCACGAAGATCAGGCTGGCCCCGCCGGGGATCTTGGGCGGGCTGCCGGCCGCGCCGTAGCCGTCCCACGCCGGGAAGCTCAGCAGCACCCGGCTGCCCTGCTTCACGCCCTGCAGGCCGACGTTCCAGCCGGCCACGACCTTCGGCTGCGCTACGCCGACCTGCGTGGTGAACACGGCCTTGCGGTCGTAGGAGTTGTCGAACTCCTGGCCGCCCCACACCTGACCGTAGTAATTGACGACGACGGTGTCGCCGGCCTTGGACTGCGGGCCGTCGCCCTCGCTCAGGATGAGGCGCTGCAGGCTCTGCGGCGCGGGCGTCTTCGGCACGGTGATAGTAGGCTTCTCGCCGAAAGTGCCTGACGCCTGCGGCATCTCGTCGCGGGCGACGGGAGCGGCGACGGCGGTGTCCGCCGGGATCTCCGGGCCGGCCGCAACGGGTGACGAGGTGGTCGTCGGCGCGGTCGTCGAGGCGGCGGTATCCGTCTGACCGGCTGACGAGGATGACGATGTTCCGGTGTCGGACGGGTTCGACTGGTTCGAGGTACCGGCGGCGCACGCCGACAGCGTCACCAGCGCGGGGACGAGAACGGCGGATACTGCCAGGGCGCGCAGGCGCATGCCTTGCTCACTTTCGGGTCTGGGCCGTCACGTCGCGTGAGCGTCGCCGTCGCGTCGCCTTCCCGCTGATGACGGCCGCAGCGGACGCTTTGACGATCGGCGTCCGCGGTCAACCCGCCCATTCTGCCAGCACCGCGTCGGAGAGTGCCGGCCACAGCGGCCGGGCCCAGTCGCCGAAGTCCCGATCGGTCAGCGCGACCAGGCCGATGCCGGCCTCCGGGTCGGCCCAGCAGAAGGTGCCGGACTGGCCGAAGTGGCCCACCGTGCGCGGCGAGTTGTTCGCCCCGGTCCAGTGCGGGTGCTTGGTGCCGCGGATCTCGGGGCCGAGGCCCCAGTCGTTCGGGCGCTGCACGCCGTATCCGGGCAGCACGCCATCGAGTCCGGGGAACGCGACAGTCGTTGCCGCGCGGTGGGTGTCGGCTGCCAGGAGGGTCGGCGCGAGCAGTTCGCGCGCGATCGCCGCGATATCCGGCGCGGTGGAGAGCCCGCCGTGGCCGGGGTGGCCGTCGAGCGAGGTCCGCGCCATGCCGAGGGGACCGCTGACGCCCTCGCGGACGTAGTCGGCGAACGCGAAACCGGATCGTGCAGCCACCAGATCGCCGAGCACCGCGTACCCGGCGTTCGAGTAGATGCGTCGGTGCCCAGGCGCGCTCTGCACGTCCGGCCCCTGGAAGGAGAGCCCCGACGCGTGCGCAAGCAGGTGCCGCACCGTTGCCCCCGGCGGGCCCGCCGGCTCGTCCAGTCCGAGGACGCCCTCTTCGATGGCGAGCAAGACCGCGTGCGCGGTCAGCAGTTTCGTCACGGACGCGAGCGGGAAGACCCGGTCGAGGTCCCCGCGGGTGGCGATGACACCGTCCCGGTCGACGACCGCCGCGGCCACATGCGGCACGGGCCAGGAGTCTGTCAGTTCCAGCGCGCGCACGGACCGACACTACGTGATAGTCCGGAACGCGTCGCAGCACGGCACCGGCTCCAGGCGCCATTGAACGACCGTGTCGGTGCCATCGACAGCGCCTGCGACAGTGTCGATGACAGCGCCGGCGACGGTGTCGGCGGCGCGTCGGCGGCGCGTCGGCAACAATGGACCGGTGGTGGACAAGAGTCTGTGGACACGCAAGATCGAGGCCGAGCCGGAGCACTCGAGGCGGTTTTTGCAACGGTTCCGCGACATGGCGGCCGCCGGGCAGGACATCGCCGGCGAGGCACGCTTCGTCGACGCGATGGCGCCGCGCGGCGCGCGGGTCTTCGACGCGGGCTGCGGTTCGGGGCGCATCGGCGGGCCGCTCGCCCGGCTCGGGCACAGCGTGGTGGGCGTGGACGTCGATCCGGTGCTGATCGACGCCGCGAAGGAAGACTACCCCGGTGTCACCTGGCTGGTGGGCGACCTTGCGGAGTTGGAGCCCGCGACACTTGCTGCGGCCGGGGCTCCGGAGCGGTTCGACATCGCTGTCGCGGGCGGAAATGTCATGCCGTTCCTGGCGCCGTCGACCCGCCGCGAGGTGCTCTCGCGACTACGCTCCGTGCTGGCGCCGGGCGGCCGGGCGGCCGTGGGGTTCGGGGCTGGGCGCGGCTACCCGTTCGAGGAGTTCTTCGAGGATGTGGCGGCAACGGGCTGGGAGACGCAGGCGACGTTCCGTGGCTGGAATCTGCTGCCGTTCGACGAGGAGTCCGAGTTCCTGGTCGCGGTGCTGGCACCTGGCGTGCCGGGGCGGTCAGGCGGGCGGTCAAGCCGCGGATTCGACGCCCCGCTGCGAGATGCCCACGCGCCGACTACAACGCGCCCGAGACCGTCGGCCGGGTCAGACCCTATGGGCGGTAACACCCTTCGCCCGCTGCACTGACGACTCAACCACCTGACGGACTGGGCTTCATGCGGAAGTCCAGGTGCGACGGCAGCGGGATGGTGCGTTCGGCATCGGCGCGGAGCACGGACAGTGCGTGCGCATCCCCCGCGTCGGTGCCCCGCTCTGCGGCAAGCCGCGCGGCCTGGCAGGCGTACCACAGGTCGTCCAGCGATTCTTCCCCCTCGCGTAGATCCGCGACTTCGAGATTCACATCACCGAGAATCGTCTGGCAGCGCTCGATCTCACCGACCGACAACGCCGCCCGAGCCTCAATGAAACGGATCCGTCCGATGCCGCGCAGTTCCGCGGGCAGCTCTTCGACCAAGTCCATCGCCCGCCGCCCGGCGCCGATTGCGAGAATCGCGCCGATGGCCTCGATGGCGAGCACCCGGTGCGAAGCAAGCGGCGCAGGGCGATCCCCCGCCGCTGCGGAGACGGCATCGGCCGATGCAGCGAGCGCCGCTTCGTAGTGCGCCATTACCTGCGCGGCATCCGCCGTGCGCTGCGCGTAGACCGCGAGATTGCGTCGGGCATAGGCGTTCTCGCGCCGTGCGAGAGATTCCTCCCAGTCCGCCGCCGCACCCGTCCAATCGCCGGCACTCGCCTTCGCGACACCGGCAAGTGACGGCGCCGCCCAGCCCGGTGAACGCGTCAAGGCATCTACGAGAACCGGATGCAGGTGCACGGAGATCGGGAACTCACCGTCCGCGGGATCGGGGTACCGGCCCGTGTCCAGCAACTCGATCCACGGCTGCTGCTCGTCGCCGAGAGTGCCGTCCGGGAACGGGGTTCCGGGCAGATCGAGCGACTGCTCACCGGACCGCGCACGCAGCCGGCGTTCTAGCGCGCCCCAGCCGGAACCGACGTGCAGATGCACGTCTGGCGCGCGCGTCGCGAGAGCCGCTGCGGCCGCCTCGATCTCGGCGAGTCGCGCGGGCGGTACCGCGGAGATGACGTAGTTCTCGGCCGCAGCCTGTGCGGAATGCCATGTGCCGTGGGCGGTGTCGGCGCCCAGCTCGATCGGTCCGTAACTCTCCGTCCACGACCACACCGCGCCGGCCGGCATCGGCACGTGCTCGAACTGGGTCGCCGCAAGCCCGGCCTGGATCTCGGCGTACCCGCCGGCCGGATCGGTCAGCGGTCC
Organism: Nakamurella sp.; assembly: GCA_017848755.1. Lineage (GTDB taxonomy): Bacteria > Actinomycetota > Actinomycetes > Mycobacteriales > Nakamurellaceae > Nakamurella. The sequence continues at coordinate 1,379 of JAFIHI010000180.1, read as the reverse complement.
GGAAAGCCATTCCTGCCAGCGCCGCCCACCGGGACTCGTTCCCCAACGAAAGAGCTTGCGGCCGATGAGGTTCGCCGTCGACGTCTGGAACAGTCCGGCGCCGCGCTCATCCACCGCAGCGATCCATGGCTGCCGGACACCGTCGAGGTCGAAGAAGAAATCCGCGGCATCGGAAAACCGTGCCGGATAGGAGATGTCGGGCACTTCGTCATCGGCGGGGGACTCGGCGCCGGGCGCGACCGGATCGTGGCGCAGGATGTTGTCGTAGGAGTAGTTCCAGGCGTGGGTCGCCGGCGCCAGTACGCGCGTCGAGACGTCTTGTGGCACAGCAATATTGCTCCACCAATACATCGGGATTTCGTGCTCGTTGGGGTTGGTGATGCGCACATGGACGAAGAGCGTCTCAGAGCCGGGCGGCAGGTGAACGTCGATCTGGTAAACGACGCGCCGCAGGCGCTCGAACTCGTACAGGCGCAACACCGGCACGCCGTCATCACCGAGGACGCGGGCCGCATGCATAGGCGCGCAGGTGAGCGGCGTGTGCCCGATGGTGCCGGTGTTCCATTCCACACCGCCGGCGAACCAGGCGTTTCGCAGCGCGAGGTTCGCCGGTTGGAGGATCGGGTTGGTATACAACAGTTCTCGGCCCGTCGACAGGTGTCGCAGCGACCACATCCGGCCGCCCTGGTTCAGTAGGAAGGTCGCGCGCAGATGCTCGTTCTCCAGCACGGCCACGGGGTGCTGTTGCGGGGTGCGCTCGCGAAAGTAGCCGTCCTGCATCAGGTATGGGCTGATCGTGGCGACCCGCCCGTAGCCTGCCCGGGTGCGGATCGTCTCGCTGGCGGCAGTCAGGTCGGCGGACTTGTTGAGGCCGGCATCGCCCTGGATCGGCGGGAACGGGTTCGCGGCGCCCACGTCCGCGGACGGCATGGACCAGGTGCTAACGCGGAGCTCGGTCATGGGGGTCCCCGATCACGCGGCGAATCGATGTGGCCGGTCCAGCGTACGGGCCCCGGATCGAGTGGCGCGCCGTCACGACATCGTCGGCTACTGGCTACCTATCGTGGACACCCACATATCGTTGATGCATGGACGAGGAATCACCCGGTCCGCGGGGCAGCTCCCCCAGCGCGAAGGCGGTGGCGCTCACCAGCGCCGCTCTGTTCCTGGTTGGCGCCGCCTGCGCCCTCGGCTCGAACTCGTTCCACGGCTTGGTCAGAGGCATGCTCCTCGGCGCGGGCATTCTGCTCTTCGCCACCGGAGGGATGATCCTCGGGATCCGGATCGCGAAACGCGCCGACCGCATCACGGCGGCGCGCCGCGGTGGGCTGCCCAGCCGCGACCGCGGGCGGCCATGACGAGTCCGCCGCCGTGGGCGC
>JAFIHI010000179.1 GCA_017848755.1 Nakamurella sp. | reverse complement strand
GAGTCCGTGCTACGACGGTGATCTGGGACTTCGTGAAGGCGGCGGGCGGCGGGCTGATCATCGGGCTGCTCGCCGCAGGCGTCCTGGCATTGATCCGCCGGCGGCTCACCACGGCCGTGCTGGATACGACGCTGTCGTTCGCCGCGCCGTACGTCGCCTTCCTCCCGGCGGAGGAGCTCGGCACGTCCGGAGTATTAGCGGTGGTCGTCACCGGGCTGCTGCTGGGGCACCGGTCGACAAGCCTGCAGTCGGCGACATCCCGGATCGCCGAGAGCATCAACTGGCAGACCGTGCAGTTCGTGTTGGAGAACATCGTCTTCCTGCTGATCGGTCTGCAGGTGCGCGACCTCGCCGTCGCGGTGAACGCCGGAGACCTGGCGTGGGGGGTCGTCGTCCCGATATGCCTCGGGGTGCTGGCCGCCACGATCGTGGCCCGGTTCGTCTACGTCTTCGGTGTCGCCGGTGGGCTGCGGCTCACGCGGCGGGACGCCTGGTCCCGGGCGGAGTGCACCGTCATCTCCTGGGCCGGGATGCGCGGCGTGGTGACGCTCGCGGCGGTGTTCGTGATCCCGCCGGACACGCCGTACCGAGCGCTGTTCGCGTTCGCTGCTTTCACCGTGGTGGCGGGGACGTTGCTGCTGCAGGGGTGGACGCTGCCGTGGTTGGTGCGGCGGTTCCGGCTGCCCGGGCCCGATCCGGTAGAGGACGCGCTGCAACTGGCCGGGCTCACCTCGGGTGCGACGCGCGCCGGCCTGGAGCGTCTCGCCGAGGTGCTCGGCCCGAACGATCCGCCCGAAGTCGTCGCGCAGTTGGAGGAGCGGGCCGATCGGCGGGTGAACATGGCATGGGAGCGCCTCGGCCGGTCGCAGGCCGAGGTCGAGCCGCCGGCCGCGGCCTACCGGCGGCTGCGCCTGGACATGCTGGCGGCGGAACGCGACTGGATCCTTGCGGCCCGCGATCGCGGCGGCTACGACCACGAGGTGCTGCACACGGCGATGCGGGCGATCGATATGGAGGAGTCGATGTTGGACCGGGTGGAGGACGCCACCGCGCGCCTGGACCAGGAGCTGACGGTCCCGGCCAGCCAGGGCGGCTGCGCTCATCTACGCGACGCGCTGCGGGCGCGGCCGGCGAGCACGCCGGACGGCTGCGCCGAGTGCCTGCGCGACGGCACTCGATGGGTCCACCTGCGGATCTGCCTGAGCTGCGGTCATGTGGGCTGCTGCGACTCGTCGCCGGGGCGGCACGCCACCGCGCACTTCGAAGCGACCAGCCACCCGGTGATGCGCTCGTTCGAGCCGGGCGAGGCCTGGCGCTGGTGCTACGTCGACGAGGTGCTCGGGTAGCGGCGGCCGCGGAGATCGCCGGACACTGAGTGCCGCACGTCGACAAGGATTTCGACCTCGTCACCGCCGTCACCGGCCAACCGGTCGAGCGCCTCGACGTCCCGCCACCGCCGGGTCCGTCATCTTTTATGACGTAGTTCCCGGCGCTTCGCGCCGCAGGCCCCGTCGCCGCCGTGCTGCTCCCCCGAGCCGCCCCTGTCCCCGGACGACGCTGGGCGCTCCGCAGTAAGGCCGTCATAGTCGTTTGCGCCGGTGGCGATGCATTGTCGGGCCTGTCATCTACCATTGGGCCACGAAATGTACGGGAGGCCAGTCATGACCAACGTGGAGATCCTGACCGCCGAGGAAGCACGTCGCCGGCGCGCGGATCTGCTCGCACAACTGCCCTTCAGCGAGGATGAGTTGCGCAAGCGAGCGGCGGCATACCAGCTGACGGCCGACGAAGACGCGATCCTCGATCAAGTCGACGAGCTCGATTTCCTCCTCGGCAAGTGACTCTGCGGAGGAACTTCGAAGAGGAAGCCCGGCAGTTCGCCGTCGCGCTCACGTCGATGGTTCGCGCCAGCGTCAGAGCCGAATGCCCAGATTTCCAGGCCCGCGCGTTCGAGGATCGGATCTCCGTCCGGCAGATGCCCAACACCGGCGTCGCTCTCACTGTCCAAGGCCAGCATCTGGTTACGTTGAAGGCATCGTACTGGTTTGATTGGGACCACACGGGTGAATTTCTCGCGGTACATGAATCGTCGTTTAAGGTCTACGCCGATCCGAACGCGACACGCGAACCTCTCTTCCGCTATGAGTTTCAACGGGGCAGCGCAGGCGACATCCCGAACGCGCACATCCACCTGCACGGGCACCGCGATGCGCTGGCCTACGTCATGACGATGGCGGGTCGAAGCACGGCACGCGGCAAGCGTCGCGCCCGGGAGGCCACGCGCTCGAACTGGCCGTCCATGGCAGATCTGCACTTCCCCGTGGGCGGTGACCGCTTCCGACCGGCGCTCGAGGATGTCCTCCAACTCCTCATCGAAGAGCTTGGCGTCGATTGCCAACACGGATGGCGGGAGACGTTGGCGACCGGGCGGCAGAGGTGGCGCGAGTTGCAAGCGGCTTCCGTGGTACGTGACAGCCCAAATATAGCGGCGTCCGTGCTCCAACAACTCGGCTACGCCATCACACCCCCGGCCGGCGGCCACCCGGCCGGCCAGCCTCACCGGCTCAAGGACATGTGACCCCGTTCTGTCCCCGTATCACCTTGCCGGTGCTGCGACGCGGGCGGCTCCTTACCTCCGCCGGAGTAACCCTCAAAGGCAGGCACTCCGACGGGAACGCGACGGCCCGATGTGCGTCGTAGTAAGCGCCGAAGTGAGGCGGCGGATCCGCGGGCGCATGGGGTCACGAACGGCGGGGGTCATCAGCAATGGGCCTACGAACAGCGGGCCTATGAACACCAGGATCACGAACATTTCCCAGATCGTGACCTGGAACGGTCCCGGTTCGCGTCCGATGCGGCGAAAATAGCAGTACGACGGTGAAGCGGTACGTAGCGAAGACGGCCGACCGTCATGAGCGCGAACGGAGGCGGCAACCAAACCATGCGCGGGTGGCCGGTGGCAACGGCGAAGGTGGGGCACGGCGTGCAACACGGTGTGCACAAGAGCGGATGGCTCGTTGCGGCAGTAGCGGCGGCCCTGATGCTCGGCGCCTGCTCCGGCCCGGCCACGGCATCGGCGTCGGACCCGTCGTCCACCGCATTTCCCGGCGCCGCATCGACCGGCGCCGCATCGACCGGTCCGATACCGCCGGCTGTCACGGTACCGCCTGTGACGACGCCCTCGGGCGGGGCGGATTCGTCAGCGCCCGACCCGGGAACCGGGGGAACAGCGTCATCTCCGGTGGACCAGCCCGTGAATGCCACATCCGACGGGACGAACGCCGATCCCCCACCGACGACCGCGCCGGCGGATCCACCCACGCTCACCATCAACCCCGCTCCCGGATCCACGACGGTCAACCCGACTGCGCCGATCACCGCGGTGGCCGCGGGCGGCACGCTCACATCCGTCACACTCGTCAACCCGGCGGAGAACCTGCAGGTCGCGGGGACGCTCAGCGCGGACAAGACGTCCTGGCAGGCGACACAGCCGCTCGGCTACGGAAAGTCGTATCGGCTCACCGCGACCGCGGAAAGCGCCGACGGGCAGACCGTCACCGATACGAGCGCGTTCACCACGCTCACCCCGCACAACATGACGATGCCGTACTTCGAATACACCGGCCGATACCCACTCACCAACGGGGCGACGTACGGGGTGGGCATCGTTCCGGTGGTGCACTTCGACGAGCCCATCGCCGACCGGGCCGCAGCGCAGCGCGTCCTGCAGGTGACGACGTCTCCGCACGTAGACGGTTCCTGGTATTGGTCGGACGCCCAGAACGTGCACTTCCGCCCCAAGGACTACTGGCCGGCCGGCACCAAGGTCACCATCAGGGCCGATGTGTACGGTGTCGAGGTCGGGCCCGGGCTTTACGGGCAGTCGGACGTGTCGATATCCTTCACGATCGGTCGGCGGCAGCTCACCGTCGCCGAGGACAGCGCGCCGAAGGTCGACACCGTCACCGTCTACGACGCGGCCGGCAAGGTGATTCGCACCATGAACACGTCGATGGGCAAGCACAGTGGCGTGACGGTGGACGGCCGTTACATCAACTTCTACACGCCGAACGGCACGTACACGGTGCTCGACCACAAGAACCCGCAGATGATGTCCTCGGCCAGTTACGGGTTGCCGGCAGACGCGCCCGGCGGGTACGCGCCGGAGCCGATCTACTACTCCACCCGGATCTCCACGGACGGCATCTTCCTGCACGAGCTCGACAACACGGTGTGGGCGCAGAATCACGGATACGACGTCTCGCACGGTTGCCTGAACCTGAACAAGGCGAACGCCGTCTGGTTCTACAACAACTCGCTGGTCGGCGACCCGGTCGTGATTCACGGCGCGAAAGGTGCTCCGCAGCTCCAGTTCTCGGAAGGCGGCGAATGGAGCGTGCCATGGTCCACATGGCTGGCCGGAAGCGCCATCCGGTGACGCCCGCGCACCGCGCACCGCATGGGATCGGCGGGAACGCTGCACACCGCGCGGAGCCTGCGCACCGTGCCAACCGCCCGGGCCGAGCGGACCTTCCAGACCACGCGCGCCGCCCGGGCGTGATCATCGGTCGCGTCGTCGCGTGCGTGGTGTCGGCCGCCGTGCTCGCGGCGGCCGGGACGGCCTGGTCGATGAACGTGGCGGGGACCAGTGACGCCGTCACCGCCGCCGGGAACGTCGGCGTCGTATCGGTCCCGAACACCGCCGGCGCGACCGGCGCGGGCCGGGCACCCACGGCGGCGCTGCCGGTCCGTGGCACGCCCGCCGGCGGGCCCTCCGCCCCTGCAGGCGGGGCGGAGGTTCCCGCGATCGGCGCGGAGAACATCCTGGTGGTCGGCGCCGATTCCCGCACCGACGCGCAGGGCAACCCACTCACACCCGCCCAGCAGAAGTTGATCGGCGTCACCCTCGACGGCGGCGGGGTCAACACCGACACTCTCCTGATCATCCACATTCCGGCCGGCGGCGGTGCGGCGACCGGGATCTCGATCCCGCGCGACACCTGGATGTTCCCGTCGGTGGTCGACGCGCCGGGCGTCACGGGGCCGGACCAATACGGCAACCAGGTGCACTACCAGCCTGGCAAGATCAACGGCTTCTACAGCACCGCGAAGTACTACGACCAGCAGTATCTCGCCGCCAAGGGCGTGACCGGCGCGGCGCTACAGCGCGAATCGAACGACGCCGGCGCCACGATGCTCATCAAGATCGTGCAGCAGTTCACCGGCATCAAGATCAACCATTTCGTCTTCGTCAACCTGATCAGCTTCTATCTGCTGTCGCAGGCAGTCGGCGGCGTGCCCGTGTGCCTGCTCCACCCCGTCCATGACCGGCAGTCCGGCGCCGACTTCCCGGCCGGCCACTTCGACGTCCAGGGCGCCTCGCGCTCGCCTTCGTCCGGCAGCGCCACGGGCTGCCCGGCGGCGACCTGGACCGGATCAAACGCCAGCAGGTCTTCCTCGAATCGGCGGCGAACAAGATCCTCTCTGCGGGGACGCTGACGAATCCGGCGCGGCTGCTCGCGCTGGTGGACGCAGCGCGCCGATCGCTTACGCTGGATTCCGGCTTCGACCTGATGACCTTCGCCGAGCAGATGCACGGACTGGTGGCCGGCGCGATCCACTTCCTCACACTGCCCACCACGGACGCCACACAGATCACGACAACCTCTGCGCTGCAAGCCGATCCGGCCCAGGTGCGGGCGATCTTCGCGCGCTTGGCGGCCGATGAACCGATCGGAGCGGCCGCCGACACGCAAGCACATTCCGCGAGTCCCACGCCGGTTCGCACCGCGACATCGCCGACTATGACGACCTCCACGGCTGCGGTGGTAAGCACGTCCGCGTCCGAAACCAGCAGCTTCCAGGTGCCCTGCATCAACTGACGGCCGCTTCGGCCATGATCGTTCCGAAGCCGCTCCCGCCTGAACACCCTCATACGAGATACCTGAGTCGAGCAGGCGCGGTGCACCGGTCTAGCGTGGGGCCATGACCGATATGCCCCATGCGCCCGGCGGTTTCGACGATCTACTCGAGGCGAACCGCGCGTTCGCCGCGACCCTGCACGAGCCGAACTTCACCGGCATGGCCGAGGCGGGCGTGCTCGTGGTCACCTGCATGGACTCGCGGATCGAGCCCTTGCGCATGATCGGACTGGACCTGGGTGACGCGAAGATCCTGCGCAACCCCGGCGGCCGGGTCACCGATGCGGTGCTCGTCGGCATCGTGCTCGGGGTCGATCTGTTGGGCGTGAATCGGGTGATGATCATCGAGCACACCCGTTGCGCCATGGGCTCTTCCACGGAAAGCCAGATGCGCGAGCGGCTGGCGGACTCGACCGGGCAGGACACCACCTGGCTCACCCTCGGCATGATCTCCGACCAGCGCGCCGCCCTCGCCGAGGACGTCCGGCGGGTGAAGACTCATCCACTGATCCCGAGCTCCGTCGCGGTCGGCGCCTTCATTTATGACGTGGATTCCGGGCTGCTGGAACCCGTCTGTTAACCGGATGATCATCTGTTGTGAGGGATTTGTGCCGGATTCCGCAACGAATCGCACACAAGAAATGATCATCCCTTGACCCTGACGTAACGTCAGGGCGCACCGTAGATGTCGGCCGGGCCGATGGGCGGTCCGGCGTCATCCGGCGGGGTGCTCGCATTCCGGCGGGGGTACGGGGAACACGGGAGATGCGGTGACATCAGCGGTCGATCGCACGTACACGGTGGGCCAGGCGGCGCGCCTGGGCGGCGTGACCGTGCGCACGTTGCATCACTACGAGCGCATCGGGCTGCTGCTGCCGTCCGAGCGGAGCAGGTCCGGATATCGGCTCTATGCACGGGCGGACCTGGACCGGCTCACCCGCATCCTCTACTACCGGGAACTCGGCTTCGGGCTGGATGACATCGCGACCCTGCTCGCCGACGCGGCCGATCCGACCGCGCTCGGCGCGCACCTGGACCGGCAACACCGGCTGCTCACCGAGCGGCTGGAACGCCTGAGGTCCATGGTCGCGGCCATCGAAAAGGAAAGGCAGGCAATGGCTATGGGCCACCAGCTGAGCGCGGAGGAGAAGTTGGAGATCTTCGGCGCGGACTACGATCCGTCCTGGGAGGCGGAGGCCGAGCAGCGCTGGGGCGGCACGCGCGCCTGGCAGCAGTCAACGCAGCGAGCCAAGAATTACACCAAGGCCGATTGGCAGCGCATCAAGGACGAGGGCGACGCCTGGAATGACGCCGTTCGCGCCGCGTTCGCGGCGGGCACTCCGCCAGCATCGGACCGGGCCGCGGAACTCGCGGAGCGACACCGGGCAATGGTCGCCCAGCACTACGACTGCTCCTATGCCATGCACCGGCAGCTCGCCGATATGTACATCGCAGATCCCCGTTTCACGAAGAACTACGAGGACATCGCACCGGGGCTGGCGCAGTGGGTGCACGACGCGATTCACGCGAACGCGGACCGGCACCTGGACGACCAGGGCGCTCCCTTTGGCTGAACCAATCGGCGGAAGATCACGAGTTGAGTGCGTTTTGTGCCGCTGAGCGACACAATTCCCACTGAACTGATGATCTTCCAGGGGGCGGGACGAAGGACGGTGCCGGCGCGACCTGCAGGACCTACAGGTTCTTGGCGAGCTCCCGCTTGAGCACCTTGCCGGACGGCCCCAGCGGGAGATCCGTTACAAACTCCACCCTGCGCGGGTACTTGTATCGGCCGAGGTGCTCCTTCGACCAGTCGATGAGCACCTCGGCCGTCAAGTCGCCGCCCTCGGGCGAGCGCACCACGACGGCGCAGACCTCCTCGCCGTGCACGTCGTCCGGGAAGCCGACCACTGCCACCTGCGCGACCCCCGGGTGGCGTGCCAGGACCTCCTCGACCTCGCGCGGGTAGACGTTGAAGCCGCCGCGCAGGATCATGTCCTTCTTGCGATCGACGATCGAGATGAACCCGTCCTCGTCGACCGTGCCGAGATCGCCGGTGCGGAACCAACCATCGACCTTCACGGCCTTGGTGGCCTCCGGATTGTTCAGGTAGCCGGAGAAGATGTGGTGCCCGCGCAGCACCACCTCGCCGATCTCGCCGACGCCGAGAAGCTCGATGCGGTCCTCGATCTCGGCCTTGGCGATGGCCGCGTCGGTGCCCCAGATCGCCCGGCCGACGGTGCCGGGCTTCCGGCCGTACACCTCCTGGTTGAAGGTGGCCACCGGCGACGTCTCCGACAAGCCGTAGCCCTCGTAGATCTCGGTGAAGAAGATTTCGCGGAACCTGTCGATCACGGCGACCGGCAGGCTGGAGCCGCCCGAGGCGGCGACCCGGAGCTGCGGCCGGCGGGTGTCGGCGCGCGCCGCCGCCAGCAGCGCGATGTACATGGTGGGCACGCCGGCGAACACCGTCACCTTCTCCTCGACCAGCATCGCCAGCGCGAGCCCCGGCTCGAACCGCGGCATCAGCACGATGGACGCTCCCACGAAGAACCCAGCGTTCATCACCACGGTCTGCCCGAACGAGTGGAAGAGCGGCAGCGCGCCGAAGATCACATCGTCGTTCTGCATGTGGATCACCGAGGTCGCGGTGACGATCGCGTTCATCGTCATGTTCAGGTGCGTGAGCACCGCGCCCTTCGGCGAACCCGTGGTCCCCGAGGTGTAGAGGACGACGGCCGGATCCTCCGGATCGCGCTGCACGTAGGTGTCGATCGGGGCCTGTTGCGCCGCGAGGAGGTCCAGCCGCGGAACGTCGTCATCCCCGCCCATCGTCGAGAACACCGGAACCCCAGCGGTTTTCGCGCCTGCGGCGCCGGCGGCCAGCAGCGGAGCCGCGACCACCAGGACCTTCGCACCGGAATCGCGTAGCACGAAGGCGATCTCGGGCGCCACCAGCAGCGCATGCACCGGGACCACCACGGCGCCCAGCGAGAGCGCCGCGTAGTACACCCGCGGGAAGTCGGGCACATTCGGCATCAGCAGGGCCACCCTGTCGCCCGGGCCCACACCCTGGTCGCGGAGCACCGCGGCGTACCGGCGGGTCTCCTCCCACAACTGCTCGAACGTGATCCGCGTGTCGCCCATCACCACGGCCTCGCGGTGCGGGTACCGCTGGGCGGATTCGGCGAGGATCGATGCCAACGTCAGGCTCATGGGCGTGCCCTTCCATCTCGATGCGCGCGGCCATACGCGCGGTGCGTCCCGCGAACGGGGATCGCGATGAGGCATTGCTCACACCCGTCTGATCCGTCAGCCTAGTGTTCGGCTGACTCAAGGGCGAGTAATGCCCGGTGACGCGAGAGGGCACTTGGTCTGCGATTGCGCACTGTGGCCAACAGCACGGATACGGATGGCCACGGGCGGCGAACGGCCACTAACCTAACGATCAGATACACCACGTCGGTAACGAATGCCCGCAGGCAATGCTCGTAAGGCAGCGCCCGCATGAAATGCCCGTCACGAACAGGCGAGAAGGCGAGACACGCATGACAGACGCGACCAACTCCCCGGATACGGTCACCCTCACGTACGGGGACCGGGCGCTGCAGATGCCGATCACGCGGGCCACAGAGGGGGTCTCGGGGTTCGACATCTCCAAGCTCATGTCCACCACCGGCCTCGTCACGCTCGACCCGGGGTACACGAACACGGGATCGACCACCTCGTCCATCACCTACATCGACGGCGATGCCGGCATCCTCCGCTACCGCGGATATCCGATCGAGCAACTGGCGGAACGTTCGTCATACCTGGAGGTGTGCTACCTCCTGATCTACGGCGAATTGCCGACGACGACGCAGCTCACCGAGTTCACCGCGCGCATCGGCCGGCACACGCTGCTCGACGAGAAGCTCAAGGGGTTCTTCGGCGCGTTCCCGCGCGACGCGCATCCGATGTCCGTTCTCTCCTCGGCGGTGTCGGCGCTGTCCACCTTCTACCAGGATTCGCTTGACCCGTTCGATCCCGACCAACTCGAGCTCTCGACCGTCCGGCTGCTGGCGAAGCTGCCGACCATCGCGGCGTATGCGTACAAGACCTCCATCGGCCAGTCGCTGCTTTACCCGGACAACTCGCTGTCGCTGGTGGAGAACTTCCTGCGCATGTCCTTCGGGCTGCCGGCCGAACCGTACGAGGCCGATCCGACGCTCACCAAGGCCGTCGACCTGCTGCTGCTGCTACACGCCGATCATGAGCAGAACTGCTCGACATCGACGGTGCGCCTGGTGGGCTCGTCGCACGCCAACCTGTTCGCCTCGATCTCGGCGGGCATCAATGCCCTCTTCGGACCGCTGCACGGCGGCGCGAACCAGGCGGTGCTGGAGATGCTGGACGCGATCCGCGCCGACGGCGGGGATATCGGCTCCTTCGTCACTCGGGTCAAGAACAAGGAGCCCGGCGTGAAGCTCATGGGCTTCGGGCACCGCGTGTACAAGAATTACGACCCGCGCGCCAAGATCGTCAAGGCCACCGCCGACGAGATCCTCGACAAGCTCGGCGTCGACGACGAGCTGCTGGATCTGGCGAAACAGCTTGAGGCAGTGGCCTTGTCGGACGAGTATTTCATCGAGCGAAAGCTCTACCCGAACGTCGACTTCTACACCGGCCTGATCTACAAGGCGATGGGCTTCCCGACGAAGATGTTCACGGTGCTCTTCGCCATCGGGCGCCTGCCCGGCTGGATCGCGCAGTACCGCGAGATGCTCGCCGATCCCGCGAACCGGATCGGGCGCCCGCGCCAGGTCTACGTCGGCTACCGCGCGCGCGACTACGTGCCGGCCGAGAAGCGATAGCCCTTTCGCCGCCGGGCTTTTCGAGTATGACGGGATTCGCCGCTGACGCGGCGGGCCCCGTCTTGTCATGGCACACACCGGCTGCGCGGCGTAGGTCGTCATACTGGTCACTGCCCGCCGACATGCGACGTTCGCCCGTGTGGGCCGTGAACTGGGCGCGACAGGCGCAGGCAAGGGCTACCGTACCCGGTAGCGGTCTGGCACACTGTCGTGACCCATGCCAGCTGCGGTACGCCTATGACCCGGAGGGGCCGTGTTCGCATCGCGCCAGTTTCCCGAAACGCCCGCCCGTCGCCCGCGCGTCCGCCCGGTCCGCATCCCGGCCCACATCGCGGTTCGTGGCGCAGTCGCCGTGGCCGTTCTCGCCGCACTCGTCAGCGTCGCCGCATGCTCGACCAGTTCGGCGGCCGCGCCGCACACGGTGACCGTGACCGCCGTATCAGTGAGCACCGTGACGAACGCGGCGGCACCGATCACCGTCACCGAGACCGTCACTGCCACAGAACCCGTCGATAGTTCCGCTGGCGCAACGGGTGTCGAGGAGAGCGCCGGCACGTCGGGACTACCGGCGGCGTGCGACCTGGTGACGCAGACCGAGGCCGACGCGCTGGCCGGTACCCCGTTGGATGCACCCAACGTGGGCCGCGAATCATGCACGTATACGGGCCCGGTCACCGGGCCGCTCGGCCAGGTCGAAGTCTACGTTGGTGACGGTGCAAAGAAGTTCCTCGACATCGAACGCACGCTGAAGCATGAGCTGCGCCAGCTCGACGGTATAGCCGACGAGTCCTATCTCGGCGCCTCGAACTCGTTCATCCGCAAAGGCTCCACCTGGGTCGCGATCCAGCTCGTGCGGCTCAACGATCCGGCCGAGAACGCCGGCCCGCTCGAAGCTCTCACCCGCACGGTCGCGGGCCGGCTGCCGTAAGAGCCGGTCAACTCGCCGGCCGGCAGCGTTGCCCGATCTGGTCGGTTGACTCGACCGTCCAGATGGGCTTGCTCATGTTCAGGGTCATGCCCAGCACCGTCGCTTCGCCGCCCAGGTTCAGTGATCTCGACCTGTCGATGCGGGTGCACTCGGTTACCGGGATGCCAGTGCCGCCGGAGTAGGTCACGCCCACGGAGCCGGCCAGGGTCATCGTGGCACCGGCGAAGAGCACCGCCTTCGCCTTGACGACGGTGCCGACACCGAAGCCAACCTTGATTCCCGCCGCGACCACCACGGCGGTGGGTGCGATGGACATCATCTGCGTCACGTCCGCCGGTTGCATCGCGCAAATGCTTTTCGGAGTGTCGCTGTCCCGCGCGACGGTGACGGTGCCCTGACACGACATCGTCAGCAACGTCCCGCTGGCCGTATCGGCACCGCCGGAGAAGCGTGCCTCGATGGTTAGCGGGATTCCGACTCGGACCACCAGCGGGACTCCGGCGACGATTACCGGGATGTCGATCTTCACTGCGTCCCAAGCGACCTTCGCACGATCGATGGTGCTCGCCTTCGTCGCCGCGGAAAGGGCGAATTGGAGCGACGCGTCGAGGTCTACGGCGAGTGAACTCTCGGCGCCGGCACGGGTCGTCGCCCGTCCGCGGATCCCGCCCACGGTGGCCGAGCCGGTGAGCGTCGCCCTGATCGCCGCGCCGTCGCCTCGCGACGCCTCGATCGTGAAGGACATCGACCGGCAATCAGGAACGATCGACGCCCCAGGTTTGATCTTGTAGGGGCCGGCGGAGAATTCCGACAGCACGACCTCCTGCGAGAGCGCCTTCGATTTGCAGGATGACGACGGTGGCGCAGGCGGCGACGGTGGCGCAGGCGGCGACGGCGGCGCAGGCGGCGACGGCGGCGCAGGCGGCGCCACGGGCGCGCGCCGGAATCCCGGCACCGGCTCGTATTCACCGAGCGCATCGGCGCCGGCCGCGTCGGCGGGCGGTTCGGCGAAGGTCATGGCGGTGGGATCCGGCTCCCCCTCGAACGTCACGTCGATGTCGGAGAAGATCTCGTCCAGAGTGGCCTGTGTGGTGCCGACGCGGACGGCAGCTTTGTCCGCGGTCACGGTCTCGGTCGGCAGCGGTGTGACGGTCGTGACTCGCCGAGCGGCCACGCCGGGCACCACGAAAACGGTTCCCACTGCGACAGTTTGATTCGTGACGAGGGTGAACTCCGCACCGTCGCCGCTGATGGACTTCACCGCGGCGGGCTCGATCACCACCGTGCCTGGCGCCAGCTCTGCAGGGCCGCGCACGGCGAGCGCGGACATGAGAGGCGTCGGCGCCGCAGCAGCCTCATTCGCGCCGACTGGTCCGGAGGCCGCGGAGGTGCCCGCGCCGGGCGTGCCCGTTGCGGATGAAGACGTCGCTGCTGTGCTCCCCCGGTCGGCCACCGGTGGCGGCGCGCCCGTGCAGCCGGTCGCCGCAACAACGAGCGGGACGAAGGCCAGCGCGAGGGCGACGAGAACAGGGCGGTGCGGGTTCATTCGGACCTCGCAAGGCGATGTAGGGCCGCGCCGTCGGCGGCGTTCGCCGCAGCCTACCGGGTCGCCCCACCCCGTTCCAGATGCATACCTCGTGCTGGTTGGATTTGGTCGCGTCCGCCACTGTGAGAGGCACGCACATCCGTGGGGCCTGCCGACGGCTATGACGATGGTCGCTCGCGGTGGGCCTCTTCGCCCGGCGTCAGACCCCAGGAGGCGCACCAGGTCTCGCCCGGCTCCAGGGAGATCAAGCCCTCGCCGGTGTTGAGCGCGTTGGTGGGGCACGTCATCGGTTCGATCGCGATCGCGCGGTGCACACCGGCCCGCTCGCGTGACGTGTCGTTCGGAAACCCTTGCGGGGTAAAGACGATCGTGTACGCGAAGTCGGTGTCGGCCCACAGCGTGAGTGTCCGTCCGTCCGGTGCGGCGAGCACATGCGCGAAGTGCGTGGCGCGATCCCCGTCGCCCGCGGAGACCGCCCACAGGTCGGCGAAGCCGGTGTCCAGGTCTAGGTCACCCAGCCGCGCACCCGTCGGGAACGCAGCGAGGCCGCCTGCCAACGGGCGTTTGTCGACCGGGATCAGCCGATCGTCGGTGACCAGGACACTGCCCGCACGTAGCGTCAGGGTGAGTTCCTCGGTGGGCACGTCGCCGATACGCAGGTACGGGTGCGCACCGCAGCCGAAGACCGCCCGGCGGCTGCCCACGTTCGTCACCTCGTGCGTCACCCGCAGCCCATGGTCGGTCAGCGCATAGGTGACGGTCGTGTCCAGCGTGAACGGCCACCCGTGCCGCGGGTAGATGCTCGCCGCGAGCGTAACGCTGTCTTCGCCGACACTCGTTGCACGGTAGGGGGTGTCGTGAAGCAATCCGTGGATCGCGTTGCCGTGCGCGGGTTCGGTCAGGGCGAGTTGCTGCTGCGTACCGTTCCAGGACCAGCGGCCGTCCGCAACCCGGTTCGGCCACGGCATCAGCACGGCACCGCAGGACAGCGGCGGAGTCTCGGCGTCCGGCCAGGTCTCGGTGTAGTGCGCGTCGTCGACGGAGAACTCGCGGAGCACCGCCCCCACTTGCCCGACCCTGGCGACCGCACCGCCGCGGCGGATCACGTACTGCTCCCCCGTTGCCGGACGAGCGGGAGCGGACAGCAGGCGTGCGGCCGGAACATCGTCATACTCGATCACGCTCCGAACGGTACCGGCAGGGATTCCCCCGCACTGCGTTCAGTTCGCTGGCGCCGTTGTCGCAGCAACGGCGGCGTCAGGGCGCGAGGCGCTCGACGACCCAACGGCCGTCGTCGGCCGGGCCGAGCGAGCCGTCGATGCGCCGGAAGCGGAGCCGGTCGTGCAGCCGGTCGGTGCGGCCCTGCCAGAACTCGATCGTGTGCGGGGCGATCCGCCAGCCGCCCCAGTGCTCGGGCGCAGGCACCGGAACCGCGCCGGGGGCCGCGGCGTCGAGCCCGCCGAAGCGCTCCTCCGCGGCGAGTTGCAGCGCGTCGAGCTCCGCCCGGCTGCCGATCACGGCCGACTGCGGCGAGGCCCACGCTCCGATCTGCGATCCGCGCGGCCGCAGCGCCCAGTATGCTTCGGTTTCCGCGCGCGTCACCTGCGACGCGACCCCGCGCACCTGCACCTGGCGGTGCAGCCCGTACCACGGAAAAGTCACTGCCACCGAAGGGTTTTCGGCGATATCGCGGCTCTTCGCGGATTCGTAGTTGGTGTAGAACACCACCCCGGCCGCGTCCACCGTCTTCGCCAGCACAGTCCGTCCCGACACCACGCCGTCGCGCGATGCCGTCGCCAGCACCATCGCATTCGGCTCCTGCAGCCCGGCGGCCACGGCCTCGTCGAACCAGCGCTGGAACTGCGTGAACCAGTCCGCCGCGAGGTCGGCCTCGTCCAGTCCCGCGGCCGCGTACACCAGCCGCATCCGCGCCATCTGCTCGGTCGCATGCATTCCCAGGCCCCCTACCGCGCGGCTGAGCCGAACCCGATGGCCTTCAGCATGGATCGATGATCCCATGCGGGTCCCCAGGTATCGCACTCTTCCGAGAAGAGAGTGTGAGTAGAACCGGGCCAAAACGGACACATTGCTGCAGGATTCACACCCTCATGGGGAGCGGGACCGCCGACCAGCGGTGCCCCCGGGTGTGAATCCAGCAGGGCGACACGCCGAACATACGCTGCAGGATTCACATCTTTGGGGGTCAGTCGTGTCGGCTGGGGACATGCGCACGGCCCGCGGCCGTGGTCACGCACCGCAGCGCTACAGCTCGACGAGGCGAATCCCGCGCACCGTCGCCACGTTTCGCATGGTCTCATCGAAGGTCATGAGCTCGGCGCCGACGAGCTCACAGGTTGCCAGATGCAGCGAATCCAACGTCTTGATGTGTTGGGCGATCGCCTCCGCCCCAGCCCAGACCTCCTCCGTCATCGGCAGTCTCGCCACCCCCGCCAAATTTGCGGTCATGACATCGGTGACGTCATTCCCGAGCAGCGCCTCACGAGTTCCGACTCGCCGCGCTTCGAGCCAGAGGAGTCGACTGGACACGACCGTTCCACCTCGGCGCCGATGGTCGGCCACGGCGCGATCCACCGCGTCGGCACCATCAGCGCCGAACACCCGGCGCAGAAAGGCCGACGTGTCCACGTAGAGCAGCTCGGGCACGGCGGCGTCTTCAGCGATCGGCGTCGACGTCGCGGCGGATCTCGTCGACGCTCCGTGGCGAGGTGGCCCGCGGTGCCTCGTCGAGCGGCATTTCGGCGGGCATCACCATGCCGCGCCGCACCCAGTCCTCGAACAGTGACGCGGAACGCGGCGAGATCACCACGGACCTGCCGCCACGTGTCACCACCTCGACGGGCTCACCGCTGGCAAGGACCTCGTCCAGGATTCGGCCGCTGTGCTGGTTCAACTCGCGGCGATTGATAGTGCGCACAAGCCCAGGGTAGCACTCAATGCTCTACATGTAGAGCATTCCTCCGATAAGGAGTGTGTATTAAACCGGGCCAAAACGGACACATTGCTGCAGGATTCACACCCTTTGGTGGTGGTCGTGGAGAAAGAGGCCGCCGACCGACGCACGCCCCGCGGTGTGAATCCAGCAGGGCAACACGCCGCACGCTTGCTGCAGGATTCACACCCTTGAGGGGGGCCGGCGCGGCGGCAGGCAAAGGTTTCTTCGCGAGGGTTCAAGTCGCTGCCGGGATGGACGATGAGAACCGTGTCGGCCCATGGACGGGCCGGCCCCGCCGGGAGTCCCGGAGCGGGACCCGGAAAGACTCGGAGTTTGGGAGGCAAACAAAATGAGTCTTCGCATCAACACCAACGTCGCGGCACTGAACAGCTACAACAACCTGTCCGCGAACCAGACCCGACTG
>JAFIHI010000178.1 GCA_017848755.1 Nakamurella sp. | reverse complement strand
TCTCGTTCGCGCCTCGCAGCCGAAAGCGGTCCGGCCAGCAGGCGTCGCTGGGTCACGATCCCAGCCGGGAACGCTCGACATTGCACCAACTGGGCGCCCTTGGAGACAAGCCCGATGACTCGAACCCCCCGACACTGCCAACCAGCTGATTGGCATCTAAATGGATAGCCCTTAACCATGATTGTGCATCGGCGATGCGACCGACCTGGAACTTTGGGCAGAATACGGCAATTCACGGCAAATGGGAATACCGAAGGAGCCGGGCCGATCATACGTAGCGCGATTTCGTCGAGCAGTTTTATGACAAACGCAGACAAAGATTGTGACAGGCCCTAATAAAGGGCCGCGGAATACATGTGGACAGCATTATGCAGGTGCCGCGCGATAGTCGTCCTGCAGCATGCTGCATCCGACGGCTCGTGCGTTCGGGAGCAACCGGGAGCCGCCGATCGCTAGACTGGACGCAGCGGTGGAGGGAGGCTGCAGGACGGATGAGCGCGGGCATGAGTTGGGACGAGGTCGTCCGGGAGTACGGCGATCGTGTGTACCGCCTCGCCTATCGGCTGGCCGGCAATCAGCACGACGCCGAGGACATCACCCAGGAGACCTTCATCCGCGTGTTCCGGTCGCTCGACCGTTACGAACCCGGGTCGTTCACGGGCTGGTTGCATCGGATCACCACGAACGTGTTCCTGGACATGGTGCGACGCAAGGCCCGCATCCGCGTGCAGCCGCTGGGCGAGGACACCGATCAGATCGCCTCGGGTGAGCCGACCCCCGAGCAGGCGATGAGCCGCGCCAACCTCGACCCGGACCTGCAGGCCGCGCTCGACGACCTCCCGCCGGAGTTCCGTGCCGCCGTCGTGCTCTGCGACGTGGAGGGTTTGACGTACGAGGAGGTGGGGGAGGCGCTGGGCATCAAGGTCGGCACCGTGCGTTCGCGGATCCACCGCGGCCGGCGCGCCCTTCGCGCCAGCCTGGCGGCGCGCGGCATGGATCGGGCCGATCGCATGGACCGGTTGGAGAGGGACGAGCGGGTATGACGCTGTCCTCGATCTTCGCGATGCCGGAATTCGCGGACCACCTGGGTCTCGACGCGGTCGTCGCGTTCACCGACGGTGAGATGGGCCTGACCGCCTTCCAGCGGGCGGCGGCGCACATCGCGAAATGCAGCCAGTGCGCTCACGAGGTGGACGAGCAAACGATGGTCCGCAGCCAGCTCCGATCCGCGCCGTGCCCCGCCATACCGACCGGGCTGCTGGATTCGCTCAAGTCCATCCCGGTCGCGCTTCCGCTTCGCGATCCGGGCATCTCGACGGGTCCGTGACGGTGCGGGAGGGCGTTCCCGCACCGGTGTCGGAGGCGTTCGCGCGTCCGCCGGGAACCCGTGACTCGCTCCAGCGACCGCCGGCCGTGCCCGAAGTGATCGACATGGTTGGGCTCGACACAGCACAGCCGAGTGAGCCGTGGCGCGACCCGCGTTCCGACGTGGTCTTGGGTGAGCCCGCGCAGCCGGAGCCCGCGGCGACCGTGGTCGCACCGCGAACCATGGAGCGGTTCACGTTGCGGGAAGCCCTGTTTCAGCGTCGCCTGCGCCCCGGAGCCCTCGTCATGCTCGTCGTCGCTGCGTTGGCCGTCGGTGCCGCGGGCGGCGCCGCCGCCTTGCTACTCGGCCCGCGCCCGGCCGGCGAGGCGGCGTCGCCGTCGGTGACGCTCGCGTCGGCACAGCCTGCGATCGCACGCCCGCCGGGATCGGTGGCCGGCATCGCCGCGCGCGTGCTGCCGGCCGTGGTGTCCATCGACGTCCGGGTCGGCGACGGCGGCGAGACCGGCTCCGGAATCGTCATCGACGGCCGGGGATACATCGTGACGAACAACCACGTCATCACTATGGCGACCGACGCCGACGCGTCGGTGACGGTCGTCTTCAACGACGGCGATGGCCATCGGGTTCCGGCGCATGTCGTCGGGCGGGACCCGGCATCGGATCTGGCAGTGCTCAAGGTCGACAACGTCAGCGGTCTCACCGTCGCCGATCTCGGCGACTCCGCGACACTCCAGGTCGGCGACGCGGTGATCGCGGTCGGTTCGCCGCTGGGCCTGGCCGGGACGGTGACCACGGGGATCGTGTCGGCGCTGCACCGACCGGTCCGGCTCGGCGGAGCGGGCACGGTCACGAACGCCGTCATCGACGCGATCCAGACCGACGCGCCGATCAATCCGGGCAATTCCGGCGGGCCACTGGTGGATGCGACGGGCGCCGTGGTCGGGATCAACACGGCCATTCGAACGTTGTCGGGCGATCCGCTGTCGGGTGGCTCGATCGGTCTGGGCTTCGCGATCCCTATCGACGACGCGCGCCAGATCGCCGAAACGTTGATCGCGCACGGCACCGTCAGCCACCCGAGCCTCGGGGTGAACGTGCGGTCGGCGACCGACGGGGCGATCGACGGCGCGCAGGTTCAGAGTGTCGATGCGGGCGGTCCTGCTGCGCGCGCCGGCATCGCCGAGGGCGACGTCATTGTCGCGATCGGGACGCGCACGGTCCGAACGGCGGACGAGATGATCGTGGCCGTGCAACAGCACGCCGTCGGCGACGCGGTCCCGGTCACGGTGCTGCGCGACGGGAGGTCGATGACCGTCACGGTCACCCTCGGCGCTGCATAGCGCTCTCCGCCGGTAGGCTGGGGGCCGATACGCGCGGTGCGAGGAGGCAGCCGTTGTTCGGTCTGTCCTGGGATCAGATCATTCTGATCGTGCTGGCCGGGTTGTTCCTGCTCGGCCCGGAGCGGATCCCGACGGCCATGAAGTGGCTGATGGAATCGTTGCGCAAGCTCCGTACGTTCGCAGCGGGCGCGCAATCGGAGATGCGGTCGCAGCTAGGCCCGGAACTCGACGAATTACGCCGCCAGATCGCGGAACTACAGTCGTTGAAAGAACTCAAGGAACTGCGCGAACTGCGCGACCTGGACCCTCGCCGCATGGTCGGCAAGACCCTGCTCGGCGACGAGTTCTCCGGTGGCGTCAAGGGGTTCCTCGGGCTGAACGGGACAACGGGTGACGGCGCGGCCGGCGGCAACAACGGGGGAGGGCCGGCGAGCTCGGCGGCACCTTCGAGCGCGGGTTCGAGCGCACCGGATCAGGCCTACAACGGGGCGGTGGTCGGCGCACCGCCGGCCGGCGATTCGGAACCGCCGGCGGCCGGCTCGGTGCTGCCTGCACGGCAACCGCCCGCTGCGCCGCCGGGCGCCGGCTGGGCGGACGCCGAGTTCACCTGATCCGACGCGCACGGCACACCGCTCGTCACGGCCGGGTCCGGACCGCGACTGTGTTGCGCTCCGTCCGGCGCTATCCGACGGCGAGCGGGAGCCGCCGGCCGATCAGCGGAGCGGGCCGGCCGGCCACGGTCTTGGCGATGTCCCGGAGCACGGTCGCGGCGGGAGACGACGGGTCGGTGAGCACGATGGGCGCGCCCTCGTCGCCGGCCTGGCGCAGCGTGATATCCAGCGGAACCTGTCCGAGCAGGGGTACCGGCATGCCGGTCTGCCGCGTCAGCGTCTCGGCGAGTTGCCGGCCGCCGCCGGAGCCGAAGAGGTCCAGCACAGTACCGTCGGGAAGCGTCATCGGGCTCATGTTCTCGACCACGCCGAGCACCTTCTGGCGCGTCTGGATCGCGATTGACCCGGCACGCTCGGCGACCTCGTGCGCCGCGGTCTGCGGTGTGGTCACGACGATGAGTTCCGTCGACGGCACGAGCTGGGCGGACGAGATCGCGATGTCACCCGTGCCCGGTGGAAGATCCAGCAGCAGGACGTCGAGGTCACCCCAGAACACCTCGCCGAGGAACTGCTCCAACGCGCGGTGCAACATCGGACCGCGCCAGACGACCGCGGCATTGTTCTGCACGAACATCCCCACGCTGATCACCTTCACATCGTGGGCGACGGGCGGCAGGATCATGTCGTCGATGCGGGTCGGCCGCTGTGTGATGCCCATCATGCGGGGGACCGAGAACCCGTACACGTCGGCGTCCAGCAGCCCGACCGACAGTCCTTGCGCTGCCATGGCCGCGGCAAGGTTGACCGTGACGGTGGACTTGCCGACGCCGCCCTTGCCGGAGGCCACGGCGATCACCTTCGTGGTCGAGTCCTTGTGCGCGAACGGGATGTCGATCAGGCTGCCGCCGCGCAGGCGCGTCTTGAGGGCGGTGCGCTGATCGTCGCTCATGTGCCCGAGCGTCAGTTCCACATCGGTGACCCCGGGCACAGCCTGGACTGCGGCCGTGACGTCCCTGCTGATCGTCTCCTTCAGCGGACAGCCCGCCGTCGTCAACAGAATGGTGAGTTTGACGAGGCCCGACGGTTCGACGGCCACGCGTTCGACCATGTCGAGATCGGTGATCGGGCGCCGGATCTCGGGATCCTTCACCTTCGCCAATGCGGTGCGGACATCCTCTTCGGTGACAGCCATCGATATTTCCTCGTGATCTCGCATCCGGTCAGTGCCGAATTCCGCGGTGTTGCTGCCCGGCGTCTCGGTTCCCTGCCAGCCTACGGCGGGTCCGCGACACCCGGCAGACGGCCCGATCGTGCGTTCGACCACCGCGCCATGTGTCACGATGGACGTAAGGATATGTCCGTCGGGCGTGCCCCGTGAGGTTTGCCCATCGCTCACAGGAGGTCGCTGCGATGTCGTCCCCGATCGGTTTCCGCGCACAGGCGGGCGCGGCGCGGATGCCCACGCCGCCCACCGGGTTCGCCGTCGCCGCGTACCCGACCTATGCGCAGGCGTCGGCGGCCGTCGAATACCTCGGCAAGCATGACTTCATGGTGCAGGACGTGACGATCGTCGGTTCCGACCTGCAACTGGTGGAGCGGGTCACCGGCAAGCTCACCGCGGGGAAGCTGGCCGCCGCGGGCGCGGCGTCCGGTGCATGGATGGGCCTGTTCGTCGGGCTGGTGATGACGATGTTCTCCCAGGCCAAGTCGCTCCTCGCGCTGATCGTCTTCACCGTCGCCATCGGCGCCGTATTCGGCGCGATCATGGGTCTGCTCGGGTACTCCATGACGAAGGGCCGCCGGGACTTTACCTCCGCCTCGCAGGTGGTCGCCCGTCGGTACGACGTCCTCTGCGAGCCGCGGACGGCAGAGCAAGCCCGCACCCTGCTGGCGCAGATGCAGATGGGTCCGGGCGCACCCTAGTGGGCCAGCAGCGAGCCAGCCGCCGATGACGATCGACCTGCACACCCACACCGCGTTCTCCGATGGAACCGATCAGCCCGATGAATGGATGGCGGCGGCCTGGGCACAGGGTGTTACCACCCTGGCGATCACCGATCACGACACCACCGACGGATGGCAGGCGGCGGTCGAGGCGCGACCGCCGGGCGTGACGCTGGTGCGCGGGGCCGAACTGTCCACACACCTCGTCCAGGGC
The DNA here is from genome assembly GCA_017848755.1 of Nakamurella sp. Lineage (GTDB taxonomy): Bacteria > Actinomycetota > Actinomycetes > Mycobacteriales > Nakamurellaceae > Nakamurella. The sequence continues at coordinate 9,587 of JAFIHI010000178.1, read as the reverse complement.
GGCCGGCGCTATTCGGTCCATCTGCTCGCCTACCTCTTCGACCCGGTAGATCGCCGGCTTGCGGCCGAGTTGGCCCGCCTGCGCGCCGACCGCCTCGAGCGGGGGCTCGCCATGGTCGACCGCATGGTGGCCGCCGGGCTGCCGATCTCCCGGCAGCAGGTCCTCGATATCGCCGACGGGGCCCCGGTCGGGCGGCCGCATATCGGGCGCGCGCTCATGGCTGCGGGTCTCGTCTCGTCCGTGACGGAGGCGTTCGCGACCTACCTGTCCGGCCGCGGGCCGTATTACGTGGCGAAGGCGGACACGGCGTTGATGACGGCGATCGGCATGGTGCGCGGAGCGGGCGGTGTGCCTGTGCTGGCGCACCCGCGGTCCCGGGGCGCCGCCGCGATCACGGACGCGGCGATGATCCGGAGTTGTGTCGACGCGGGGCTCGTCGGGATCGAGGTGGATCATCCTGACCACGGTCCCGATGCGCGCGCCGACTTACGGCGGCTGGCCGACCAGTTCGGGCTGATCCGCACCGGGGCGTCCGATTACCACGGCAGCAACAAGGCCGTGCGCATCGGGCAGGACACGTCGGACGAGGACGCCCTGCGGGCCATCGTGTCCGCGTCGTCCGGAGTGACGCCGCTCATCGGGCCGGAACCCCGGTAGCCCGGCATGGACACGATTCCGCTGCCGGCGGTCCCTGCCGAGGGCCCGCCACCGCCCCGGCACAGTGGGCCGAGCCACGGCCCGGCCCGTGTGGTCGAGGTCGCCGCGGGACTTCTCTCCGGCGGGCTCGTGCTGATCGGCCTGGCCCTCGTCGTGCTGCAACTGCTGGCGACCCGGATCGCTCCGGGCACGGGTTTGACGGCGGCATCGGGTCCGACCTGGTGGCGGGCGTTGGCGCAACTCGGCGTCGGGATGGTGGGCGAGTTCACCGTGTGGCTGCGTCCGCGGATCGCGACTGCGGCGCGGGTCTGGCTCGCCGTGGCAGTCATTGTCGCCGTGGGTTTCGCGCTGTGGCTGTGCTGGTGGCGATAACCGGCCGTGGCTGGGGGCACTCGTCCCCGAGGGCAGCTAGCCGGCGAGGCCGACCACCGCGGCGCCGCGCGTCTCCACGAGGACGTTGCCCACGCTGGTCACGTCGACGCGGCCGGTATAACCGCCCCGCTGGATGGGAATCACCCGCGTCACGTCTCCGTTGATCACGGCGCGCATGGCCAATCCCGCGGCGGTCGGCACCACGATCGAGTCGCCCACGCGAGTGGGCAGCCCGACGGCGTCCGGCCCCACCCAGTCCAGCACTGGGTTGGCGACACTGACGGTCGTGGGGGTGGGTGGGCCGCTCGCGGTGGACGAGCCGACGCCGGCGGTGACGTCCGCTCCGCTCTGTGGAGCTACCGTCGTGGTCGGCGGCGGAGCGGGCACGTTCACGCTCTGACTCGAGAACGCGACGAGGTGGTGGCCCACGAGCGTGTACCGACGGGTCTGGTACACGACGGAGGGGGTGATGCCTGCTGCCGCTGTCTGGGTGATCTCGGCCGGTGATATATCGACAGGCTTTCGCGACGCCTCGTCGCCGGACGCGTCATACACGACGATCGCGGGGGACGGCTGGGAGACGAGCACCGCGACCCGATCCGCGGTGATGCCGACGATCACGGCCTCGTGGCTCCTGAGGTCGATCGTCGCCTTGGGGGTGGAATGGTTGGCGTCCCAACCCTTGTCGTTGCCCGGGGCGTCGGACGGCGTCGGCCAGTTCAGCACCAGGTTCGTGGTGCCCCCGCAATGCTCGATCGTCGCCAGTTGGTCCGTCGTCACGGCCGCGTCGGAGAAGATGCAGCCCAGGTGCGGCCCGTTGGCGTTCACCGGGTTGGGTTGGTTGCCGTAGCGGATCGTGGCCACCAGATCGTGTCGCCACAGCTCGAGATAGTCGCTGCCCATCCACCCGACGTAGGGGGAGCCGAAGAACAGCTGGCCGGGATCCTGGTTGGGGCTCGTCCGCTGGTACAGGCGCTCCCCGGTGGCGGGGTTGAGTAGCGTCACCTGCGAGCAGTAGCCGTTCTTCGCGAACAGCGTCATCACGCCGTGCACACCGGACCACGTCGACAGGCCGTCGGCGGTCGTATCGCCGGACCCGATGGCACACAGGTCGCGGTTCGACCGGGTGTAGCTCCAGAGCTGCCGGCCGGTCGCGGCGTCGTGGCCCACCACGGCGTGGTCGTTCGCGGTGACGACGGATCCGTACGGGGAGACCACCGCGCCGTATCGCGGGTCGGTCGGCAACATCCACACCTGATGCAGCGACGCCGGCACGGACGAAGCGGGCGCCGGTGTCTGCGGCGCCGAGCCGGGCGCCGCAATGTCGTCCGACGTGGCCCGCGCGTCGCTGCCGAGCCACAGCACCGTCGCCACCGCCGCGACCGCGATGAATATCACGGCGGCCACCGCGGCGTCGATGAGTCGCCTGGTGCGGCGCGGCAGCATCACGTGACGAGACTACTGAACGATCAGTTCGCGTCGGCGGGTGCGCCGCCCCGGGTTCGCCTGCGGGCGCGTCGACGCGGCGATCCATCGGCGTCCCGACGCCCGGACGATGCGCGTTCGGCGGCTGGCGACGAAGCGCCCGCAGCACCCGGCGCGCCCGAACCGCGCGGGGTCGCGGTAGACGGCTCCGTCGCCGATCCGCCCTTCCCGCCGCGAGGGCGCCTGGCGCGCGAGCGCCCGGCTTTCACGGCACGTCCGCCCTGCGAGCCGCGGGAGCCGTGGTGGTGACCGGTCTCGCCGATGTCCTCGACCTTCTCCGCATCCAGGCCCGCCCGGGTCCGCCGCGCCTCCGGCAGGGTTCCGCCGGCGCCCGCGGGGATGTCCAGGTCGGTGCGCAGATGCGGCGACGACGAATAGGTCTCGACCGGGTCCGGGAAGTCGAGGTCCAGTGCCGAGTTGATCAGTTGCCAGCGCGGGATGTCGTCCCAGTCGACGAAGCTCACCGCGACCCCGCTGTTTCCGGCCCGCCCGGTGCGTCCGATGCGGTGGATGTAGGTCTTCTCGTCCTCCGGGCACTGGAAGTTCACCACGTGGGTCACGCCGTCCACGTCGATACCGCGTGCCGCGACGTCCGTCGCCACCAGTACATCGACCTTGCCGTGGCGGAACGCGCGCAGCGACCGCTCACGCGCGCCCTGGCCCAGGTCGCCGTGCACCGCGGCGGCCGCGAATCCGCGAGCGGAGAGCTCCTCGGCGACCTTGGCCGCCGTGCGCTTCGTGCGGGTGAACACCATGGTCAGGCCGCGGCCGCGCGCCTGCAGGATCCGGGCGAGCATCTCGACCTTGTCCAGCGCGTGGGCGCGGTAGACGAATTGGGTGGTGGTGCGGTGGATGATGCTGTCCGCCGGCAGCTCCGCGCGGATGTGCGTCGGCTGCACCATGAACGTGCGTGCAAGCTTGATGATCGGCCCGGGCATCGTGGCGGAGAAGAGCATCGTCTGCCGTCGGCTCGGCACCAGGCCCAGCACCCGTTCGATATCGGGCAGGAAGCCGAGGTCGAGCATCTCGTCGGCTTCGTCCAGCACGAGGATGCCGACCTTCCCGAGCACCAGCCGCCCTTGGGTCGCCAGGTCGAGCAGCCGGCCCGGAGTTCCGACGATCACGTCGACACCGGCCTCGAGTGCGGCGATCTGCGGTTCGTACGCACGACCGCCGTAGACGGCTGCGACGGCGAGCCGGAGATTCTTCGCGGCCGCGGTGAGGTCCCGGGTAACCTGCAGACACAGCTCGCGGGTCGGCACCATGATCAGCGCGCGGGGGGCACGGCCCACCGGGAGCGCCGCCTGGCCCGGGGTGGACTCGGCGGACTCGGCCGCCAGCCGGTGCAGCAGCGGGACGCCGAACCCGAGGGTCTTGCCCATCCCGGTGCGTGCCTGCGCGATCAGGTCGTGTCCGGGCAGCGCGATCGGCAGGGTGAGCTCCTGGATGGCGAACGTCCGCTCGATGCCGATGGATGCGAGGGCGGCGACGATGCGCGGATCGACGCCGAGGTCCGCGAATGTCGGCTGGGTGGCGGTATCCGATGCGCCATCATCGTTGATGACGTTTATGACGATGTTCGCGGCTTCGCCGATGTCGCTCTCCGGGCGCACCGCAGCATCGATGGTGGGGGTACTCATGTGTGTGCTCATGCCTCTCTGTCGACTCGCGCGCGTTCACGCGAGCCATATCGGCATTTGCTCGATCCGGGCTCGAATCGGATTCGGCCACCCGTCGGCACTCGCCGGGGCGACGTCCGACGACGCACGCACATTCCACACATACGAACAGCCACGCGAAGCATGCGCGCGGTCGTTCTACCGATCAGTATACGGGCACGCCGACATTGCGGCTGGTCATCGGGCACCCGGGGTGTTGTCGGCGTGCCGAGGCTGTGGTCAGTAGGCTCGACGATACGGCCGGGCGACCGCCACGCGCAGCCCGCGGCCTTAAGTCAGGAGCGACGATGACCGATCACGTGCCCGTCGACGCCGCGGCGCCGGAGCGGCAGGCGGTCGTCGATCTCCTCGGCGTGCTGGCGTACGGCGAGCTGTCCGCGTTCGACCGGATGGCCGCGGACGCTCGGTACGCGCCGACGCTCACCGGCCGGGTGCAGTTGTCGCAGATGGCGGCGGCGGAGCTGGGTCATTTCCGGCGCCTGGCCGACCACCTCGCCGGGCTGCACGTCGCGGTCGAGGACGCGATGCTGCCGTTCGTCGCCCCCTTCAACGCGTTCCACGATTCGACGGCGCCGCACTCGTGGCTGGAATCCTTGGTCAAGGCGCACGTCGGCGACGGACTGGCCGCCGACTTCTATCGCGAGGTCGCCGAGTGGCTCGACCCCACCACGCGGGATCTGGTGTTCAGCGTGTTGGACGACACAGGCCATTCCGCGTTCGCGGTCCGCGAGGTGCGCAAGGCCTGCCAGGCCGATCCGCGGCTCGCCGGGCCGTTGGCGCTGTGGGGGCGACGGCTACTCGGCGAAGCGCTCACTCAGGCCCAGTACGTGGTCGCGGATCGCGGTGAACTGGCCGAGCTCATCGTTCGCGGATCCGGCGATCTGACCGGCATCGGCGCCTTATTCCGCCGCCTGCAACATGGGCACGGCGAACGTATGAAGTCCCTCGGCCTGGGCTGATCGCGGCCCGGCTGCCCGATCGGCGTGCGAGAATGGCCGGGTTATGACGTCATCTCCGCTGTTGGTCTTTGCCGCGCCGCGCCGCGGGCAGCCGCCCACCCACCTCGCCGATCTCGACGAACCGGGGCGCAAGGCTGCCGTGGTCGCGGCCGGGCAGCCCGCGTTTCGCGCCGACCAGCTCGCCCGCCATTACTTCGGCGGTCTGAGCCGGAACCCGGCGGAGATGACGGATCTCCCGGCCCAGGGCCGTGCAGAGTTCGTGGACGCGTTGCTGCCGGCGCTGCTGAGCGAGGTGAAGTCCGTCGCGTGCGACGACGGATCGACCCGCAAGACGCTGTGGCGGGCGCATGACGGCACGCTGATCGAGTCCGTGCTCATGCGCTACCCGGATCGCATCACGCTGTGTGTGTCGTCCCAGGCGGGGTGCGGCATGGCCTGCCCGTTCTGCGCGACCGGCCAGGGCGGCCTCACCCGGAACCTGTCGACCGGGGAGATCGTCGAGCAGGTGCGTCTGGCGGCGGCCGCGGCGCGGGACGGCGCGCTGGGGGAGCCCGGGCGGCTGTCCAACATCGTGTTCATGGGTATGGGTGAGCCGCTCGCCAACTACAAACGGGTGCTCGCCGCGGTCCGGTTGATCACCGCGCCGGTGCCGCACGGGTTGGGCATCTCTGCCCGCTCCGTGACGGTCTCCACGGTCGGCCTGGTCCCGGCCATCGACAAGCTGACGGCCGAGGGCTTGCAGGTCCGGCTTGCCGTCTCACTGCACACGCCCGACGACGAGCTTCGCGACACGCTGGTGCCGGTGAACAACCGCTGGAAGGTCGGCGAGGTGCTGGCCGCGGCCCGTCGGTACGCGGACGCGACGGGCCGGCGGGTCTCCATCGAGTACGCCCTGATCCGGGATATCAACGATCAGCCGTGGCGGGCCGATCTGCTCGGCCGGCTGCTGCACGAGCGGCTCGGCAGCCTGGTGCACGTGAATCTGATCCCGTTGAACCCCACGCCGGGCAGCAAGTGGGATGCGTCGCCGTTGCCGGTCCAGGAGGAGTTCGTGCGCCGCGTGCGGGCCGCCGGCGTCACCTGCACAGTGCGCGACACGCGCGGCCAGGAGATCGCCGCCGCGTGCGGGCAACTCGCGGCAGCGAGCCGGTAGCGGCTACCGATCCTTCGGCGGCGCCTGCTGGCGGCGGCGCATGGCCCGCCCGGATCGGATGCGCGCGGCGATCCACAGCACCCCGATCAGGGCGATGCCGTTGAAGTAGTAGTTCTCCACATGGGAGACGTGCTCGGTGAAGTTGAGCAGGAACAGCATCACCACGCCGAGCGCGAGGAGGATGGTGCTTCCGCGCGGCGCGAACACCCGCCACGAACCGTGCCAGCCCCATTCCTCGCTGGGTGCGTCGGGGTTGTAATGCACGGTGGGGTGGGCGGCCGAGCGAACGGCCGGCTCCGCTGCGGAACCTGCCACGGCCGGACTTTTCATGCCGTTGCCGATCGCGCCGTGCGCGCTTCCGTGGTGCTCGAGCGAGGTGTCTACCACTGGTTTCTCCCGGCCTTTCGCGGTGCGTACCCGTATCTTCGCACGATGCGGCGGCGCGCGTCTGGCCGACCCGCCCCGGTCCGAACCGCTACTGCTTGCGGGTGAGGGTGACCTCGACGGTGACGTCGCGCTTGCCGTCCGTCGTCGTGGCCCGCACGGTGAGCTCGGCCGCGGTTTGCGATACCCAGCCGGTCATGACGGAGCCCTCGGCCAGCGCGCGGGGGAGCGACACGGTTCCGGCCGATTCACACGGCTGCAAGGAGGTCTCGGCATCCACCATCAGGTTGGGGTTGGTACCGTCGGCGGATTGGTCGATGAGCGTGCCGTTGATGTCGGTCCGCTGCGGACCCGGCGACAGGCCCAGGTTCCAGTATCGATGGAATGCCCCCGACGATTCGATCTGCGACGAATAGATGGCGAGCGACGGCACCCCACTCGTGTTGATGCCCAGGGTGAGGGCGACGTCGTCGCCGTGGGTGCCGGGCGGCAGGCCCACCTCTGCGGCATTCGCCTCGTTCTGCACCAGATCCAACGCGAGGTCGGCCGGGATATCCGTGTAGACGGAGGGGGTGCTCGTCGCGCACTCGCCCGCGACCGTCACGGTCACCTTCGCCGTGCCGGACCATGCCGCGGGCAGCACCACCTGCGCACCGGGAAGCTGCAGCGTCGTGGTGGGCGGCACCGCGGGGGATGCGTCCGGCCGGGGCGAGTCCGACTGCTTCGATGACCCGGTGACGGCTGGCGGACCCGTGGTCGAGGTCGAGGCGAGCGAAGTCGAGCCGGGTGTCGACGTCGCGCCGAGCCCGCTCTCCGTGGACGGAGCATCGGACGACTGGCCGGTCACGGTGGTCTCCGAGGTGCTCGGCGGCGTCTCCGCATTGCCCGGGCTGGTGATCCGGACGATGGCGTAGACCACGGCCGCGCAGGCGACGAGTGCACCGGCGAGGAGAAGCGCGACCCAGCGCGCGTTCGATCGCTCCGTGCCTGTCACCCCGCAAGTATGTCCGCAACGATCCCGTTTGTCGCACGGCGGGCACCGGCTTGCTGGGATGGTCAGGAATTCGCGCGAAATCCTTGATGTTTCCGTGAGTATTGCCGAGGAGAACCCTGATGCGTCGAATGCCATGGGCCACGTCGCGGCGATGTTGGGCGATGATGGGGAGTGGAACGTCGCATCGCGCGGTGCGGTGTCGATGGCAGCGGCGTCGGCGACGGCGACGATTTCGGCGGAGGTGGGGCCCCGGTGCCGACCGTGCTCTGGTATGCGCTCGGCGTGGTGATCTTCGCGGTCGGGCTCATCGTGTCGATCGCGTGGCACGAGGCCGGTCACCTCACGTTCGCAAAGTTGTTCGGGGTTCGGGTCACTCAGTACATGGTCGGCTTCGGCAAGACCATCTGGTCGCGCCGCCTGGGCGATACCGAGTACGGTGTCAAGGCCATTCCGCTCGGCGGGTACATCCGGATGATCGGCATGGTGCCGCCCGCGCCGGACGGCCGCGCGCGTTTCAACACCACGGCAGCAAGCCCGCTCGGTATCGCCCGGCAGATCCGCGAGCAGACCCGCGCCGGGGATCGCGCCCTGGTGACGGACGCCGACGAAGGTCGCCAGTTCTACCAACTCCATCCGTTCAAACGGATCGTCGTCATGGTCGCCGGCCCCGCCCAGAACCTCATCTTCGCCGTGGTGCTGTTCGCGATCGCGCTGATGGCGGTCGGTATCCCGGCCGTGACCACCACGATCCATGACGTGAGCGCCTGTATCGTTCCCGTCGCGCCATCGGGGCAGGAACAGCGGACCACCTGCGTGCCCGGCGATCCGGCGACGCCCGCCGCGCAGGCCGGCCTGCAACCGGGCGATCGGGTCACCGCGGTCAACGGCGCGCCGATCGACACCTGGTCCCAGTTCCAATCGGTGATCGCCGACTCGGGCGGCAGGACCATCCGCCTCACCTACGTCCGGGCCGGGGACAGCCATACGGTCGACGTGCCGATCGTCGCGACCGAGCGACCCAAGTACGACGCGAACGGGAACCCGATCGGCGCGGCGGTGATCGGGTTTCTCGGGGTCAGCCCGGACCAGGAGTACGTGCGGCAGGGGGTCGGCGCGGCGTTCGTGCAGACCGGGAACTTCATCGTGACGGCCAGCAAGGCCGTCGCGCGGATCCCGCAACGAATCCCGGCCGTGTGGGACGCTATCGTCCACCCGTCGCAGAACGATCCGAACCGGCCGATGGGCATCATCGGCGCCGGGCGCATCGGCGGCGAGATCCTCGCTCAGCCGATGCCGGTGAAGGCGAAGATCGTCTGGGTGCTGAACCTGCTGGCGGGGTTCAACATGAGTCTGTTCCTGCTCAACCTGCTGCCCCTGCTGCCACTGGACGGCGGGCATGTGCTCGGCGCCGTCATCGATTGGGTCCGCAGGGGTTGGGCGAAGATCCGGCGACGCTCTCGGCCGCGGGAGTTCGACGTGGCGGCACTGATGCCGGTCGCGTACGTTGTGGTGCTGCTGTTCATCGGTCTCTCGCTGCTCACCGCGGTCGCCGACATCGTCAATCCGGTCCGGCTGATCGGTTAGGCGGAGCCACGGTGGTGACGGCGCTGCGGATGCGGTTCGGCGGCGCGTCGGCGCGTCCGCTCGGCCGCGGGGCGGCGTCATCCGTCGGCGCGATTCTCGGCCGCGACCCGGTGGGATCGTGCATGGTCGCGGCGCGATTCGAGGCCGTGGGGATGGACCGGGCGCGCCTGGGCGGCACATTCTGGGGCAGCGACCGGGGCGACGGCGCCCTGTGCTTCGTCGGACCGAATCTCGTTCCGCTGGCGGGCGATGCGGCCGCCCTCGGCGCGTTGGCGCGCGGACTGCAACCGGCCGGCCGCCGGTGCGCGTCGATCGTGGGG
>JAFIHI010000177.1 GCA_017848755.1 Nakamurella sp. | reverse complement strand
GCGCCGTGGTCGCCCGCCAGTTCGGCTCGCAGCGCCGCGCCGTGCGGATCGCCGGCGTCGCGGCGCTGCTGCTGTGCGTGGTGCCCAGCCTGCCGAAGCTCCCCTTCCTGCTGGTGGGCGGCGCACTGCTGGTGCTCTCGACGCGGCTGTCACGCAGCGACGCCGACAGGGCGGACTCGCCGGACGGCGCCGAGGCGCAGGCTACGGCGGACGGTGCGGCGCAGGCCGACCCCGAGGAGTTGCTGCGGCTGGAGCTGGTGGTCGATCCGCTCGAGTTGATCCTCTCCCCCGATCTCGTATCGCTCGTGGACGGGCCGGGCGCCGACCTGCTCGATCGGGTCAAGGCGCTACGCCGCACGCTGGCGACCGACCTCGGTGTGGTGATGCCACCGGTACGCACTCGCGACTCGGTCACGCTGCCGAGTTCCACCTACGCGATCAACATCAACGGTGTCGAGCTCGCCCGTGGAACGGCACCGGTCGGGCGGCTCTTGGCCATCGGCGACGGGCTTGAGGGGCTTCCGGGCACCCCCGACCGCGAGCCCGTGTTCGGACTCGCCGGCCGGTGGATCCCGGTCGAAATGGGCAGCCAGGCCGAGCTTCTCGGCGCCACCGTGGTGGATCCGTCGTCGCTTATCATCACGCACCTGTCGGAAACGGTGCGGCAACATGCGTCTCGCCTGCTCGGGCGCGAGGAGGTAGCCGCCGCAACGCGTTCCCTCGCACGCACGCATCCGGTGGTGGTGGAGGACCTGACTCCGGCGCTGCTCTCGCTGGGCGAGATTCAGCGCGTGCTGCACTCGCTGCTGGACGAGGGCGTGTCGATACGCGACCTGGTGCGCATCTACGAGGCCCTGTCCCTCGCCGCGAAAGGCGGCACCGATCCGGATCGCCTCGTGGAGGCGGCCCGTGCCACGCTGGCCCCGGCGATCACCGCGCGACTCGCGACCGACGGCCGCCTCGACGTGCTCACGATCGAACCGCAGTTGCAGCAGCGACTCTTGGAATCGGTGCGGGGCACCGACATCGGGGCGCAACTCGTGATCGAGGCGGGAATGGCCGAGATGCTGATCGCCGACATCTCGACCAAGTTCCGCGATCTCGCGGCCCTGGGCCATTCGCCGGTGCTGGTCTGCGCGGCAGGGATCCGGCTGCCGCTCCGACGTCTCGTGCAGTTGTCCGTGCCGGGTTTGTCCGTGCTGTCCTACACCGAACTGTCCGCCAGTTCCGTCACCGTCAACGCGCTAGGAATGATCGATGTCGCCAGCAACCTTGTACCGTGAAGGCACCGATCTCGACGAGCTCCTCGCCGAGTTGGATGCGCAATATCCGCACCGGGTGCGGGTTCTCGAGATCGCGCGGCCCCGCGAAGGCGGCGTGCTCGGGTTCTTCGCCAAGCAGCGGGTCGGCGTGCACTACATGCTCACCGCCGTCGACGATCCCGAGCAGGCGCGCGCGGCGGAACGCCACGACGCGGACGCCGACGCCGCGCACTCCCCGCAGGAGCGCTCCGCGTACGACGATCGCGCTGCCCAACGGGATTTGCACTTTCAGCAGATCCTGGCGGAGCTGTCCCGCAGGCAGGCGGCCAACCCCCCGGACACCGGCCAGCGAGGAGGCGAGACGGCGGAACGCGTCGATGCCGAGCGAGCCGTCACGCGCCCACCCGATGGCGCACCCGGGAATGCGCCCACGAGCCCGGTGCAGGCACTGCCCGCCGGGTTCGAGCCCATCGTGCCAGCGGTGGTCAGCGCGCCGGCGGAGGTCAGCGTCCCGGCGGAGGTCAGTGTCCCGGCGGAGCTCAGCGCGCCGCAGGGCCGCGGCGCGAGAACGATGGCTCCCGAGGAGACGCACCCGCGCGTCCGCCCCAGCCGCCGAGCGCCCGATCCACGACCACTGGCCGTTCGCCGGCAACTCCTCGAACTCGGTGTGGCGGTCGATCAGCTCCCCCCGATCATCGCCGATGCCCGCACCGCGATCGCCGATCTCGTCGCGGCCCTGCCGCCCGCGCCCGTGCCGCCGTCGGAGGGCGGACAGATCCTCGTCGTCACCGGTCCCGCGAGCGATGTGGTGGCCGCCGCCGACGTGCTCACCCGAGGGCAGAACGCACCGTTCGACAGCGCATGGACCTTCGAGTGTCCCCCGGGGCGCGGGCCGGGCGAGGTAGTCGCGCCGAACCGGGCGATCACCTCGATCGACCAGGCCGCCGCACTCGCCCGGCAATGGCGGGCACGCGCCGCCAAGCCGGTGTTGGTCGCGGTGGGCACCGACGGGCCGACGTGGCGGCAACGATCCACCAAGGTCATCGCCGAACTGCACGCCGACGCGCTGTGGGCGGTGGTCGATGCCACCCGGAAGCCCGACGACACGCGTCGCGCGCTGCGCGAACTAGGCCGCGTGGACGGGATCATCGTCGTGAACGGCCGGCACACCTCGAGTCCGGCGTCGGTGTGGAGCATCGACAAGCCCATCGCCCTGTTGAACGGGCGCCGCAGCACTCCCACTGCCTGGACCGTCTTGCTCGAGAGCAAGCTCGCCGAAATGGAGCAGGAATGTTCCGTCGCTCCGTACTGATCGTCGCATTCCTGTTCTGCGCACCGGTGCTCTGGGCGGCGCTCGTCGACGGCTCGGTGACCCTGGAGAGTGCCGGCATCCGGTTCCTGATAGCACTCCCCGTCGCCGGCATACTCGTGGGACTGGTGCGCTACGCCTCGACCCACCGTGCGCCTGCCAGCGCCGAGGACCCCACCGAGCAGCACGCCCACCGGCCGTAGTGCCCCACTTGCCCCAAGACGGCCCGGACCACGACAACTCACAACCACGTCGGACCCCGACCGGTAACAACTGGGGTTCCCCTGTTTTCGTGGAGACTTGATTTGTAGTGATCTTGTTTCCCGTCGGCCCCGGATGGCTGCCGTTGGGTGGTGCCCGGAGCCGGTGTCCAGGCTGGCCGTAGGCCACCCGGAGGGCTTGGCCTTGACACCG
>JAFIHI010000176.1 GCA_017848755.1 Nakamurella sp. | reverse complement strand
CGCGGCCGGTCCGACCGCAAGGGCGCCGGGCGGGTGATCGCCGCGCTCGCCGAGCGCTCTGGGCTCGCGCTGGCCCCCACCGCCCGGGTCGACGATCTGCCGGTCGGCGTGTTGCAGCGGGTCGAGATCATCAAGGCCCTGTACCGAGACGCCTCCGTGCTGATCCTGGACGAGCCGACAGCGGTGCTCACCCCCCAGGAGGCGGAGCGGCTGTTCGAGATCCTGCGCGCGCTGGCCGCCGACGGTCGCACCATCATCTTCATCACCCACAAGCTCAAAGAGGTCATGGCGCTCTCCGACCGGGTCACGGTGCTCCGCGACGGGCGTGTCGCCGATCGGATGGTGACCGCGCAGACCGACGCGCGGGCCATCACCCGTGCCATGACGGGCCGCGACGTCGTCCTCCAGGAGACGGCAGCGTCCGGCGAGCCCGGCAAGACCGTGCTCGCCCTGCACGATGTCACCGTCCGCGCCGAGGACGGGCGCACCGCCGTCGGTGGCGGAGGTGGCGTCAGCTTGGAGGTCCGCGCCGGCGAGATCGTCGGTATCGCGGGGGTCGCCGGCAACGGGCAGACGGAGCTGGTCGAGGCGATCGCCGGCTTGCGGCCCATCGAATCCGGCACCGTCCGCATCGCCGGCCTCGACCTGACCCGAGCCTCGGTCGCCGAGCGCCGACGTGCCGGCATGGCGTACATCCCCGAGGACCGGCACGCCGTCGGCACCGCCGGGGCGGCGGACACCACCGACAACCTGTCGTTGGGCCACCACCGGCAGCCGCCGCTGCTGCGGCACGGGCTCCTGCAGCGGTTGGCCATGACGCGCCGGGCCCGCGAGTTGATCGAACGGTTCCAGATCAAGGTGCCCGGCCCGGCCACGCGGGTCGGCACGCTGTCCGGCGGCAACCTGCAGAAGGTCGTCGTGGCTCGCGAGATGAGCCATGACACACCGCTTCTGATCGCCGAACAGCCGACGCGCGGTGTCGACATCGGGGCGATCGAGTTCCTGTACGGCGAGATCACCGCGTTCCGTGACCGGGGCGGGGCGGTGCTGCTGGTGTCCGCGGAACTGTCCGAGATCATGAGCTTGGCCTGCCGGATCCTGGTGATGTTCGAGGGCGCCGTAGTCGCCGAGGTTCCCGCCGCGCAGGCGAACGAGTCCATGCTCGGGATGCTGATGGCGGGGGCGTCCCCGGATCAGGCGCGCGCCGTGCATCCGGGAGAGCTGGTATGACGACCGAACTCGCGGCGGACCGCACTCTCGCTCGGCGGAGCCTGGCCTGGCTGGCCGGACCGGTGCCCGTGTCGATCATCGTGGCGTTGGCCATCGGTGCGGTCGCCATCGCCATCGCCGGGATCAACCCGTTCGACGCCTACCCGTCCATGGTCGAGGGTGCGCTCACCGGGCGCGGCCCGGCGAACACCCTGCAGCGCGCCACCCCCATCATCGGCATGGCGATGGCGCTGGCGATCGCGTTCCGCGCCGGGGTGTTCAACCTGGGTGCCGAAGGCCAGATGGTGCTCGGCGGACTTGCGGGCACGCTCGTCGCTCTCACCATGCCCGGGCCCGGCCCCGTCGTGATCGTGGTCGCCTGCCTCGCCGCGATGGCCGCCGGAGCGCTGTGGGCGATGCTCGCCGCGGTGCTGCAGACGTCCATGGGCGTCCCCATCTTGATCAGCAGCCTGCTGCTGAACTATCCGGCCCGGTACTTCAGCAGCTATCTGGTGCGCTTCCCGCTCAAGGAGAAGGGGTCGAGCATGGTGGCGACCCCGATGATCCCGGACGGCACCCGCATCCCCGCCCTGATCCCGGCGGATTCCGCGTGGGGTACGGCTCTGCGCCACTCGCTGGGCAAGGAGAACGCCCTGTTGCTCATCACCCGCAACGTCAACTACTCGTTGCTGGTGGTACTCGCCGTGGTCGCCCTCGTCATCTTCGTGAATCGGAAGACCCCTGGGGGCTTCGAGTCGGGGCTGGCCGGCCAGAACCTGCGCTTCGCGCAGTACGGCGGGGTGCATACGACCGCGCTCGTCATCCGCACGATGATCTTCAGCGGCGCGATCAGCGGCCTGGTCGGCGTGATGCTGGTGCTCGGCAGCGATTTCCGCCTCATCGACGGCGCGCTCGTCGGCACGAACTATGCGTGGACCGGCCTGCTCGTCGCGCTGCTGGCGGCGCACCGGCCCGTTGGGGTTCTGGTCTCGGGCGCGTTCTTCGCCGCGCTGATCGTCGGCGGCGAGGCGATGCAGCGCTCCAACGGCGTGTCGTCACAGCTCTCGCAGGTGATCCAGGCGGCGGTGATCATCCTGATCGTCGTCCGGTTGACCCTGCCCAGATGGCGGCGGCGCGGCCGCGATCTGCCGGCGATCGCCGACCGCGGCGCCGTGGACGACGAAGTGGGCAAGGTCTAGATGAACTGGTCGAACCTGATCGACGGCGAGCTCTTCGCCTCGGTCGTGCGCGCGCTGATTCCGGTGCTGCTGGCGGCGCTGGGCGGACTCATCTGTGAGCGCGCCGGCGTCTTCAACATCGCGCTCGAGGGGCTGATGCTGATCGGCTGCTTCGCGGCCGTCGCAGGCTCGTACGCGACCGGGAGTGGCTACCTCGGCGTGCTGATCGCGGTCGCGGCTTCCGTCGCCGTGTCCGCGGTGCTCGCCTACGGCTCGGTGACCCGCCGGGCCGACCCGATCGTGCTCGGGGTCGCCCTCAACATCTTCGGCGTGGGCGTGACGGGGTTCCTGCTCGTCGCGTTCTTCCATGTCCGGGGCGTGTTCCAGAACCCCAAGATCATAGGCCTGGGCACGGTGCGCATCCCGCTGCTCGCCGACATTCCCTGGGTGGGCCCGGCGCTGTTCAACCTCACGCTGATCGGCTACCTTGCGCTGATCCTGGTGATCGTCACCCAACTCGTCATGTTCCGGTACCCGCTCGGCCTGCGGCTGCGTGGCGTGGGCGAGCGGCCCACGGCCGCGTCCACGCTCGGCGTCAACCCCAACCGGTACCGGTACGGCGCGGTGCTGATCTCCGGCGTGCTGTGTGGCCTGGCCGGCGCGCAGCTCGCGCTCGGAAACGTGGTGCAGTTCTCCGAGAACATGTCGGCCGGCCGCGGTTGGATCGCCGTCGTCGCGGTGATGCTCGGACGCGCGCACCCGATCGGCACCTTTGGCGCCTGCGTGTTGTTCGGCTTCGCCGAGGCCTTCGGCTTCCGGTTGCAGGGCAACGGGCTGCCCGCCCAGATCACCGACGCTGCACCGTATGTCGTCACACTGATCGCGCTGATCATCGCGCGCAAGTACTTCAAGCGCGGCATCGTCTCCGCCGTCATCGAATGACGGGCGGCGCCATGCCCCAGCGTTCAGATCCGCCCGCACCACCCCCTGTGCCCGCGGAGGCGCAGCGCCTCATCGACCTGCTGCGGCTCGAACCGTTGCCCGACGAGGGCGGCCGCTACCGGCAGACCCATGCCGACGAGGCGTCGACCGCCATCTACTACCTGTTGGCGGGCGGCGATTTCTCGGCGATGCACCTGCTCGACGGCCCGGAGATCTACCACTTCTACGCTGGCGCGCCGCTGCAGTTGCTGCTGCTGCACCCGGACCGGTCGGTGACGGAACCCGTTCTGGGGCCGGACATCTCGGCCGGGCAGCGTCCACAGATCGTGGTGCCGGGCGGTGTGTGGCAAGGCTCGTCATCGACGTGCGAATGGACCCTGCTGGGCACCACCATGGCCCCGCCGTTCGACTGGGCCGGTTTCCGCCTCGGCGACCGCGCGGAGCTTGCGGAGCGGTATCCGCGCGCCGCGGCCAGGATCGCGCAGCTCACCCGCCAGTCGGCCGCCGATGACGGCGATGACGACGTTCGCGCGGAGCGGTAGACCCCACCGGCAGCCCTGGCGCAGCACCGCCGTGTTGCCCGTCAGCCTATTTGACGCGGAATCGTTGTGGGCGCGGCCGATGACGACGACACTCCGGTCGGCACGTTGACGCCGAGTCTCAGCGCGCCGGAGCGAAGGTTTCCCGGTCGTGGCGGGTTGTCCGCCGCGACTACTGTGCGTTGCGCTGTACCTCGGGTGGACACGGCGACACCGGCTTGGTGGCTGGATTTGGCCGGAGACGGCCGTGTCGCAGTTTGCCCGTGTCCGGTGAATATCGCCGGGCGGGGCAAGACGGTGACGGCGACCCACTCGCGGAGCATCAGGACCGCGCTGACCTGCGGTGTCGCGCTTACGGTCCTCCCACGGGACGGTCTGGGCGTCTCGGCCGACCGTGGCCGCACTCGGGCCTACGACGGAGCAACATCTCCGGGTGCTCTTTTCCTTATTGCTGCTGGTGGACGGTGAGCTGTCCGGCTATTGGGACACACTTCGCGTACAGCTCGCCAAAGCTCTGACCTCGCGGTCGCACGATCGTCGACTACTTGCCCGGCGTGATCAGTCGTTGTACTGTTTATCTATGGTGTTAGATGAGGCGTTAAGCGGTTCGTCGGGCCGGGCTGCGTCTCCGATCGTGTTCCGGCTAGACACAGCATCGGGGGTGCCGACCTATCTACAGCTCGTCCAACAGGTTGAGCACGCGTTGCGGCTGGGCTATCTCAAGGAGGGCGACCGGCTACCCAGGGTTCGCGAGGTGGTGGCCGATCTGGCGATCAACCCGAATACGGTGTTGAAGGCCTATCGCGACCTGGAACGGAAGGGATTGGCATCGGGGCGACCCGGCCAAGGCACGTTCATCGATGGTTCCCTCGGACAGGCCACGCTGCCCGAGCTCACCGGGCTGCGCCGTTCCTTGCATGCCTGGCTCCAGGCGGCCGACGAGGCAGGGTTGGACGAGGACGGCATCGTTGCGCTGATCACGAGCACCTTGCGGGATTTCTCTGAACGCCGCGACGTGAACGGTCGCGGCGGCGCAACGCGGGAATCCCGCAGGCAGGTGGGAGGCGTGGCGTGAACGTGCTCCAGACCGACGGCCTGGGTCGCCGCTACCGCACCAACTGGGCGTTACGGGACTGCACCCTCACCATCCCCGAGGGGAACCTGGTTGCGCTCGTCGGGCCGAATGGCGCCGGCAAGTCCACGCTGCTGAACCTGGTCGTCGGGCTCACCTCCCCGACCGCCGGCGGCGTGACGGTCCTTGGTGGACAGCCGGCCGGCTCGCGCGCCGCACTCGACGGGATCGCGTTCGTGGCCCAGGACATGCCGCTGTACCGGCATTACTCGGTCGCCGACATGGTGCACCAGACCCGCAATCTCAACCTGAGCTTCGACACCGCCTACGCCCGCCGGCGCATCACCGAGCTTGGCATCGACGGCAAGCGCAAGGCGGGCAAGCTGTCCGGAGGTCAGCAGGCGCAGCTCGCGCTCACCCTGGCGTTGGCCAGGCACCCACGCCTGCTCGTCCTGGACGAACCCACCGCCCGACTCGACCCGCTCGCGCGCCACGATTTCATGGCCACCGTGATGACCGCCATGGCCGACGACGGGGTGTCGGTCCTGCTGTCCTCCCACATGTTGGCCGAACTGGAACGCGTCGCGGACTACCTGGTACTGATCTCCCACGGACGGGTACGCGTGGATGACACCGTCGAGAATCTCCTCGACCGTCATCGGCTGGTGACCGCCCCGACAACCGCCCCGGCGCCCGACGGCGACTGGCAGATCATCGAGGCCAGGACGACCCCCTCACAGACCCACCTACTGGTCCGACTGGACTCGTCGCAGGCGCCGTTACCGCCGGGCTGCGAGTCACGGCCCGTCGGCATCGAGGAGCTCACCCTGGCCTACCTCCGTGAGACACCAGCATCACAATCCCCGACATTGATCGGAGCAACCCAATGACTCCCGTCGCGGTGCCGACGATGCACGTGCGACCGGTGTCGTGGACGCGCCTGTCCTGGGTCTCGTGGCGGCGCGCCCGTGCGACGCTGGCCGCAATCGCCGCCGTACTGGCCGTGATCGCCTTCTATCTGGTGCTCAACGGTGAACGAATGCGGTCGACCTATGCCACCCACCTCGCCTGCACCCCGGTGCACTCGGCGAGCTGCCAGTTCGCCTGGGAGAACTTCCGCAACGGCTACAGTCAGCCCGGCCTGCCCGGCGTGATCCTTTTGTTCCTTCCCGGGATCATCGGTGGCTTCGTAGGCGCTCCGATACTGGCCCGGGAACTCGAGACCGGCACCTTTCGATACGCCTGGACTCAAGGTGCCGGCCGGATGCGATGGGCCATCGCCGCCATCGTTCCCGGAGCGGTCGGGGTGGCCGTGATCATGGCCGGGTTCGGGGCGCTCGTCACCTGGCACAACAAGCCGCTGCTCGACAGCGGAATCACGCCTCGCCTGCACCCCACCGTTTTCCCGGTGACGGGGCTCGCCGTCGCCGGCTGGGCACTGGTCGGCTTCGCCCTGGGCGTGCTCGCCGGCCTGCTGTGGCGCCGCGTCCTGCCAGCGCTGGCCACCGCATTGGCGGCCTGGTTCGGGCTTGCGTTGCTCGCCGCCCAAATCCGCATGCACTACCTTCCACCGCTGACCACCACCAGCCTCGACCTGTCTGGCAAAAACTTCGGGATCGACCAATGGTGGACCAAGAGTGGCGTGCGTGTCAGTGACGCCGCGATCAACGCTGTGCTGCAGGCCATCGGCTTCCAACAACCCGGCGGGAGCGGCAAGATCACCGTGAACCCGGGAAAGGCCGACCCCAGCGTGGACCCCGTTCAATACCTCATCCAGCACGGCTACACCCAAGTCACCAGCTACCAACCGGACAGCCGCTACTGGACATTCCAATGGATCGAACTCGGCTGGCTGACTGCCCTTGCCCTCGCCCTCCTCGCCGCCGCATTCTGGTTCCTACGCCGACGCCCCGCCTGACCAACCACCACGCCGACTCGACGCCACCGCACGACGCGGTCAAGGATCCACTTGCGGTGCCGATAGGCCGATGCGATTGTCGCGGCCACGGTTCGTCATCAAGGCATCGGTCGAGGGATCATCCGCGTCGCCACCGAGGGCGCGCGCCGCGGCCAGGATCGCGCAGCTCACCCGCCAGCCGGCCGCCGATGACGTCGATGACGAGGCTCGCGCCGAGCGGTAGACCCCACCGGCAGCCCTGACCCAGCCCCTTTGCGTCACTCGAGGATCAGCGGTCGGACATCAGCTCCGAGCTGTGGCCGCGGGCCGATCATCGCTGGTACGGCAAGTCGACCACGGCCAGCGCGGACTCCAACCCCGCAAAGTCATTGCCGTTCCGGGTCAGCAATGCCAGGCCATGGCGTGCCGCGGTCGCGGCGATCTGCAAGTCCATGCGGCGCGGCCGCGGGTTGCGGCCCTGCTGGCGCACGAGGCCGGCCAACGCTCCGTAGTACTCGGCCGTGGTCACATCGAACGACAGCACGTCGAATCGGGCGACTATCGCCTGCACGCGCCGGCGCCGTGCCATCTGTGTCAGCGGGTCGCCGGCGGCGGCCACGCCGTACTGCAACTCCGCGATCGTCACCGCCGATACCGCGACCTCGTCCGCGACCTCGGCGACCTGCGCGGCCGAGAAGTCGATCACCACCGAAGTGGCGAGCAGGGCACGACGCGGCTCGCGGGAGGTCAATGCCTCCCCCGGTCGAACGGGTCGTTGGGCTCATCCGGACCGAAGGTCTCGTCAGCGGCAGCTAGATCACGCCGCCATGTCGTCGGGTCTACTGCCGGCTCCGCGGCAAACGCCTCGGCCACCTCGGCGACCGGCACGAATCGACGCCTACCCGTGTCCCGCTGATGAGGCACCACGTCAGCCACCGGACGACCGTTGACGGTCACCACGAAGGACTCGCCATTGGCTACCCGACGCATGACCGCCGCGTTGTCGTTACGCAACTCGGACTGCCGTATCACCACACTCATAGCGAGAGTATAGCGTTCTCATAGCGCACCAGTCGGCGGTTTTCGGAGGACGACCCGCTACCGGGTCGCCGAGCTGGCGTGAGTGAATCGCTGCCGAGCTGCCTGCCGAGAAGCCACGAGGGCGATGTGATTCCACGATCTGCCGTGCGCTCGGGCAACCGCAACGGCCTCCCGAAGACGAGCCTCGTCTGCTCGGGCAGCGCTAGAGGCGGCGGGGTCCGGGTTCGACAAGGAGGCGGCCGGCCCGCCGGCCGCAGATGACGAGGTTCGCGCGGAGCGGCAGGCCCCGCCCGACCGGCTATGCGTCGATGAGCGCGGCGAGCGCCGCGTCGAGCGCGGCATCGACCGCCCGGTCCACCACGTCGCGGAACGGTTCGTAGTTCGACATGTCGGAATCGTTCTCGTCCAACGGGTTTCCGTCGATCGCGAGGATGCCGCCGGCCGCCACGCCGTGCAGCGCGGCGGTCACGAACAGCGCCGCCATTTCCATTTCCACGGCGACGCACCCGGCGCGCTGCCAGAGTCGGTGATCGACGTCGAGCACCGGGCCGGGGTAGAAGCAGTCCGAGGTGAGCACAATTCCGCTGTGCACCGCCGCGCCCGCATCGGCGGCATGGCCCCGCAGCGACAGCACCAGGGCGGCATCCGCCACCGCCGGGAAGGCGAGCGGCACCAACTGCCGGCTGATTCCCTCCTCGCGCACCGCGCCGGTGGCGACCACCACCGACCCGTCCCGCACGTCGGGCTGTAGCCCGCCGGCGGTGCCGGAGCGGATGATCCGCTGGGCGCCCCCGCGGCACATCTCCTCGAAGCACACGGCCGCGCCGGCCGCGCCGACCCCGTGCGACACGATCGCCAGCTCGGTGCCGCGGTACCTGCCGATCACGGTGACGTACTCACGATTCGAACCGGCCTCGCGCACGTCGATCAGCCGCGTCGCCGCCTTGCGCACGCGGGCCGGATCGCCCACGGCGAGCACGCGCGGCGGCACGTCACCCACCCGGACGCGCGTCAGCGGCAGGACATAGTCGTCATCGAACTGCGGGGCCATGGAGTTCTCCTCATCGGTGGTCAGGGGTGCTGGCGATCGCCGATAGATCCGGGCCGGCTCAGGTGTCGGCGAGCGCGGATCGGCAGCCGCACCCGCGCGCACCCGGGATCGCGGCGACGATGGCTCCGATCGTCCGGCGGATGCGGTCCGCATGCTCGGCCAGCCGCCGCCAGACGGCTCCGCCGGTGACGGCCGCCTCGTCCGTGCCCTCGACGCCGCCGTCATAGTCGGTCACGAAAGACAGGTTGACACAGCACATCTCGAGTTCGCGGGCCAACGTCGTCTCCGGATGCTGCGTCATGCTCAGCACGTCCGCGCCCATCTGGCGGAACCACGCAGACTCGGCGCGCGTGGAAAACCGCGGCCCCTGGATCACGACGGCGGTCCCGGTCGGATGGAACGTCTCGCCCGCTGCGGACAGCACCTGCTGCGCGGCAGCGCGCAGTGCGGGGCAGTACGGGTCGGCCATTGACACATGCACCAGCCGCGGCCGGTCGCAGAACGTGTGCACGCGGCCTCT
>JAFIHI010000175.1 GCA_017848755.1 Nakamurella sp. | reverse complement strand
CGACGCCCTCGTCGCGCTCGAGGTGGGCGAGCACGTCGGCCACGGTGCGTGGACCGGCCGAGACGGCGGTGACGATGGCGTGGATCAACGGATGCCGGGCGAGCCCGGCCGCCAGCGTCTGCCGATCAGCGACCTCGGCGCCGAGCACGGCGTTCGCCAGGGGTTTCCAGCTGTCCGGACGGTCGGCATCCGGCAACGGTGCCCGGTTGATCTCCCGGACGTAGGGCATTACGGCCTGGGGGTCTGGCTCCCGCAGAACCTCGGTGGCATCCAGCCGTTCCTCGCCGATGAGCGCGTCCTGGTCGAATTCGCGGCCAAACACGGTGCCGGCGAAGTCCAGCAGCGCGTCCGGGTTCTCGCCGCCGCTCAGCGTGGCGGATGTGGCGATCGGGGTGATCCGACCCAGCGGACCGCCCGGGCCGGCAACGCCGAGCGCCGCGCCGAAGCGGCGCAACAGCATGGCGACGTCCGTGCCCTGCGCGCCGTCGTAGGTGTGGAACTCATCGAGCACCAGGTACTGCAGGCTGTCCCGGGACGCCGACCACAGCGGCTGGTCCTCGGGGCGGAGCAGCAGCAGGTCCAGCATCTTGTAGTTGGTGAGCAGGATGTCCGGTGGGTTCTGCCGGATGGTGGAGCGGTCATCGATCAGGTGCTCGGCACTGATCGACTGGTGGCTGCCCTTTCCGCCGATGTGGACGCCGGCGGGGACGCCGGCCAGGCCCGTCTCACCGGTGAGCAGCGTGGCGATGCGGCGAGCCTGGTCGGTGACCAGCGCGTTCATCGGATACAGGATGACGGCCTTGATACCGGCGTGGCCGCGCTGGCGCTCTCGCCGGGTGTGGTCGAGCACCGGGTACAGGACCCGACTTTTATCAACCTAGTGCGCAGGCTCGTCTGAGTGGATCTCGGCGAGCGCTGCCGCGAGGTCGTCCGGCGGTGGTTCGGCGGCGGTGATGGTCCGCGCGCCGGTTTGGATGGTGACGGTGCGGTAGCGGCGGGCGGCGCGGACGAACTTCTTGATGCTCCAGCCGGTGCGCTGCTCGATCCAGTGCGACACGGCCATGGCGGCGAGCACGACGGTCAGGTGAGCCTCGATCGACTCGCGTTTGTGGTGGTAGATCGGCCGGGCCCGCAGGTCGTGCTTGGACATGCGGAAGGCCTTCTCGATGCGCCAGAGCCGGTGGTAGGCGTCGATGACGAACTCGGCGGTGGCGTCGGTGAGGTTGGTGGTGTAGCCCTTGATCCCGGCCAGCTCTCGTGCCTTGGCCTCCAGGTCGCGGTCCACGCTCTTGGTGCCGCCGGACAGTTTGATGAACCGGTTGCGTTTGACCGGCGTCTTGCCGTCCACGGCCTTTTGCGCCTTGCCGACTTGCTCGTCGATGCCGCGCAGGGTGCGGCGGGCCCGGTCGGCCCGGTACTGGTAGTGAATGACCCGGTCCGGGACGCCGCGGGCCTTCTCCTTGCCGGTGGCCGCCCAGGGCTGGGTGAAGATCTGCCCGTCCGGGACCGGCTCACCGGGGTGCCGGCGCCGCCACTGTGCGACCTGGTAGGGCACCCGGGGGATCTTGGTGCCCAGGATGAACGTCAACCCGGCGGCGGCGATGGCCTGCTGGTTGGCTTCGGAGATCATCCCGGCGTCGGCGACCACGGTGATGTTCGCAAGCTTGTGGGCGGTCATGAACTCCTGCAGCACCGGCAGCATGGTGGCGGTCTCGGCCTTGTTGCCCTCGAACGCCCGCACCGTCAGCGGGAACCCGGCCGCGTCGGTGAGCAGCCCGATGGTGATCTGCGGCTCCAGGCGGCGTTCCTTGGAGAAGCCCGGCTCCCGGAACCCGTCGGCCTTGTCCGTCTCGAAATACAGGGTGGACACGTCGTAGAGGATCAGCGAGGCCGGCCCCACCTGCGCGTGCGCCGCGCACGCAGCCGATAGCGCCTGCCGGAATGCGTCTTTCGCGTATCGGGGCAGTCGCCGGTTCAGCGTCGGATACGAGGCGGCGGCCAGCCCGACCTCGTCCAATACCCGCAGCGAGTCCTGCTTGCTGGTCGGCTCGATGATCCGCGCCGCCACCAACTGGAAGAACACCTCATCCCCGCCGGATGCCCGGTCCAACCCCAGCACCCGGTACGCCCGGGCCAGCGCGTCACCCAGCAGCGCCGCCCGGCTCGAAGTGATCGGCAACGGCCCACCCGAGCCGGCGGTATCCAACCCGAGGTCCAACTCACCCTGACCAGCGATCAGCCGCTGCCGCGCCGCGGCCTTCAGGGCCTCCACCTGCTCGGGCGTGTGCGCCGACCCAAGGTGCTCGATCCGACGGGAACCGCGGTGATAGGACCACACGATCTGCACGGCAGTCGCCCCGGAGCTCGTCTTCACCGTGCGCACGTACGCCACGGCCGCACTCTACGGACCCCCGGCTAGTGCACAAACCCGAGCCGCGGGAACACTAAAGCAGCAGGTCACAGCCCTGCGCCAATCCCGAACCCGAGAGATTGATAAAAGTCAGGACCACCCTGAACCCATCGCCGAGTTGGCACGCGTCCTCGAGCTTTGGCGGGCGGAGTGGGGCGTGTACGACGCGACCGGCACCTTTCCGCCGGCGCGGCCTCCGGGCCGCCACCCGGCCGGCTAGGGCCT
>JAFIHI010000174.1 GCA_017848755.1 Nakamurella sp. | reverse complement strand
GCACTTCAGTCGGCCCGCCGACGTGCTGCACCTCGGTCACCTTCACCCCGTCGGCGACCTCCGCCGCCGCGGCGTCGGCCTCCGCGAGGAACTTCGCCCCGTCGGCGCGCGCCGCCGTCCGCAGGTCGTTGATGTAGAGCGCAGCGGTCGGATACGGATCCCGCGGCAGCCGTGGAACGGCGTGAACCAGGCTCAGCGGCACTCCCTGCCGCTTCGCTTCGCGGGCTGCCCACCGCACGGCACGTAGTCCCGCCGACGACCCGTCGACGCCGACGACAACGGGCATGGTCGCTGCTGATGCGTTCATCTCGCTGCTCCTTCGCGGTCGCATGATTCGAAAATCGACACTTCTAGCGCAGCACAGGACAGGGGCCGGCCGGCAGAGCCGAAGGTCCCGCCGGGCGGGACGAAGTGCCCCGGCTGGACCGATGCCGGGCTGGATACGGTGGCGAGTAGCGCATACGGGCACCGGAACCCACTGGTCGACGCGCGCTGCCGACCGCGCCGACCCCACGACGGCAGCACAGGACGGAGAGGCACCACATGCCGCCATCTGCGCGAACCGACACCAGCGTCGCCGCGGGCCAGCGCACGCCCGCACCCCCATCGCCGCGGACGCCGGAGTTCCGCCGGCAGGTGGCGCTGCTGACAGCGACGGGAGTCGTCGGCTGCGCGGCGGCCGTCGCCGCATGGCTCGGCGCAAGTTCCGTGGCGCGCTGGACGGTGATCGTGTTCGCCGGGGCCATCGCACTGCGCCTCGCTATTCGCATCGTCCGCGATCTGCTGCGCGGCCACACCGGCATCGACATCCTGGCGTTGACCGCGATCGTCGCTACCCTCGTCGTCGGCGAGAATGCCGCCGCCATGGTGATCGTGATCATGTTGACCGGTGGCGAGGCGCTGGACGAGTACGCAAGCCACCGAGCGAAACGGGAACTGACCGCCCTGATGACCCGGGCACCGCGCGTGGCACATCGCGCCGTCGGTTCCAACGGTGCCGACCGCGTCGACGGCGCCCCCGATGCCGAAGACGCCGGCCGACCCGAAAATGCCGACCACGGCGCGGGTTCCGACAGCACCCAAGGCTCAGCGATCGTCGACATTCCTGTCGACACCGTGCAGCCGGGCGACGTACTCCTCGTGCGTCCGTCGGAGATCGTGCCCGTGGACGGCGTCCTCCGCTCCGCATCGGCGTCCTTCGACGAGTCGTCATTGACCGGCGAGAGCATGCCGGTGGAACGAGTGACAGGCGAACCGGTGATGAGCGGCGCCGTGAACGGGACGGCGGCCATCCTGATGACGGCCACGTCGACCGCCGCGACCAGTCAGTATTCGCAGATCGTCGACCTGGTCCGGGAGGCGACGGAGGGCAGATCCCCCCTGGTTCGCCTCGCCGACCGGTACGCCCTGCCGTTCACCGTGGTCTCCTATGCGATCGCCGCCGCCGCGTGGATCGCCTCCGGGGACGCAGTCCGGTTCGCCGCGGTGCTCGTCGTCGCGACCCCGTGCCCCCTGCTGCTGGCCGCCCCGGTCGCCTTCCTCGGCGGCATGAGCCGCGCGGCCAAACACGGGATCATTGTGAAGAACGGCACCGCGCTGGAGCTCGCCGCACACGTGCGCACCGTCGCGTTCGACAAGACGGGCACACTGACGGACGGCAGGCCCACGCTGCTGCGGGTCGTCACCGCCAGCGGCACGGGCGTCGCCGAGGACGAGGTGCTCGCGGCGGCCGCCGCCGCCGAACAGCACTCCTCGCATGTGCTCGCCGCGTCCGTCACCCAGGCGGCGGTCGACCGCGGTCTCCCGCTGGACGATGTCGCAGACGCGGAGGAGTGGGCGACGCATGGTGTCAAGGCGGCGGTCGGACGACGCGAGGTCGTGGTGGGCAAACCCGCGTTCGTCGCCGAAACCACCGGCGCCGTCGAGGAACTCGACTTGTCCGGGGGCGAGCTCGCGGTCTACGTAGGCATCGACGGACGCTACGCGGGCGCGCTGCTGCTGGCCGATCCGCCGCGCCCGGACGCCGCGCAGGTCGTCGGTCGTCTCCGCGCGCTGGGGATCGAACACGTCATGATGCTCACCGGCGATGCGGAGCCCACGGCTCAGGTGATCGCCCGTCAGGTGGGGGTGACCGACGTGCGACCGGAATGCCTGCCGGTCGACAAGGTGGCCGCGGTCCGCAATGAACGGGCTCGGCCGATCATGATGGTCGGCGACGGTGTGAACGACGCGCCGGTGCTCGCCGCCGCGGACATCGGCGTCGCGATGGGTGCGCGCGGGGCCACCGCTGCGGCGCAATCCGCGCTCGCGGTGCTGCTGAAGGATCGCCTCGGGCTGGTGGCCGACCTCGTCGCGATCGGCCGGCGGACGGTAGCGATTGCGCTGCAAAGCATCTGGATCGGCATCGGGCTGAGCATCGTCCTGATGGGCGTCGCGGCGTTCGGGCATCTGCCGCCGCTCTTCGGCGCGCTGAGTCAGGAGGCGGTCGACCTGGCCGCGATCGGCAACGCGCTGCGGGCCTTGACCAGCGCGCGGCCCAACTCACGCCGGCGCACGCCGTCAGGCGGCGACACGACCGTCTCGGCCAAGCGGTTCACCGCGTCCTGACCGGACACCGCCGCGCCGCCCGCGGCTGATCCGAACGCGCGTGGCCGCGAACATCGTCATACTCGTTGCGGCTCAGCCGATCACGTAGCTGATCTGGAACAGGGCGAGCAGTCGCTGCGCGGTGGCGATCTCCGAAACCCGAAGCGGCGTCGCGGTTGCCGCGTAGTCGATGTAGTACATGTAATTGCTACCCAACAGGTATGCGCCCGCGTCGGCACCGCGCTCGATGCCCCCGATGGCGGTGTCGTCGCTGGCGTACCCCAGCTGCACGCCGTTGTTGGCGGCGCGACACTGCAGCGCGTGGATGTACTCGTGCCGCAGGATGTCGAGAATGGCGCTGTCCGGCAGGGTGTCGTCGATCCACACCTTGCAGGTCGGGAACCAGGTGAGCCCGGCCGCGTTGTCCAACCCGTCCGCCGGGTTCGTGTCCAGGGATGCGATCTCCTTGCCGCCGTGCGGCAGGTACGTCATCGCGAGGGCGAGTTTCGCCGTGAACGTCGAGAGCCCCGCCGCGGCCGCCAGGAACTTCGCGTGGACATCGTCGGCGATCGTGCCGGCGGAGGTCTCCGCGATGTTCAGGCCCAGCGCGGCCTTCGCCGTGATCAGCACGGCCTGGCCTACCGTGGGCGCGGTCCCGAGCATCGTCACCGCGGCAATCGCGCCCTTCGCGCCGGTCAGGAAGGTGAGCGTGGACGTGTCCACGGCGTCGGCGGACACGGTCAGCAGCGGGGCCCCGAGCGCGCCGGCCAGCGGCCCGACGGCGAGCGCGTCCGGGAATCCGGTGACGCCGTTCGCCAGGAAGGCCCGAGTCCCGGCGGCGTAGTGCACGCCATCGGCATTGGTGAAGGTCTTGCGCGCATAGCTGTAGAGCGACGCCGCGGTCGCGAACCGGTTGGCACCCGCGATCCGCTGAACCCGCTGCACCCCAGCAGATTTCGCCTGCGCGATGACGCTGTCCGACACCCGGTCCGAACCGCCGAGGACGATCAGCTGCTGGATGCCCAGCGCCTGGATCGCGTCGGCCGCGGCCGTGGGCAGGGTCGCGTCCGGGGTGAGCAGCACCGGGAGCCCCCAGGCGTTGCTCAGCGGCCCGGCGGCCAGCGCGTCGGCGTTCACCGCGCCGGACGCGAGGATCGCGGTCGTCAGCGAATAGCTCGGGCTGACACCCAGGTTCACCGTGCCTGGCATGGCAGTGTCGATCGCCTGCGCAGCGAGAGCCGCGGTGGCGTAACGGCTATCGCCCGCGACACGGTGCACATAGTCCCCTGGTGCACCGGTGACGTCGGCCGCGATCGACCCCAGCGCCGTCGCCACGGCATCCGACACCGAGTCCGAACCGCCCATGACGTAGATCGCCGGGTCTGTCGACCCGGTGAGCACTGCTCGGACCGCCGCAGCCGCCGCAGGTTCCAGCGCCTGGCCCGAGGTCAGGACGATAGGCGCACGGACCTCACCCGCGAGGTAGTTCGCTGCCAGCGCATCGAACCCGCCCTTCGCGGTCGAGCCGTTGGCCACCACCACTGCATCGGCCGTGCCGAACTGGGTCGCGATCTGGCCGGCGGTGGCATATCGGTCGGTGCCGCCGATGCGTTCGGGCAGCGCGCTGCTTGCCACGACATCCGCTGCGGCGCCGGCACGTTGGGTGCCGTGCGCGCCGGTCGGTGGGACGTACGGGTCGACCATCGCGATGCGATCCGAACCTCCCGGATCGGGCACCACGTTCCCCGGACGGGCCGCGGCCGCTCCGGCTGACGCACCGGCCGCAACGCCGGCTAGCGCACCGGTCCCGGCACCGGTTGCCGCACCGACCGGCGCGGCCGCTTGCGCCACCGGCGCGGCGGCCACCATACCGCTGCCGACCACGAGGGCCGTGGCGACGGCAAGAACCCGCCCGGCGAATGCGGTTCGCATACGTACCCCTGTTCTACTCAAGCGATCCCGCGGCGCGCACGAGCATGCACACGAGCACACGCATGAGCGCCGTGCGGACGGGGATCGGTAGATGAAGAATACGATGCACCGGCTGGGCGGCCGTCCAATCCGCGGCGATCACGGGTTCATCTCTGCCGAGTGGGAGTCCTGCAGAGTCCGGGCGCCCGAAAACTCTGCAGGATTCCCACTCGACGGTGGCGCAGATCGACGCGGCGCTGCTCGAGCCGTTCGTCAACGATCAGATCCAGCGGGAGTTCGCCTACGCGGAGGCGCATCTTCCGGGATGGCGGTACGTCCCGGAGGCCGCGCTGCGGCGGCGGGGAAAGCGGTAACGCAGGCGGTGCCCGTGACGTCGGGGGCAACTGGCACATCGGGCGAAGCCATGACCTCGGCGGAACCTATGACGCCGGGCGAAGCGATCACGTCAGCGGGAACCATGACGCCAGTCCTGTTGCCCGCCCGGCCCGGACCCGCGGCACGGCGCCGCAGCCAGAACGGCGCGTCCAGCACCGCGAACAACACCACGGCGACCCCGGCCGCAGACGCGATGTAGACCGGCCACGGGCCGAGCACCGACAACAATGAAGCGCTCGGCGGGATGTGCGCCAGGTACATGTAGTTCGCGCCCAGCCTCCAGTCGACCACCGCATCCACCGCGGCGAGACCGACGGTGATCCCGAATACCCGCAGCGGCGCGAACGGGCGCGGCGCGGCCCGCATCCCGATCGCGAGATACAAAGCGGCCATGACGATTCCGATGTGCGCGACAACGAAGACGAAGAACTCCAGATGCGGGAACGACGCATCCAGGTCCGGCGTGACGACGCCCTGCAGTGTCCCGGCGAGGCCCCAGAAATACGTGAGCTCGAACCCGAGGCGCCAGTGCGGAAACCAACAGGTGCCCACCGCGACGATCGCGGTTACGTCGCACAGCTGCAACGGCAGCGACCCGCGAACCGTGAACGTGCCGTCCACCACCGGCCCGAGGTAGAAGGCGACGGCTGTCGCCGCTAGCACGACCGCGAGACACCGGCTGATCACCAGCGCGACACGCGCCGACGTCCGCCGCGCCACCACGCACGCCAGCACGGTGAGGACAGCACCGATCCCGACCGCCACCCAGTACGCACCGTGCGCGCCCATATCTCCATGGTGAACGAAACGCCCGAATAACGCCTGGGGAAGCCGCGCCAAAGCGTTCCGGCGGCGCGCCCGCAACACGGCGCGGCAAGATGGTCGAATGGAGAACGCACATGGATGAAACTCCCGATCCGGGCATGCGATGGATATGACGACGCTCGCGGCGGCGCCGGGGCACCTCACCTATATCCCCAGCCCTCCCATCGACGGCTTCCCGGTCGGGCCGCTGTACGTGCACTTCTACGGGCTGATGTACGTGATCGGCATCGCGCTCGCCATCTACATCACCCGGCGCCGATGGCAGGCCGCCGGCGGCGACGGCGAGCTCGTCTACGAGGTCGCCCTCTGGGGCGTGCCGGCCGGGATCGTCGGCGGGCGAATCTATTTCGACATCACCACACCGTTCGACATCACCCCGAAGACCTGGTGGGGCCCCTTCGCGGTGTGGAACGGCGGCCTCGGCATCTGGGGCGGCGTGGCGCTCGCCGCACTGGTCGGCGCGTGGCGGGTGCGCCGGTCCGGCGCCGGTGTCGGCGAGTTCATGAACGCGGTCGCGCCCGCACTGCTGGTCGCGCAGGCGATCGGGCGGATCGGCAACTACTTCAACCAGGAGCTGTTCGGCAAGCCGAGTTCCCTGCCGTGGGCCGTGGGGATCAGCCCGGAGGCCCAACTGCGGGGTGGCATCCCGGCCGCCGACGTGACCGCCGGTATCGGCACCTTCCAGCCGTCGTTCCTGTACGAGCTGATCTTCGACCTCGCCTGGGCCGCAGCGCTCGTCTGGCTCGGCCATCACCGGCGAATCCGGCCGCAGGGCCTGTTCGCCCTGTATGTCGCCGGCTATTCCGGCTACCGCATCTTCGAGGAGACCATCCGGGTCGACTCCTCCGCGTACTTCCTCGGCCTGCGGCTGAACTTCTTCGTCGCGCTTGCCATGACGGTGGTCGGCCTGATCTGGTTCGCGATCGTGCAGTTCCGCCGACCGACACCCCGCACAGCGCCGGACAAGCCCGCCGAGAGTTCCAGCGCGGCAACGGCTATCGACGCGAACGCCGGGACAGTGATCACAGCGGAGGTGGCGGCGCACGGCCACGAACACGTCGACCCGGACGACACGGGTGACGACGCGGGCAGGTCCGCCTCGTCGCCGCCCGACCCGCCGAATCGGGTATGACGGGCTTCGCGTTCTCCGCGCCATACCCCTGACGGAGCGGCCCGGCCCGCGAACATCGTCATAGGCGGTGCGGAGTCTCTCCGGGAATGCGCTGGAGGTAACGGATTCGGCCGCTCATGTCGTCGCCCCCGATGGCGGCGATCGGGCGAGCGAGCGGCGGTTGGGGGCTCAGCGCTGCTGAATGCCCTTCCGGAAGGCGCTGCTGAAGGCCGCGGCGCGGCGGCGCAGGTGCCGCCGGTCGATGCGTCGCCGGGTCGGGCGGGTGGCTGCCGACTGCCACCGGTAGAACCAGGATTTGCCGAACTCGATGAGCACGAGGTACACGGCGACCATCAGCGTGAGCACCGCGAAGAATCGGAACGGCAGCACCGCAAATCCGAGCAGCGGCCCGAGCGGGCTGGCCGGCAGGACGGCCCCGACCACCACCACGCCGATCGCGGCGAGGGCGAGCGGCAGGCTGGGGCGGCTGCGGTAGAACGGGACGCGCCGGGTCCGGATCGCGAAGATGACGAGGGTCTGGGTCGCGAGGGATTCGACGAACCAGCCGGAGCGGAACTCGGCCGGTCCGGCGTGCAGCATCCACAGCATGACGCCGAACGTCGCGAAGTCGAAGATCGAGCTGATCGGGCCGAACAGCAGCATGAAGCGGCGGATGAGCGAGATGTCCCAGTGCGAGGGCCGACGGAGTTGGTCGGCGTCGACCTCGTCGGTCGGTATCGCGAGCTGGCTCGTGTCGTAGAGCAGGTTGTTCAGCAGGATCTGCGACGGCAGCATGGGCAGGAACGTGAGGAACGCGGATGCGCCGGCCGCGCTGAACATGTTCCCGAAATTGCTGGACGTTCCCATGAGCACGTACTTGATGGTGTTGGCGAAGATCCGTCGGCCTTCGACGACTCCGTCGGCCAGCACGTTCAGGTCCTTCTCCAGCAGGATCACATCGGCCGCGTCCTTGGCGACATCGGTGGCGGTGTCGACCGAGATGCCGACATCGGCGCTGTGCAAGGCGAGCGCGTCGTTCACGCCGTCGCCGAGGAACGCGACGTCCTGCCCGGTGGTGCGCTGCAGCCGCACGATCCGGGCCTTCTGCTCGGGGCTCACCCGCGCGAAAACGGTGGTGCGGGAAAGGGACTCGGTCAGGTCGGCGTCCGTCATCCGGTCGATCTCGACGCCGGTGAGCGCCGTAGGGGAGGCCATGCCGAGTTCCCCGCAAACGGTCAGCGCGACGGTCGCGTTGTCCCCGGTGACGATCTTCACAGCGATCCCGAGGTCGCCCAGGCGCGTCAGCGCCGCCGCCGCGCTGGGCTTCGGCGGATCGAGGAAGACCAGCAGGCCCATCAATTCGAGATCCCGCTCATCGGCCGGCGTCGGCGCACCTGTGCCGTCGAAGGGCCGTGCGGCGACGGCGATCACGCGGTTGCCCGCCGCGTCCTCCGCCGCGAGCGCATGCTGGGCGATCGGCGGAATATCGCGGCACCGCTCGAAGACGGCCTCCGGCGCCCCCTTCGTGACGAGTTCGGTGGTGCTCGAGAGTCCTTGTACCACCGTGGATGTCATGCGACGCTCGTGGTCGAACGGGAGCTCGCCGAGGCGGGTGACAGCGCTCGCCTGCGTGCGCTGGGCGGCTCCGAGGGGCGATTCCCACAGCGCGTCGTCGAGCGCGTTGCCGCCCACCGCCGTCTCGCCTGCGACTGCGACATCGGACGCGGCAAGGCCGTACCGGACGACGTCCGCCCCGGTGCGTCCGGGTACCGGCAGAGCTCGCATGAACCGGATGCGGCCGTCGGTCAAGGTGCCCGTCTTGTCGGTGAACAGCACATCGATATCGCCGAGATCCTCGATGCACACGAGTCTTTTCACCAGCACCTTGCGTTGCCGCATCCGCCGGGACCCGGCCGCCAAGCTGGTGGACACGACGGCCGGCAGCAACTGCGGCGTGATCCCCACGGCGATGGCCAGCGAGAACAGCAACGCATCGATGATCGGCCGGTGCAGGGCGATGTTGACGACGAAGATCGACCCGGTGAGCGCACCGGCGACGTAGACGAGCAGGGTAGAGAAGCGCCTTAAGCCCACCTGGAACTCGGTGTCCAGCGGGCGCCCCGTGAGACCGGCCGCGATCGCGCCGAACTCGCTGTGCGTCCCCGTGCCGACGACGATGCCCGACCCGGATCCGCCGTGCACGACGGTTCCCATCAGCGCGCACGACGTGAGCTCCGCAAAGGATGCGGCGGCCGGCACCGGCGCCACCGACTTGGCGACCGGGACGGACTCCCCGGTGAGCACGGACTCGTCGCATTCCAGGCCGGTCGTCGTGAGCAGGCGCAGGTCCGCCGGGACGATGTCCCCGAGCTGCAAGTGCACGAGGTCGCCGGGCACCAGCTCGCGGACGTCGACGCGGGCGGGCACGCCAACCCGGGTGACCAGGGCGGTTCTGTGGATCTGCGAGTGCAGCGCCTCCGCCGCCCGCTCGGCACGGAACTCGTTGGCGAAGCCGAGGCCCACGGACAACACGACGATGACGCCGATGATCACCGCGTCGGATCGCTCGCCCACGAAGTACGAGGCGGTCGCCGCGGCGACGAGCAGGGCGAGCAGCGGGGAGCGCACCTGCCGGGCGAGGACCGCGAAGAAGCCGACGTGGTGGGACGCCACCACATTGCTGCCGAACCGCTCGCGCCTGGCCGACGCCTCCTGCGCGGTCAGCCCGCCCGGGCCGACACCGAGGCGACGGGTGACCTCGTCGGCGGAAAGGCTTGCGGCGAGCGCTATGTCGAGCGCAGCGTCGAGTGCCGAGTCGACCGCCGTATCAAGCGCCGGGTCGGCAGCCCGCATTCCCATCCGCACGATCTTCAGCGTGCTGCGCCGCACCGGTGCCGGACCGGAGCCGTTGGTCACGAAGCGCCCGGGCCCTATGTCCCCACCTCACCGGCAATCGAATACTCCCCACGCCGGCCGCCCCGCAGCGGGAACGTC
This sequence comes from Nakamurella sp., assembly GCA_017848755.1. GTDB lineage: Bacteria > Actinomycetota > Actinomycetes > Mycobacteriales > Nakamurellaceae > Nakamurella. Next base: position 2,493 of record JAFIHI010000174.1, on the reverse strand, counting down.
AGTGCGGCCGGAGGACCTACGGCACGTAGCGCACGAGGCGGTCGCCTGCCCGGATAAAGTACACGTTCCCGAACGCGTCGGTGGTGAGCCCGCCGACCGCGCCCTGGTAGAGCACGGTCGCCTTCGCCGTGCGCGGGTCGAGCTTGAAGAAGTACCGCCCGTGGTATGTGCCGTAGATCCCGCCATCCGCGCCGCGCGCGAGAAAAACGTCATAGGCGGAAACCCGGTTGGTGGACGTGAGCGGCGGCTTCGGGTACCCCACATCGCCAAAAGGCTTGCTCTGGTAGACGAATCGCCCGAGCGACGGGCTGTAGATGAGCAGCCAGTCCTGCGCCATCATCCAGATGTTGCGGCTCGGGCCGACCATCAGCCCCTGCACCGACGCCGCCGTCACCGGGAGCGGCACGGTGCGTGCCTGGTCGGTTCGCGTGTCGTAGATGACGAGCCGAGCGTGCGTCTGGGCCGGGGCGATGCCGAGGCCGCCCCACACCAGCGAGCCGCCGTACACGATGCCGTCCTGGTAGGCGAGGCTCACGATGCTCTCGTCGCCCACGAGGTCGCCCTTGAACGTGCACTGCCCGGTCGCCGGGTCGTAGACGGTGAGCCCGCCCTTCAGGTTCCCATAGCCGCCCATGGTGCCGATGTAGAGCTTCCCGCCGCCGGCGACCATGCCGTACGGGCGGTCCTGCCGGTGCGCGGCGAGATCGCAGATCTTCTTCGGGTTCGCCCCCGCGGCGACCGGCTGGCCCGGGCTGTAGGCGTTGATCGACGCGCCCGGGTAGATGCCGAGGTAGAGCAGGTCGCCCAGGGTGGCCATGCCCTCGGCCTGACCGATCCCCTGATATGACGACGCTCGGTCCGCGCGCATCGGGGTATACGATGCCAATCCGCCGACGAGATAGCCGCTGGCATAGACGTTCTCGTCCGGGCCGCGTTGCAGTGCCTCGATGCCGACGCTGGCGCCGGGCATGCCGGTCACGCTCTTGCGCAGGGCCGCGCCGCTGGTGGGGTTGACGCCGGCGATCTGCAGGCCGCCGGTGATCGATCCCGCGCTCATGACGGTCTGCCCGGGGTACCGGGACTGGTCGGCGAGGGCGAGCGACGCCCATCCGCGGGGCGCCGGATAGGACGTCGCAACCTGGGCGGTGGTGTCCGTGGCGAGGTCGTAGGCCATCAGCAGGCCGTTCGCGTCGCGGTAGTAGGCCTTGCCGTCGAAGGCCGGGGACGCTCCCGGATAGGAGACGCCCTTGATGGTCGACGCGACCGTCGCGCGGATGCCTCCGCCGCTTTGCCTGGTGACATCGAGGACGGCCAGATCGTTGCTCGGCGAGAGGTAGACGAAGGCCTTCCCCGGGCCGGCGGCGATCTGATAGGCGAACTGCTGGCCGCGGAAGGCGCCCGGGGTGATGTCGGTGCAGGTGGCGCCCTGTTCGTTGCAGGCGAGCAGGCCCGCCTTCGTGCCGAGGCCCACGTACACGATACGAGTGGTCAGGTCGACGGCGAGGCTCCGGACGTACTGCTGCCCGGTGAGCTTCTTGGCGTTGACGAAAGTGGTCAGGCCCTTGCCCGGCATGTACTTGTAGACGACGCCGTCCGGGTAGCCGCCGACATAGACGCTGGCGTTGGTGCCGGGGGCGATGGCGAACGGGATCTGGTCGCCGGAGATGGTCGCGACCCGCACCGGCACCGGCGCGCCGGGCTTGTACGCCCAGAGCGCGCCGGGCTGGAAGCTCGCGACGTAGATCGTGCCGTCGGTGGCGGTGGTGGCCGCCCAGGAGCCCGACGGGGACGAGGTATTGAGGTTGAACCACCGCTGGATGGCCCCGGTGGCGACCTCGACGACGACCAGATGCGCTGGGACGCTACCGTTTCCGTCGGTGACGGCATAGACCACATCGCGCCCGCCGGCGTCCTTGCCGAAAGTGATGGCCCGGACGTAGGTGTCGTACAGCTGCGGGCCGAGGTCGGTGAACTGGCGGGAGATGCGGACGTCGTCGGCGTACACGGTGCCGCCCCTTGACGTGGTCGCGCCGATGCGGACGGCGACATACCTGGCCTTCTCCGGCGCGACCCCGCTCGGGCGGAGCATGGTCCAGCGCGCCTGCCCGGTGTGGGTCGGGGGCCCTTGGCCGATCACTCTGCGCGCGGCGTCGAGGAAGATCAGGTTCGTGGTGGCCGTGCCGGACTGCGACAGGGTCTGCAGGAAGGCGGTGTAGCGCAGTCCGGGCGTGGCCGGCAACGGCGCGCCGGTGATGGTCGGCACGGGACAGCTCGCGATGCTGCGCAGGTACGCCGCCTGGTTCCCGTCGGCGTGTTGATCGGTGGAGACGCCCGAAGCGGCCGAGCAGGAACGGGCCCAGTCGGCTGTCCCGCCCTCGAAGCTGTAGTTGGGGATGAGCAAGTCGCCGCTGGGCAGGGGGCCGGTGAACGGGGGTGGTGTGGTCGGGGGTGCAGCGGGACGCGGGGCCGCTGGTCGTGCGGCCGCTGTGGGCT
>JAFIHI010000173.1 GCA_017848755.1 Nakamurella sp. | reverse complement strand
GGTTTTCAGACCACGGCGACCACCCGCAGGTCACCTGGCTGCCGATCCAATATGCGCAATGGACGGATGACAAGCCGCTGAGCATGATTCGCGATATCGCGACCGGTCACCCGAATCTCAACTTCGTGTTCGCCGAGTCGGACAACATGGTGCCGGGCGTGCTCCAGGGACTCAAGCAGGGCGGCGTGACGAAGGCCATCGTGGCCGGATACAACGGGCAGACCAGCCTGATCAAGATGATGCTCGATGACCCGAACGGCCCGCTGCAGGCGGAGTCGACGGACGGACCATTCGAGCAGGGCGAAGTCGCCGTGCAATATGCCGAGGCGGCCGCGCTGGGTAAGAGCCTGACCAGCGAATGCCCGGGCGGGAACCATTTCGTGGAGAGCATTCTGGTGTCACCGGAGAACGCGAAGCAGTGGTATCACCCGGACCTGCAGTTCGTTGAGCCGGCGGGCGTGACGAAGGACTGAGGTGTGGCCGAGGATGCAGGCGCCCCGCGTGACCCCCGCGGTTGTCGCGACGGCGCCTGCATCCCGCTCCGTCGAGGTCGAGCCGGGTCGGGCATGTGCAGGAGGTTGAGATGTCGAGCCCAGTAACGGATACCGCTGGTGCCGGCGTTGTTCTCGAGGCCATCAAGATCTCGAAGTCGTACCCCGGCGTGCGCGCCCTGTCGAACATTGACCTGAGCCTGCAGGCAGGCCGGATCCACGCACTTGTCGGCCTGAACGGTGCCGGGAAGTCGACACTAGTCAAGATCTTGTCCGGCGTCGAGCGTCCCGACAGCGGTGAACTTCGGGTCCGCGGTACACATGTCAATTTCCACGGCCCGCGCGACGCGGTGGCCGCGGGGTTGGTCACGATCCACCAAGAACTGAGCGTTTTGCCGAATCTCAGCGTGGCCGAGAACGTCATGCTCGCCGCGATCGCCCGGTCGGAGATTCGACCGATCTCCTGGACTCGCATCCGGGCTACAGCTCGCAGCGTCCTGGCGCGTCTCGGCAGCGACCTCGACGTGCGGCTCAAGGCACGCGACCTGTCCGTAGCACAGCAGCAGGTTGTCGAGTTGGCAAAGGCGCTGCAGGGCAAGGCGAGCGCGATCCTGCTGGATGAGCCGACGGCGACACTGCCGCAACGAGATGTCGACATCCTTTTCACCGTGATGCGGCGGCTGCGGTCGCAGGGAACCGCCATGGTCTATATCTCCCACCGCATGGAGGAGATCTACGAGATCGCCGACTCCGTTTCGGTACTCCGCGACGGTCACCTCGCCGGGACGTATGCCATGGCGGATCTGCCGGCCGGCCGGATCGTCAAAGAGATGATCGGAACCACCGAGGTAGACGAAGCAGCGACACAGGTGGATACCGGCCCCTCGCAGCAGCGGACCATCGGCGAGCCCGTATTGGAGGCCGCCCGTGTGGGCGATGGCAAGACGATCTTCGACATCTCGCTTACCCTCCATCGCGGCGAAATGCTTGCCGTCGCCGGACTCGTCGGAAGCGGTCAGGGGGAGCTGTCGAAATGCCTGTTCGGGGCGCGCAAGATATCCGGAGGGACACTGCGGGTCAACGGGCGGGCGATCAAGAGGCTCACCCCGCGCCGAGCCATCAGGCTCGGCGTCGGCCTGTTACCTGCCGATCGGAAGTACGAGGGCCTCATCCTCGGCATGTCCATTCGTGACAACACGACGTTGGCGAACCATCGCCGCTACTCGAGGTTCGGGATCCTGCAGAACCGCGATGAATCGCGCGAGACAAAGAGGATAACATCGGAATTGCGCCTCAAGGCGTATAGCATTGCGCAGGCTGCGGGGACGTTGAGCGGCGGAAACCAGCAGAAGGTCGTCGTCGCGAAATGGTTGGTGGCCCAATCGCGGATCTTGATATTCGAAGAACCGACGCGTGGGATCGATGTTCATGCGAAGCAGGAAATCTACGGGTTGATACACGACTTCGTGGCCCGTGGCGGCAGCGCGATCGTGCTGAGCTCGGAATTATCCGAAGTCATGATGTGTGATCGGGCCATTGTGTTGGCGAAGGGCCGCGTGGTCGGCGAGTTGGGCCACGAAGAAATGATCTCCGATCGGAACAGGCTCTTGGAGATGTTCGCCTGACATAGGTGCTCCGAAAATGGTGGACTTGGATGGAAAGGAGGAACCGATGGCCCTTGGACAAGATACGCGAACGCCGAAGTCCGCGCGGCGTGCGGCGAACGACGGCGACACGATGTCCGTGGATTGGCGCGGATTCGCGCGGCGACTCGGCGCCCGAAGCTATATTCTGCTGCTACTGATCCTCGTGATGGTTATAGGCGGAATGCTCTCGCCGTTTTTCTTCACGGGGAGAAACATCCAGAACATCCTCGTGACCGGGTCAACGGTCTCGGTCCTTGCGATCGGGCAGTTCGCAGTCATCGTGACTGCAGGCATCGACCTTTCGGTCGGGGCCATCCTCGCGCTCGGCACGGTCGTAACGGCGCTTCTCCTCGAACACGGCCAGAGCACCCTCGTAACCATCGTCGTCTGCCTGGCACTGAGCGCGATCGTCGGATTGCTGAACGGGGCGCTCGTCGTATATGCACGGATTACCCCGTTCATCGCGACGTTAGGCACCATGACGTTGCTCACCGGAGTCGCGTATATCGTACAGAGCGGCACTCAGATAAACATCACGGACCAAGGTTTCCTGAACGCCATTGCTGGAGACACCTTCGGCGTCTCGAACCTCATCTTGATCTTCCTTGTCGTCACCATCGTCTCCGCGCTCGTAGCGCAGTTCACGCCGTACGGGCGGCAGTTGTACGCGATCGGTGGAAATGCGGAAGCGGCGCGGCTATCCGGGATCGCCGTCAAACGCGACCTGCTTTTGGCGTACGCGTTCTCTGGGCTCATGGCGGGCTTGGCCGGCGTGATGCTTGCCGCCGAGCTGCAACAGGGCAGCTCACTAGTCGGCCAGGGAGACGAGCTGACGGCGATTGCGGCGGCCGTAGTCGGGGGCGCCTCTCTCTTCGGCGGCACCGGCAGTCCGTTGACGTCGGTAGCGGGCGGTTTCGTGATCGGAATCATCACGAATATCATGAATCTCCTGGGGATAGCATCGCAGCCTCAGCTCATTACGCAGGGCCTCGTCATTCTCATCGCACTGTACCTCACGAGCGGCGACTGTCCGCGGCTCGTCGCCGCAATCGGTGCGCGAATACCTCATAGAAGGAGTGCGGGCGGCCCGGACGGCGCCCCCAGCGATGACGCCCCGAAATCCGCGGCCACCGGGCCCGTCGAGCGACTGCGTGAACCGTAGCGACGTCGCTCGGTGGGATTCGAGCGACCTAGCCGAATCGCGCCTGAAATGCGGATCGGCTGTGAAGACGAGAGGTGGAAGACGGCCATGAGTGGTGGCATTCGGGACGAATTGATGTGGATCGACGGAAAGCAAGTGCCCGCACGCGGCGGCGGTTGGATCGACGTCGAGAATCCCAGCACGAAATCCGTGATCGCTCGCGTTCCGCGCGGTGACGCGGACGATGTCGCGGACGCGGTCCGCGCCGCGCGCGACGCGGAAACGGCATGGGCACGGACGGGCGCGGAAGAGCGGCGTCACGCGCTCGATGACATCGCGGACTTGCTGGCCGATCGCAGCGAAGCCATCGCTCGCCAGATCGCGGTGGAGAACGGCAATGCGATCCGGACACAGAGCCGACCGGAAGCCGTGCGGACGGCTGATCTCTTCCGGTTCGCCGCAAGCGTATGTCAGGAGATCAAAGGGATCTCGGACTACGTCAGTGCCAAGACCTTGGACTACACGCGTCGTGAGCCGTACGGCGTCGTCGGCGCGATCGTGCCCTGGAATTCGCCGGTATCGCTGGCAGCACAGAAGATTGCGCCCGCTATCGCGACGGGCAATACCATCGTGCTGAAGGCTTCCGAGGTCGCTCCGCTCGGCGTCCTCATGCTGGCCGCAGCGTGCAACGAGGTGTTACCGGCGGGCGTGGTCAACGTGATCACCGGGTTCGGTGACGAGTGCGGTGCTGCGCTCGTGGCGCATCCGTCGGTGCCCAAGATATCCTTCACCGGGTCGACGTCGGTTGGCCGCTCCATTCTCGTTGCCGCAAGTCAGCGCATTGCGTCGGTTTCGTTGGAACTCGGCGGCAAGAGCGCGCAGATCGTTTTCCCGGACATCGACGTCGACGCGGTTGTGCCCGGCATTGTGTCGGCAATGCGCTTCACCCGCCAAGGGCAGTCGTGTACCGCTGGGTCGCGGTTGTTTGTGCACGCAGACGTTGCGCCGTCATTATTGCCCGCGTTGCGGACCGCGCTGGGCAAATTGAAGATCGGCGATCCCCTCGATGAGGGTACCGATGTCGGCTCCATCGTCAGCCGGCGGCAGTTCGACCGCGTCTGCAGCTACGTCAGCGAGGCGGCGGCGACATATCCCGAGTCCGTCTATATGGGCGGCACTATCCCCGCGACCGGGCCATTGGCGGCGGGTTACTTTCTCGAGCCGACCGTGTTCGTCGATTTGCCGTCCGATGCGCGGCTCAACCGCGAGGAAGTCTTCGGTCCGGTGCTCTCGGCGTCGACGTGGCGCGACGAGGACGACGTCCTCGCGCGGGCGAACGGATCCATCTACGGGCTCGCTGGATACGTCTGGTGCCGCGATGGTGCTGCGGCGCTTCGTGTGGCGCACTCGCTCGAGGCCGGTTGGGTGATGGTGAATCAGGGCGGCGGGCAGGCGCTCGGTCATTCCTATGGTGGGATGAAGCAGAGCGGGCTCGGCCGCGAATTGTCGTTGGAGGGGATACTCGAAGGCTTCACACAAACCAAGCAGATCTCCGTGAGCCTGGGTTGAGATGCCAACGGATATCTACCGGTCGAGTGCTCCGTCCGCATTGGCCGGCATGGTCGTCATCGATCTTACGCAGGTCCTCGCTGGCCCCTATTGCACACAGGTGCTCGGCGACTTTGGCGCAGACGTGATCAAGGTCGAGATGCCCAAGGGCGGCGACCAGTCGCGTTCCACCATGGGACCCAAGTTGAAGGGTGACGATCGAGCGGGTTTCCTCGCTGTCAACCGCAACAAGCGCAGCGTCACGGTGGACCTCAAGTCGGATGCCGGACGCGGCATCATGTACCGGCTCATCACGCGCGCCGACGTGCTCGTCGAGAACTTCCGACCCGGCGTCGCCGAGCGTCTCGGAATCGGGTATGACGATGTGCGCGCGGCAAATCCGAGGCTGATCTACGCGTCCTTATCGGGGTTCGGGCAGACAGGCCCCAATGCAGCTCGCCCGGGCTACGACCTCATTGCACAGGCAATGACCGGCATCATGAGCATTACCGGCGAACCCGGAGGCCGACCGGCGAAGTGCGGGCTACCCATCTGCGACCTATCTACCGGCTTGTTCGGCGTGATCGGGATTCTGGCCGCGTATAGCGCGCGGCAGCGGTCCGGGCTCGGACAGCACGTCGAGACGTCACTCTATGAGGCCGGTGTTGGGCTTTCGCTGTGGGAGGCGACGGAGTACTGGGCGCGGGGCACCGTTCCGGGACCGCTCGGATCGGGACACCGGTTGACGGCGCCGTACCAGGCCCTGCGAACTGCCGACGGGTACATCACGGTCGCCGGCAATAACCAGCGGTCATGGCGGCAGCTGTGCGCTACGGTCGGTCGGCCCGACTTGGTCGATGATCCGCGCTTCGCTACGAACGATGATCGGATGGCCCGACTCGATGCGCTCGTGATCGAACTCGAGTCGGCGCTCGCGAGGCGGACGACCAAGGAGTGGGAGGAACTGCTGATCGCTGCCGGCGTTCCCTGCGCGCCGATCAGGTCGTATGACGCAGTGCTCAACGACCCGGATACGGCAGCGCTGGGTCTGGTGCTCGACGTGCCACACCCCATCGAGGGTGACGTGCGCGCATTGGCGACGCCAGTCAAGCTGCACGGCACACCGGCCCGGATCGGCCGCGCCGCACCGCTTCTCGGCGCCGACACTGCAGAGGTGCTTGCGTGGCTCGGTTACACCGGGCCGGAGGTGGAGCAGTTCCGCGAAGAGGCGGTCATATGACCGTGACGGCAACAGCTCTGCGCCCTTGTCGAAAGCGACCAGCGCAGCGCGGCTCAGTCGTAAGCCGGCGCCGGCAGCGCACCAACGAGACCCCTTTCGCAGTCATAGATACAAGAGCTAGGTCGTGAGAATTATGTCGTCCGAACCGGTGACACACCAGTCGTACAGTCCACGTCAGACCGTTGCCGGCGCCGGCGCCAGCAGCGGTGTCGGAAACGTGCTGAACGACTGGGGGGTGCCCCATGCGAGCCCCGTGGCACTCGTCGTGGACTCGGACGTGTTCGCGCTTGGGATCGCCGACCCCGTTCGAAAGGGAATCGAGTCGGGCGGATTCACCGTCATCGTCATCCCCTGCGACAAGGGCGAGCCGAAATTGCCATGGGTCGAGCGTGTTGTCAACGACGTTCGAACGGCGAAGCCCGCCGCGTGCGTCGGTGTGGGCGGTGGCAGCACGATGGATATCGCCAAGCTCGCAGCCGCGCTGGTAACGAACCCCGGCAAGGTAACGGGTTTCCTGGGACTCAATAAGGTCCGCAAGGAGTCGGTCCCGACCGTCATGATCCCGACAACTGCGGGTACTGGGTCAGAGACCACGCAGGTGGCCATGCTATCGACAGCCGGGAAGAAGGTTGTGGTGGCGAGCGCACCACTGGTGCCGCGCGCCGCCGTGCTCGATCCGGCTCTCACGGTCAAACTACCCAAGGGCGTCACCGCGGCCTCGGGAATGGACGCCCTCGCGCACGCTCTCGAGGCGTACCTGTCGCTACGGGCGAACCCGTTGACGATGGGCGCGTCCCTGTACGGCGCTCAGCTCGTGGCATCGTCGATTACCGGCGCGGTCCGCCACCCCGATGACGTAGACCAGCGCATGGGCATGCTCGGTGGCGCGTACTGGGCCGGCATCGGGCTGAACGCGAACGTCATCCTCGGCCACTCGATGGCCTACACCATCGCGAACCGGACGGGGCTCGCGCATGGCGTTACCTGCGCGATGGCGCTTCCGTACTGCCTCGCGTATAACGAAGCGGCGAGCCACGAGCGCATCGGTCGAGTCGCATGGTCGTTGCACGAGGACATCGGGGATCACCCGGACGACCCGGTCGATCCCTCGGGCATCTACGGCTGGCTCGATCGGCTGACGGCCGAGCTGAAGATCCCGCAGAGTCTCGCCGAGGTCGGCGTCACGGACAAGGACATCCCGGCCATGGTCGACGAATGCATGGAATTGTACCCGCGGCCCAACAACCCCGTGCCGTTCGAACGGGGCAAGCTGCGGGAGGCATACGAGTACTTGCTCCACGGTGATGTGCTCGGATGCGTCAAGAAATTCCGCAAGAATTAGGGAAGAGGCTGTTCACGACATGAGCACGATCACAGGGAATCTCATCAACGGAAGTTGGGTTGAGGCGTCGGATTCGTATTTCGACAATATCAATCCGGCGGATTGGACGGAGATCGTTTCGCAGGTCCCGTCCATGTCCGCGTCCGACGCGACTGCCGCATGCGCGGCGGCGGCGGCCGCCTTTCCCGCGTGGAGCGCGACCTCACCGATAGCGCGGGGCGACATCCTTTACCGCGCAGCGGCATTGCTGCGAGAGCGCGCCGAGTCGATCGCGCAGGACATTACGCGGGAAATGGGCAAGACCATCAAGGAGTCGACCGCTGAGGTCGGCGGTGCGGCGAACTTCCTCGAGTACTACGCGTCATTCGGGCGGCAGGATTGGGGCGAGCGGTTGCCATATCGGGCCGACGGCGTCGAGGCGTTCGTTCGGCGTGAGCCGATCGGCGTCGTGGTCGCCATCAGCCCGTTCAACGACCCGCTGCTGACCCCTGCCCGCAAGATCGGCCCAGCTCTCATTTGCGGTAATACGGCGGTGCTCAAGGTCGCCAGCGACAGCCCGCTCGCGGGGTTTCATCTCGCCGCGGCCTTGAACGACGCGGGTCTGCCGGCAGGTGTGTTCAACACCGTCAGCGGCAAGGCGTCGATCGTCGGCGATGCGCTGGTGGACGCGGGGACGGTAGCTGCGGTGAGCTTCACCGGGTCGACCGAGGTGGGGCACGCGATCGGGCGTCGGCTCGCGGGCCGGAGCGTGCGGCTGCAAGCCGAGCTGGGCGGCAAGAACGGCGCTCTCGTACTCGCGGATGCGGACATCGACTATGCCGCGGCGACGATATCGAATGCCGGGTTCGCCCAAGCGGGGCAACGCTGCACGGCCACCAGTCGCGTGGTCGTGGTCGAGTCCGTGTACGACGATTTCATGCAGGCGCTTGCAAGCCACGCGAAGGAGCTCAAGCTCGGTCCCGGCATCTCCGCAGACACACAGATGGGTCCGGTCGTTAATCGGCGCCACATGAACGATGTACTGAACGACATCGACACCGCTGTCCATCAGGGCGCGAACGTCGTGACAGGCGGTAGCCGCGCCTCCGGTGACGGCTTCGCGAACGGGTGTTTCATCGAGCCGTCGGTTCTCGAATGCCCGCAGACTTCGGACCGGCTGTGGCAGGAGGAGATCTTCGGGCCGGTGCTGGCGGTGTACCGCGCGAAGACCGCGGAGGATGCGTTCGTCGCCATGTCGGACACGCGCTACGGGCTGTCGTCGGCGGTGTTCACCAACGACCTGGCGAAGACGTATTCGTTCATCGATCGGATGGACAGCGGCCAAGTCGCGGTCAATCTCTCGACGGCCGGCTGGGACGTCCACCTGCCGTTCGGTGGATTCCGCGAGTCGGGCTCGGCGTTCAAGGAACAGGGCGAACAGGCGCTGCAGTTCTACACGCGCGTGAAGACCGTGGCAATCCGGCACCGCGTGTGACCGGTCGGGCCCGATGGAGAGTGGCTTGAACGAGAAAGAGAGCCGGACGATGCCCGAGACACAGCGAATCGTCATTGTCGGCGGCGGAATTGTGGGACTCGCCGTAGCGCGCGAAGCTGGTCTTCGCTGGCCGGACGCATCCATCACAGTACTGGAGAAGGAATCGCGCGTTGCCACGCATCAAACCGGTCATAACAGCGGCGTCGTGCATTCCGGGCTGTACTACGCGCCGGGATCGCTGAAGGCACAGCTATGTGTGAGCGGCGTCAAGCTGCTTCGGCAGTATTGCGCCGAGAAGGGCCTCGAGATCAGGGATGTCGGCAAGGTCGTGGTCGCCGTGCGCGAGGACGAGGAGGCGAGGCTCGACACGCTCTTCGAGCGCGGAACCACGAACGGTGTGCCCGGTCTGCGGCTGATCTCAGCGGCGGAGCTTCGGGAACGCGAGCCACATGCGGTGGGTCGACGTGCGATCTTCTCGCCGCATACGGCCATCGTCGATTACAAGGCCGTGTGCGAGGCCCTTGCGGGAGACGTGGCGCAACGTGGCGAAGTCGTCCTTGGCGCCCGAGTGGTCGGCGTGCGACGTGCTCATGGCGGTGGAAGGACAGTGCTCGTCGATGGCCCCGCCGGTGAGGCATATCCGTGCGACCTGCTCATCAACTGCGCCGGCCTGGCCGCCGACCGCGTCGCCATGATGACAGGTGACAATGACGAGCCGCGCATCGTCCCGTTCCGCGGCGAGTACTTCAGTCTCGGTGCGCGGGCACGCGGACTGGTGAGCGGCCTGATTTACCCCGTGCCGGACCCGCGATACCCCTTCCTCGGCGTGCATCTGACCCCGACCATGGCAGGAGACGTCTTGGTCGGCCCGAATGCCGTGCTGGCTTATGAACGAGAGGGCTACGCGCGTCTGCGCGTGAACCCACGCGACCTCAGGGACACGCTGTTCTGGCCGGGCTTCTGGGCGATGGCCAAACAACACTGGCGCACCGGAATTGCGGAAATGTACCGCTCATTCAACAAGAGCCGCTATGTGCGCACGGCGCAGGAGTACATCCCGGAGTTGACGGCACAGGATCTGCGCCGCGCGCCCGCGGGCGTACGTGCTCAGGCCGTCGCGCGGAATGGCGCGCTCGTCGACGACTTCTGGATCTCGCGGAGCGACGGCGTCGTCAACGTTCGCAACGCGCCGTCGCCGGGTGCCACGGCTTCTCTTGCTATCGCCGGATACGTCTGCGATCAGATAGCCCACGATGACTAGCTCACGGCGGCAGGTCCGTGGCGCTGATCGAGCGGAAAGGAGTATTGATGGGTTTCCGGCCAGCGCAGTTTGACCTCGCTGGCAAGACCGCGATCGTCGTCGAAGACGCTCGCGCTCGAGTTCGGCAAGGATGGCATTCGTGGCAATGTCGTCTCGCCCGGCCCGACGCTGACCGGGGCGTGGCTCGGGCCCGGTGGGTTCGCTCACGGACTTGCCGCCGAGTGGAATATGACGATCGACGATGCGCTTGACCACTACGCCAAGGAATTTCGAAAGCTGCCGCTTGGTCGGCTCCTGCAGCCGGAGGAAGTAGCGCACGCGATCGTATATCTCGCATCGGACGCGGCATCCGGGGTCACCGGTGCAGAGTGGTACGTCGATGTAGGTGTACGTCGCAGCCATTGACCGATTCCACGCGACAACCTCGCGAACGGGCGCCGGCGAGCCCGGTTCTGCAGGGCCGCGAAGTGCCGGCTCGCCTGCGCGCTCGCGGCTGAACTGGTATGGGTAGGGTGCCAGGTGTGAGCCATGTCGTCTGGGCCGAGTTGCCGGATCTCGCGATACCCGATGGGGTCGAACTGATCTCGACGGATCTTGCCGACCTGACCGAAGACGAACTCGAGCGCATCACGTTCTATGTCGCGCCGTACCTGTCCGGCCGTAGGGGCCTCGAGCCGACTCGGCGGATGCCGAACCTGAAGATCCTGCAGGTGCCGAACGCTGGGTACGACGACGCGATCGAGTACCTGCGGCCGGGCGTCACGCTGTGCAATGCGCGCGGGGTGCACGACGAGTCGACCGCGGAACTCGCGGTGGCGCTCGCGCTGGCTGCCCGGCGCGGGTTCGCGAGCTTCGGCGCGGCGCAGCGCGAGGGTGCCTGGCGACGGAGCATCGAGCCGTCGCTTACCGATTCGCGGATCGCCGTCGTCGGCCACGGCTCGATTGGTAAGACGATAGTTCGTATGCTGCAAGGGTTTTCGGTCACCATCACGTCGTTCTCACGGCGCGGCACGGATGGTGCGAGGCCCGTGTCCGAGTTGCGCGACGCACTGGCTGATTTCGACGTCGTGATCCTGGTCCTTCCCCTGACGACGGAGAGCACCGGAATGGTCGATGCGAACTTCCTCGCGGCGATGCGCGACGGCGCCGTACTGGTCAACGTCGCCCGCGGCCCTGTCGTCGACACCGATGCACTGGTCTGTGAGCTCGAATCGGGCCGGTTGCGCGCGGGGCTGGACGTCACGGATCCGGAGCCGCTACCGGAGGGCCACCCGCTGTGGTCGGCTCCGAACTGCATCATCACCCCGCACGTCGGCGGGAACACCAGCGCCTTCGCTCCGCGGATGCGCGCCCTCATCGCGGAGCAACTGGCTCGGCTCACCCGGGGCGAGGACGTGGCGAACGTGGTTGCCCGCGGGTAATGAAGAGTTCTGGGCCCGAGTGGGGACGGGCCCGTCGCGGCGCAGCCGCGCGAACAACGTCATACCCGAGCGGCGACCAGTGACAGACCCGCGGCCGCGGAACCCGGCCGCGCCACAGGACCGACGCGCGCCTCCACGGGCCGGTGAGCGAAGGCCGTTAGGCTGGCGATGACATGCCGGCCGCACGGTGGCCGTATCCTGACTGGAACGATTCAGTACCGCAGGGCCAAGAAGTCTGGGCACGGCGGACCTGGTTCGCGGACACGTCGGACCAGAACGGATCACAACACGGAAGGAACTGGCAGACCCGTGGCAGCCATTGAACTCATCGGAGCACGCGAGATCCTCGACTCCCGGGGCAACCCGACGGTCGAGGTCGAGGTCGCGCTGGAGGACGGCTCGCTGGCGCGTGCCGCGGTACCGTCCGGCGCCTCGACCGGCGAGCACGAAGCCGTCGAACTGCGCGACGGCGACCCGGAGCGCTACAACGGCAAGGGCGTGCAGAACGCGGTCGAGGCGGTGCTCGAGGAGATCGGGCCGGCGCTGATCGGCTACGACGCGACCGAGCAGCGCGTGATCGACGCCAAGCTGATCGAGATCGACGGCACGCCGGACAAGGGGCGGCTCGGCGCCAACGCGATCCTCGGTGTCTCTCTCGCGGTGGCGCGTGCGGCGGCCGACTCGGTCGACCTGGAGCTGTTCCGCTACCTCGGCGGGCCGAATGTGCACATCCTGCCGGTGCCGATGATGAACATCCTGAACGGTGGCGCGCACGCGGATACCGCCGTGGACGTGCAGGAGTTCATGATCGCGCCGATCGGCGCGCCGACCTTCCGCGAGGCGCTGCGCTGGGGTGCGGAGACGTATCACGCGCTCAAATCGGTGCTCAAGTCGAAGGGTCTGGCGACCGGGCTCGGCGATGAGGGCGGCTTCGCGCCATCGCTGGCATCCAACCGGGCGGCGCTCGACCTGATCCTGGAAGCGATCGGGAAGGCCGGGTTCACGGCCGGCAGCGACATCGCCCTGGCGCTGGACGTCGCCTCGACGGAGTTCTTCACGGCCGACGAGACGGGCGGCTCCTACCGGTTCGAGGGCGCGGCGAAGACGGCGGCCGAGATGACGGACTACTACGCTGATCTCGTCGCGAACTACCCGATCGTCTCCATCGAGGATGCCCTCGCCGAGGACGACTGGGACGGCTGGATCGCGCTCACCGCGCGCCTGGGCGACGCGATCCAGATCGTCGGCGACGACCTGTTCGTCACCAACCCCGACCGGCTCGAAGACGGCATCGCCCGAAAGGCCGCCAATGCGCTGCTGGTGAAGGTGAACCAGATCGGCACCCTCTCGGAGACGCTCGATGCCGTCGCGATGGCGCACCACGCCGGCTTCCGCTGCATGATGAGCCACCGTTCCGGTGAGACGGAGGACACCACGATCGCGGATCTCGCCGTGGCGACCGGTTGCGGACAGATCAAGACGGGGGCGCCAGCGCGGTCGGAGCGGGTCGCCAAGTACAACCAGCTGCTCCGGATCGAGGAGAACCTCGGCGATGCGGCGCAGTACCTCGGCGAATTGGCGTTCCCGCGGTTCGGCTCCGGCCAGCAGGACTGACGGGGCGGTTCGGTGGCTCGGATGGCGCCCGGTGGTGGCAGGGGCGGGGGACTCGGCGGAGGATACGGCCGCGGTCGGTCCGGCGCCTGGACGCGCCGCGCCGTCCGAAGCCGCTCGCTCGCGGCGACCCGCAGGCCCAATCGGCCGGGTGCGGCGGGGCCGGCGGGTGCACGGCCGTCGAGCAAGGCGTCGGCGGCGCCCACATCGGGACCCGAGTCACGGCCCGAGTCCCGCCGTCGCGGCGGCAGGCAGATCGCTCCGCGCGCCGGTGGGCGCCGACGGGCCGCCGCGCTGGTCCTTTCACCGCTCACTCGGCAGATCGTCGCGCTCGGTCTCGCACTGTGCGCGGTGGCACTCTCCCTCGCCTACCCGTTGCGCGGTTACCTGCAGCAGCAGGCCGCCGAAGCCCAAGCGGTCGCAGAGCAGCACGACCTCGAAGCGCAGATCAAGGACCTGAACGCGCAGGTCGCGGCGCTCAAGGATCCTGCGTACATCCGCGCCGAGGCAAAACGGCGGCTGCAATACGTGACCCCGGGGGACACGGTGTACGTGGTGAAGGTGCCGGGTGCCGCGGGCGCGGCGGCGAGGCAGGATTCGTCGCCGGCCGCCGGCAGCGGATATGACGGTGTTCCACCCGGTGCGGCTTCGAATGCCGCGCCCACCCCGTCCTCGCTTGGGGCGGGTGGTTCGACAGGGACGTCGGGGTCAGCCGCCACGGCGGGACAACAGCCGGACGAAGCGCAACCGTGGTACTCCTCACTGTGGGGCACCTTGACCGGCGGCCGCGGTAGCAGCGGCGGCCGCGGCAGCAGCGGCGGCTTCGGTAGCGGCGGCAGCACTGGCACCGGCACGAGTACCGCCGGCCCGACAAGCACCACCGTCGGCACCAGCGCCGCCAGCACCGCGGGCAGTACCGCTAGCACTGGCGGCTGATCGCGTGGCCGGGCATGTTCGGTGACCCGATCGCGCTCACGCCCTTCACGGCGGCGGACGCGGCGGCTTTCGAGCGCGAGATGGGTCGGCCGGCCCGCGGTGTGCTGGCGGTGGCGTACCGCTGCGACCACGGCGTACCCGCGGTGGTCGAAACCGCACCGAGATTGCCCGGCGGCACCCCTTTCCCAACCGTGTTTTATCTGTGCTGCTCGGTGCTGACCGCCGCGGTGAGCCGGATGGAGTCGGCCGGCCTGATGCACGAGATGAACGCTCGCCTGGCGGCCGATCCGGATCTTGCCGCCGCGTATCGACGGGCACACGTCGCCTATCTGTCGGTACGCAACGCCATCGAGGACCTCGGCATCGACGTGAGCGCGGGCGGGATGCCGGATCGCGTCAAGTGCCTGCACGTGCTGGTGGCCCACGCGCTCGCGACCGGCCGCGGCGTCAACCCGCTCGGCGACGAGGCCGTGGACGCACTCGGGGACTATGTGCGCGGCGGCGCCTCCTGTGCCCGGCTAGCGTAATCGGACGGCCATCCCAAAGCGACGGCGTTCGGGCCCGTCTCCGGCAGGCCGTATCGTATGTCCGGCAGGGAAATCGATGAGGCGCGATGAAGAGGATGCGGTAGATGGCGAAGCTCAAGCCCAAGGAGAAGGCGTACTTCGCGCAGTTCTCCACGGCGGCGCACGCGGCGCAGGAGGCGACGGCCGCGATCGCCGAGCTCGGTGGCGCGACCGCCGATCGCGCGGCCGTCGCGGAACGCCTGGTCGCGCTAGCAGAGGTCTCCGACGCCGCATACCGATCGGTGCTCACCACCCTGCGCGCGAGCTTCGTCACGCCGTTTGACCGGACCGAGATCCAGGCGCTGTCCCGCGGCCTGGCCGCAGTGGTCCGGCGCCTCGAAGCCGTGGCCGGCCTCGTCCACCTGCTCGATCCGGCGCGGATGCCGGATGAGTTCAACGCGATGGCGAAGCTTCTCGTGGAGGCCGCGACGGCCACCGAGGACGCCGTCGGCAAGCTGCGCAAGCTGAAGGGCCTGAAACATCATCACGAGCGGATCACCCAACTCGCCGGGGAGGCCGAGTTCCATCGGCGGCTCATGCTGGTATGGCTCACCAGCGGCGAGGTCGACCCGCTCGACGCGATCGAGATGCGCGCCATTTCGGATGAGGTCGGCGCAGCGGTCGGCGCGTTCGTCGACGTCGCCGATGCCGTGGAAACCGTCCTGATCACGGAGGGCTGATCGCCGCTATGACGGCCCTCGTCATCTCGGTCGCGCTTGCCCTGTTCTTCACCTTCACCAACGGATTCCATGACGCCGCGAACGCCATCGCCGTGTCGGTGGCCACCCGTGCGCTGACGCCGACGATCGCGCTCGTCATCGCCGCCGTCGGCAACCTCGTCGGATCATTCTTCGGCGCCAAGGTCGCGGCGACCGTCGGTGGCGGGATCATTTCGCTGCCCAGCGGGAACGCCGTGATGCTGGTCGTGGCCGCCGCGCTGGTCGGCGCCGTCGCGTGGAATCTCATCACGTGGCGGTTCGGCTTGCCGTCATCTTCGTCACACGCACTGATCGGCGGCATGGTAGGTGCGGCGCTTCCGGCCGGGATGGCCGTGCTGTGGGGCGGCGTCATCGACAAGGTCGTGATCCCGATGGTCGCCTCGCCCATCGTCGGTTTCGCGGTCGGGTACGTGGTGATGCTCACCATGATGTGGGCGCTGCGCCGCGTTCCGCCGACCCGGGCGCGGCGCGGGTTCCGGGTCGCGCAATGGGGCTCGGCGACCGCCATGGCGTTCGGGCACGGGATGCAGGACGCCGCGAAGACCATGGGCATCATGGTGCTCGCCCTCAACGTGGCCGGCCTGCATTCCGGTCAGGAGATCCCGCTCTGGGTGTATCTGACCTGCGCCGGAGTGATGTCGCTGGGCACGTTGGCCGGCGGCAGCCGCATCATGAAGACGCTCGGCAGCAAGGTGGTGGCGCTCGACCCGCCGCAGGGCTTTGCGGCGGAGCTCACCGGCTCGGCGGTTCTCTACGGAGCCGCGATGGGTCTCGGCGCGCCGATCTCCACCACACATGTGATCTCGGCGGCGATCATGGGCGTCGGCTCGACTCGCCGGCTGTCGGCGGTCAACTGGAAGATCGCCGTCAACATGGTCAAGGCCTGGGTCTACACGTTCCCGGGCGCCGGCCTGATCGCCACGCTCGCCTGGCTCATCGGTTCGATCTTCGTATGACGGCGTTCACGCCGCGAGCGGCGTCCTACCCGTCATATCCGTCATACCCGCCATGCCCGGCGTGCATGCGATGCCGCGGCAGACAGCCGATTGGCGATCCGGCCGCGCGGAGGGTAAAGTGGATCGCTGGCGCGCGTAGTCGTGCTGGTTTGCTGTGGTCATCGACGGGTCGTTGGCGAGATCACGGTCCGGCGACGGCACCCTCACGTGATTCCGAACCGCGTTCCGCACGGGACGCGGGCTTGCGCTTGTTCGGATTCCGCGCGGGATGCGGGTCGGGTGACACCGCATTCCAGTGGTAACGCGGTGCAGGCACGACGGATTGATGACGAGCAGATAGCGGAGGATATGCCCAAGAAGGACGGGGCCATCGAGGTCGAGGGCCGAGTGGTCGAGCCCCTGCCCAACGCGACATTCCGCGTTGAGCTGGAGAACGGGCACCGGGTTCTCGCGCACATCAGCGGCAAGATGCGGCAGAACTACATCCGCATCCTGCCCGAGGATCGCG
>JAFIHI010000172.1 GCA_017848755.1 Nakamurella sp. | reverse complement strand
GTGCGTCGCGAGGGGAACGGCATCACCGTGCTCACCTACCTGTCGATGGTGCAGCATTCGCTGCAGGCGGCCGCACAGGTTCCGGAGGCGGACGCCGAGGTGATCGACCTCCGGTGGCTCGACCGCGCCAGCGTCGACTGGGACACCATCGGGGAGAGCGTCAAGAAGACCAACAACGTGCTCATCGTGGAACAGGGAGCGCCCGGAACCTCTTACGGCGGTTGGCTTTCCGACGA
The DNA here is from genome assembly GCA_017848755.1 of Nakamurella sp. Taxonomy (GTDB): domain Bacteria; phylum Actinomycetota; class Actinomycetes; order Mycobacteriales; family Nakamurellaceae; genus Nakamurella. The sequence goes on along the minus strand of JAFIHI010000172.1, from coordinate 48,795 downwards.
GATCGGGCGGAGGTTCTTCGACTGGCTCGACCAACCGGTGCAGCGGGTGACGGGCAGTGTCGCGTCGCCGAGCATCAGCAAGGTCCTGGAGCGCGCCGCGATCGCCCGGACCGAAGAGGTGGTCGACGCGCTGCGTGAATACAACCCTCGCCGCTGACCGGCGCCGACCTTTCGACGGGAGTGCTTCGATGCCCTCACTGCTTCGCATGCCCGCACCGGCCGCCGGTGTGGAAGAGGCCACGCTCTTGGAATGGTCGGTCGACGAGAAGGCCGAGTTCGCCGAGTCCGATGTGCTGCTGGTGATAGAGACCGACAAGGCCGTGATCGAGGTCGAGGCGGAGACCGACGGCGTGCTGCACCGCCGACTCGTGTCGGCCGGTGAACGGGTGGCGGTCGGCACGCCGCTCGCCGTGATCGGGTCCCCGGGCGATAGCGCGGAAGTGATCGCCGGTCTGGTCGCGCAGGCGTCCGGCGGTCGGGGAGCAAGCGAACCGCCTATGACGGAGGATCCGGTCCCAGCCCCATCGACGATGCTGAGCTCATCGGCGCCGACCCCGCCTGGGCACGTTCCGCAGGCTCCCGGTGCCGCGGTCAATGGCGGGACATCCCTCGACATCGCCGGGTACGGAAGGATTTTCGCCAGCCCGATCGCCCGCCAGATGGCGAAGACCGCTGGGATCACGCTGACGGAACTCGCCGGAACCGGCCCCGGCGGCCGGATCGTGCGCCGGGATGTGGAGGCCGCCGTGGCGCGGCGCGGCGGCTCGCCCGCGCCGATCGCATCGGCTCCGGCAAGCGCGCCCGCAAGCGGATCCTCGCCGAGCGCTCGGCAGACGGGCGCGGCGGACCGGACCTTTACCGACGAGCCGCATTCCAAGGTTCGCGCCGCCATCGCCTCCCGGCTGACCTTCAGCAAGCAAACCGTCCCGCATTTCTACGTGCGGGCGACACCGCAGGTCGATGCGCTACTGGCGCTGCGGGCAGAGCTCAACTCCGGTCGCGTGGACGGCGAACCGAAGGTGTCCGTCAACGACCTCGTGGTGCGAGCCGTGGCACGCGCCCATCGCATCGTGCCAGCCATGAACGTCACCTTCAGCGACACCGCCACGAGGCACTACGACTACGTGGACGTGGCCGTCGCCATCGCCACCGATGGCGGCTTGGTCACCCCTGTGCTGCGCGATGTGGACCGCCTACCACTCAGCGAGATCGCCGCCGCCACTGCCGATTTCGCCAGCCGCACGCGGAACGGGAGGCTCCGGCAGCAGGAGTTGGAGGGCGGCAGCATCACCGTCACCAACCTCGGCATGTTCGCCGTCGAGGAGTTCGCCGCCATCATCAACCCACCGCATTCGGCGATCCTGGCGGTCGGTGCGGCTCGCCTCGAACCGGTAGCGGTGGAAGGGGCGAACGGACCTGAACTCACAGCGGCACGCGTCATGCACCTCGTGCTCTCCGTCGACCACCGCGCGGTCGACGGGGTCCTTGCCGCGCGCTGGATGGCCGCCCTGACGGACCTGCTGGAACACCCGGTCCGCATTCTCGCCTAGCGAACCCAGCCCGCGCCCCCGAGCGGCCCGAACGCCCAGCGTCCGTCCTCATTGCCGCCGAGTATGACGTGGTTCGGGCGCGGGCTCGGATCGCCATGATCAGATCGCCATGGAAAGCGCACAATGGGCATGGCACGCGGATGTGTCACGGAAGGTGACGGTAATGGGATTGGATTCGGCTCACGGCACTCAGACGACGGCGCAAACGGCCTCACACGCGTCGACGCAGGCGCAGCGCATGCGGGCGGCGGTGGACAGCGCCGTTGCGCTCGGCCCTGGCTTCCTGCGGGGCGAGGTCGACGCCGACGCGATGGCCAACGCCATGGTGGCAGCGGTCCGCGGTTACGTTGAGCAGGACAAGGCCGCAGGTGGCGACGGCCGACCGGCGGACGCGCAGGCGCGAGAGCTCTACCCCGCGCTCGAGGAGCTGATCACCTGCGGTTCGGGCTATCTCGCCGGGCGGTGCGATGCGGACTGCGTCGCGCGCACCATGACCGAGATGGTGCGCGAGTTCGCCGCGAGTTGACCGCCGCGCGGCCATCTCCCGTCATCGGACCTTCGTCGCAGACGCCGCACGACGCATCGAACATCCTGCGGCGCTCGGCGTTCGCGCCCGATCCAGCTGATGTCATTGCCCGGCAGCGTGTATGACGATGTTCGCGCCCAGGCGCTCTGCCGTGTCGGATCGGGCCTGGCTCGAGGACAGCGTCATACTCGCGGCGTTCGCCTGGCAGACTGGCGCGTAAGGTCTATGAGCGCTGCGCGGCGCTTCTCGACCCCACGACCGACGGAAAGGCCTACATGGACGCGACTTTGACCATTGAGCGGCTGAGCAAGAGTTTCGGCCCGGTGACCGCGCTGGACGACATGACGTTCGATGTGCGCGCCGGCGAGATCTTCGGCTTCGTCGGATCGAACGGCGCCGGAAAGACGACGGCCATGCGCATCATCCTGGGGGTGCTGTCGGCCGACGTCGGACAGGTGCGCTGGGCCGGCCACGAGGTCGACTTCGCCAGCCGTCGGCGGATCGGGTACATGCCCGAGGAGCGCGGCCTGTACCCGAAGATGAAGGTCGGCGAGCAGCTCATCTATCTGGCGCGGCTGCACGGGATGTCGTATGCGGCCGCTGTGGCCGCGGCGCGGAAGTGGACGGAGCGCCTCGGCGTGGCGTCGCGTTGGGGAGACGACGTGCAGAAGCTGAGCCTGGGGAACCAGCAACGCGTGCAGTTGGCCGCAGCGCTGATCCACGACGCGGCGATCCTCGTTCTGGACGAACCGTTCTCGGGCCTCGACCCGGTGGCGGTCGACGTGATGAGCCGGGTGCTCCGGGAGCGGGCGGACGCGGGCGTGCCGGTGATCTTCTCCAGTCACCAGCTTGATCTCGTGCAGCGGATCTGCGATCGCGTCGGGATCGTGAAGTCCGGGCACATGGTGGCGTTGGGCACGGTGGACGAGTTGCGTTCCGGTGCTGCGGCGCAGCTGGTGGTGACGGCTCCGGCGGCTCCGCCGGGGTGGGCCGCGGCGATCGACGGTGTGACGGTGCTGGCCGAGCAGGCCGGCACCGCGACGCTCTCGCTCGAGCGCGGTGTCGATGATCAGGCAGTGCTGCGGGCGGCGCTGGCGACCAGTCGTGTGACCGAGTTTGCTTGGCGCAGACCCGATCTCACGGAACTATTCCGGCATGTCGTGACGGCGCACACCGCGGAGGAGGCGGCATGACAAAGGAATCGACGACCGTCGCAGCGATGCGAGCTGCGTCGTCCGCCACCGGCCGTGGGACGGGTTCACCCGCGGATCTGCCCGGCGACACGCGCATGAGCAGCGTCGAGTCCATCCGCCTGATCGCGGCACGGGAACTGGTGACGCGGCTCCGCACCAAGGCGTTTCGCGTGATGACCGCGATCGTGCTGTTCGTGATCGTCGCGACGGTGCTGGCGTTCCACCTGCTGCCGGGACTCGGTTCGGGCACGCAGTCGGTCGGCGTGGTCGGTGGAAAGGACATCGCGCAGCAGCTGCAGTCGGCGGGAACTGCTGTCGGGCTGGAGATCTCGGCGTCGACGGTGGCGAGCGAGGCGGCGGGCCGGGCGGAGGTGGCGAGCGGCACGCTGAGCGCGCTTGTCGTTGCTTCGCCCACCGGCGGCCTCACCGTAGTGGTCGACAAGACCCTGAACCCGACGCTGCGCGGCGCGCTCACGGTGCTCGCCCGAAACCTGGCCCTGAACGACGAGATCCAAACCCTTGGCGGCGATCCTGCGACGGTGGGCGCCGCCGTCGCTCATGCGGGGCTCGACGTCCAGGCGCTGCACCCGCCGCGCACCTACAACGTGCAGAACCTGGTTCTCGGCGGCGCGGCCGGAATCCTGATCTACCTGTCGCTCATGGTCGGCGGCCAGATGGTCGCCCAAGGGGTGGTCGAGGAGAAGTCCTCTCGCGTGGTCGAGATACTGCTGTCCGCCGTGCGGCCGTGGGAGCTCATGACGGGCAAGGTGCTGGGAATCGGCGCACTCGGGCTGATCCAGATCGTGCTGTACGGAGTGGTCGGTGCGGGGTTGGCATTGGCGCTCGGGACGATCACGCTCTCGATCACGGCAGCGGCGGGAACCGTTGCGTGGCTTGTGGTGTGGTATCTGATCGGGTTCGTGATGTATGCGTTCGTGTTCGCCGGCGCTGGCGCGCTCGTCTCCCGGCAGGAGGACGCGGCCGGCGTCATCATGCCGGTGACGAGCTTCGTGATCGTGGGTTATGTGATCGGCATCTCGATCCTGCCGGGCGACCCGTCCAACAGCTTCGCCGAGGTGATGTCGGTGATCCCGCTGTTCGCGCCGACACTGATGCCGATGCGCCTCGCGATGGGCGGCGTACCGGGGTGGGAGGCAGCGCTGTCACTCGTGCTCGCGATCGCCATGATCCCGCTCTTGGCCGCACTCGCCGGGCGGGTCTACCGCAATGCCGTGATCCACATCGGTGCACGGGTGTCCCTGCGCAAGGCCCTCGCGCGCTGAGCGTTTCGCTGCGCATGGGCGCCGACGGGACGACTCGACGGGCGCACGGCGGCTGGGTTTGCGGCCCGGCGCGCAGCGCGAACAGCGTCATACTCGGTCGCCAAGCGGCGGCTGGCGAGGTATCGCCGGACGTACGGTTGTGTGATGGGATCAGCGGGCGCGGCCGGTACCGCACAGCAGGGCACTTACGTCGAGGGCGGCAAGGAGTTCGCCCGCGACACGAGATACATCGAGACGCGGATCACCGCGGACGGCCGCGACGGATACCCGGTCGAGCCCGGCCGGTACCGGCTGGTCGCGGCCCGCGCCTGTCCGTGGGCGAATCGCGTGATGATCGTGCGGCGACTATTGGGGCTGGAACCGGTGCTGTCGATGGGCCTGTGCGGGCCGACGCACGACAAGCGAAGCTGGACATTCGATCTCGATCCGGGCCGGGTCGATCCGGTGCTGCAGATCGAGCGGCTGCAACAGGCGTACCTCGCGCGTTTCCCGGATTACCCGAAGGGGATCACGGTTCCGGCGATCGTCGACGTGCCGACCGGCGCGGTGGTGACGAACGACTTCCCGCAGATCACTGTCGACCTGTGCAGCGAGTGGACCGCGTACCACCGGCCGGGGGCGCCTGATCTGTACCCGGAGGCGCTGCGCGGCGAGATCGACGAGGTCGCTGACGCCGTGTATCGGGACGTGAACAACGGCGTCTACCGCTGCGGTTTCGCCGCATCGCAGGAGGCGTACGACAGCGCCTATGACGCGCTCTTCGCGCGGCTGGACTGGCTCTCCGATCGGCTCGCCACCCGGCGGTACCTGGTGGGCGAGGCGATCACCCTCGCCGACGTCTACCTGTTCACGACGCTGGTCCGGTTCGACGCGGTGTACCACGGCCACTTCAAGTGCAACCGCAACAAGCTCACCGAGATGCCGGTGCTGTGGGCGTACGCGCGAGATCTGTTCCAGACGCCGGGTTTCGGCGACACCGTCGACTTCGCGCAGATCAAGCAGCACTACTACATCGTGCACCGCGACATCAATCCGACCGGGATCGTGCCGAAAGGCCCCGATCTGTCCGGGTGGATGACGCCGCATGGGCGAGAAGCGTTGGGAGGCAGCCCGTTCGGCGACGGGACGGCGCCCGGTCCGGTGGCAGCCGGCGAGGAGGTTCCGCCGGAGCACGGCGCGCAGGTCGGGTGAGCCCGGTGTGGGCGGCGCCGCCCGGGAGCGGTCGGCGCGACGCCAATGAACACGCGTGGGCGGCGCGGTTTCGTCGCGCCCGGTTACGGCTTCTCGCGCAGCGGCAATCGTGCGGCGCGCCGCCGCGGAGGCGGCGGCACGGTCTTCGCGTGGGTCACCGTCGACAGGGGCAGCGTCACCGGGCCGGTGCGAGTCGCGACCGTGTATGTCGCATCGTCGATGCCGACGAGATCGCCGAGGGCATCGTGGAATCCGTCGTCCTCACGTCGCCGCACCACGACGCGGGTCCCGAACGGCAGCGCGCGCAAGAAGTCCACCGCGGCTGCTCCCTCAGGCACACCGCCGAAAGTACTCGGCGGAGGCAGTGCCCCGAAAGCTAACTGGCCCCGACAGCTACCCGCGGATCGCGGCGAGCGCCGCGTCGACGTCTGCCTGCGTCGTGTACAGGTGGCACGCGACTCGGACGCGCCCGTCCATCACGGTGAACCGGATCCCCGCGGCGCGCATCCGGTCGGCCGCATCAATCGGCAGCGCCACGGACACGATCGCCGAATTCGACGCAGGAAGCCCGACTCCCGCGCGAAACCTGTTGGCCAGCGCGAGATCGTGCTCGTGGATCGCCGCGACGCCGACCGCCCGGATCACCTCCAGGGCCGGTGCGGTACCGACCCAGGAGTGCCAGGCGGGCGAGATGTCGTACGCGCGCGCGTCCGCGGCGAGCCGCAGCGGCATGCCGTAGTAGGCGCCCGCCGCCCCCGCGTACCAGCCCGCCGCCAGCGGCCGCAGCCGCGCCGCGAACTCCGGATGCCGCGCGGAAAGCTGCGGGTGCATTGTCAGAAACGAGGACCCGCGCGGCGCGCACAACCACTTGTACGCGTGCGCCGAGAGGAAGTCGACGTCCATCGCGTCCAGCGGCAACCAGCCGGCCGCCTGCGTCGCGTCGACGTGTATGACGCTGTCCGTGTGCCGGGCTCGCTCCGAGATCGCCGCGATGTCGGCGACTTCGCCCGTCGCGGACTGTACGGCGGACACACTCACCAGGAATGTCTCGGCGTCCATGGCGTCGGCCAGCGCGGCAAGCGGCGCCGTCCGCACGCGGACCCCGCGGTCTTCATGCACAGCGAACGGGAAAACCCCTGAGGTGAACTCGATCTCGGGCACCAGCACGGTGGCGCCGTCCGGCACGGCAGCCGCCACCGGGGCGAGCAGTTGCGAGACCGCGGCCCCGGTGACCACCTGCTCGGCCGGGATCCCCATCAGCTGCGCGAACAGGTCGCGGGATTCGTCGACCGATTCGGCCCACGGCCGCCACGATCCGGCACCCGCGCGCCACTCGTCCAGTGACTTCTGCATCGCCTCCCATGCCGGCCGGGGCGGCGGCCCGTAGGAGCAACTGTCCAGGAACCCCGGCGTCACATCCCAGAGTGCGGCGGCATCGATGAGCGACAGGGGCGTGGGAGAGGACAGCGTCATACCCGTCATTCCACCATCCGCCGGCGTGCCGGGCCCACCTGCGGTGACCCGGCACTCTCCGTCGCCGGGGCGACAGACGCCGATGGCCGCGACCCGGGGATCGGGTTGCGGCCATCGAACGCCGGAACGTTACAGGTTTGCTGGCCCGGGGAGCTTCGGCAGCGTCCAGCCGGGCTGCTTCTGCCCCCACAGCCACACGAAGTAGGTCTGCGCGGCCGACACGATCAGGCACACCCAGATCCCGAAGCCCGGCCCTGCGTACGACGTCGCGAAGTTCTCGATGAGGGCGATGAGCGTGATCAGGAAACCGGCTCCCGCACCGAGCGCCAGGAGCACGGGCTTGATCTGCGGCAACGCCTGCCCCATCAGCGACCGCAGGGCCACCACGACGCCGACGGCGACGCCGAGAACCGTTGCGATCCACCAGTACTCGTGCCACGCGCCCCAGGAGTAGCTGATGCCGAGCAGGCCCGTGCTCACCGTCAGCCAGCCGAAGAAGCTGAAGATGAACAGCACGACCGCGGAGCCCATGATGATCCAGTCGCTGGTCGTCGCCTTGGACGCGTCGAACTGCATGCCCGGCCCGGCCGGTGGCTGTCCGGGCGGCGGATATCCCCCCGGCGGCGGAGGCGGTGGGTATCCTCCCGGCGGCGGGTAACCCGGCTGGCCCCCGGCGGGGGGCGGTGGGTAACCGGCCGGGGGTGGCGGTGGTGGGTAGCCGCCGGGTGGCGGAGCGTATCCCGGTGGCGGCCCTGCCGGTGCTCCGCCCGTAGGAGGAGCCGCAGCAGGGGGCGGCGGCGTCTGCGGTGCGGACTGACCGCCCGATTCTTCGGGTGCCGGCGGCGGATAGCCGCCGGGTGGTGGCTGTGTCACTCGTTCCTCCTGTATATGGCGGACTGCGGGCACGCTCACGTGACCTGCGAGCGCATCCACTGCGCAGAAGGTAGCGTGCGCATGCCCCCGGCGGAAGTGCCCACGCGGAGTTGTCGCCAGAATGTCGCAAATTACCGACGCACGGTACTCCGTCGTGGTCGGCCGGAGAGCGCGTCACCCACCCGCGAACGGCGGCAGGATGTCGAGTTGGTCCCCATCGGCCATGGCCGCGCCGCGGTCTCGCACGGCGATCTCGTTGTGCAGGTAGCTGCACCTGGTCAGGACGCGTTCGAGTTCCGCCCCGTGCGCGGACGTGGCCGCGCGGAGCACCGTTTCGACCGTCGCCGGCGTCGGGACCGTGAGCGGTTCCTCGTCGATGCCGGAGGCTGCGCGAGCGGCCGCGAAATACCGCACGGTCACCGTTGTCATCGTTGTTGCCGCCGGGTATGACGTTGTTCGCGCGGATGCGCCGGGCGCATCCGGCGACGTCATACCCGGATCGGCAGGTGCGGATGCTGATACGTCCATGGTGGCCATGGCGCCACCATAGCCGCCATCCGTTTGTGCACTCCTGCCGAGCGGGTCGCGGGTGACATGGGCCATAGTGGGGTCGTGAGCCCTTTTGCCGATCCCGATTCGCTGGCGCGCGCCCTGGAGGCGACCGGATACCTGCCGGACGCCGGCATCGCAACCGTCGCGTACCTCGCGCAGGCACTCGGTCGCCCGCTGTTCCTGGAGGGCGAGGCGGGGGTCGGCAAGACCTCCCTGGCAGCGGCGCTGGCCGAGATCCGCGGATCGGAGCTCATCCGGCTGCAATGCTACGAGGGTATCGACGCGTCACAAGCGTTGTACGACTGGGACTTTCCACGCCAGGTGCTGCACCTGCGGGCGGTGGAGGCGGTCGGCGGGCTCACCGGCGGCGACGCCGACCTGGCCGCGGTGGAACAGGCCCTCTACAGCGAGCGTTTCTTGCTGGCGCGGCCGATCCTGGCGGCGCTGCGTACGCCCGGCGCGGTGCTGCTGATCGACGAGATCGACCGCGCCGACGACGAATTCGAGGCGTTCCTGCTGGAGGTGCTCTCCGAGTTCGCGGTCACCGTGCCGGAGCTCGGCCGCATCGCTGCGGCGACGCCGCCGCTCGTGGTGCTGACGTCCAACAGGACGCGGGAGGTGCACGACGCGCTCAAACGCCGTTGCCTCTACCACTGGGTCGAACATCCTTCGCTGGAGCGGGAAGTCGCGATCCTCCAGCGCAGGCTCCCGGAGATCACGGAGGCCCTCGCGCGCGAGGTCGCATCGGCGGTCGGCAAGCTGCGCGAGGCGGATCTGCTGAAGCCGCCGGGGGTTTCGGAATCTTTGGACTGGGCGCGGGCGCTCAGTGCCTTGGGCGCCGCACATCTCGATACGCGGACAGCGGCGCTGACGCTCGGCGCCGTGCTGAAGTACCGGGAGGACACGGCGCGCGTAGAGTCCGCAGGGCTCGAGAAACTGCTAGCGCTGTAGGCGATCTCGTGAGTGGTTCCCCGTGATGCGGATGGCCGGCGGCGTCGGCGCCGCGAGCGATGTCGGCGTGAACCACGCCGACGGCCGGGCCGGCGGTATTGACGGTGCCGGCCGTGCCGGCGGTGTTGACGGTGCCGGCCGTGCCGGCGGTGTTGACGGTGCGGTGCGCGATGCCACGGGGGTCTTCGTCGGCTTCGCGCGGACGCTGGCGGCCGCGGGGTTGGCCGTCGGACCGGGACGCACGGCCGCGTTCCTCGCAGCGATACGTGCCTTGGACGCGGCGAACCCGCGGGACGTGTACTGGGCCGGCCGGTGCACCATGGCGGCCGAGCCGGACGACCTCCCCGTCTATGACGCCGTCTTCGCCGCTTACTTTTCCGGGCGGACCCGCAGTGCGCTGCGGCCTCGGCAACGCACCCTGCAGACGACGGTGCCGCTGCCGGCGCGGGATGACGAAGCCGCCCGCGACACCGACGCCGGCGATCAGGGCGAGACCCCGATCGTCCGGGCGCGGGCCAGCGTGAAGGAAAGCCTGTGGCGGCGGGACATGGCCCGGCTCACCGCGGAAGAACGCGCCGAGCTCGCGGCGATGATCGCGCTGCTCCGGCCGGGGCTGCCGACGCGCCGGTCCAGGCGCCGACGCGCCTGGCGCCAGGGTGCGATCGATCGCCGGCGCACCATGCGCGCGATGCTGGTGGCCGGCGGCGAACCCGGGCGGCCAGCGCATCAGCGCGCGGGCCGCCGGCCGCGGCGCGTCGTGCTGCTCATCGACGTATCCGGCTCGATGGCGCCGTACGCGGACCCGCTCTTACGGTTCGCGCACGTGCTGATCCGGCATCGGCCCCGGGCGACCGAGGCGTTCACGATCGGCACCCGGCTGTCCAGGGTCACGAGGGCGCTCGCCCAGCGCGATCCGGACCAAGCACTGCAGGGTGCATCCGCCGTCATACCCGATTTCTCCGGTGGAACGCGGCTCGGGGAGGTCCTGAAGGCGTTCAACGACCGCTGGGGGCAGCGCGGCACGGCCCACGGTGCGGTCGTGGTGATCTTCTCCGACGGGTGGGAACGCGGCTCCTGCGACCTTCTCGCCGAGCAGGTCGCGCGGCTGCAACGGCTGGCACGGTCGGTGGTGTGGGTCAATCCGCACAAGGGGCGCGACGGGTATCTGCCTGTGCAGTCGGGCATCGTGGCGGCACTGCCGCACGTTGACCATTTCGTGGCGGGGCACTCGCTGGCCACGCTGGAGGAACTACTGGAGGTGATCCGCGGTGCGTGACGTGCTGGACGATCTGCTGCGGTGGTGGGAGGCCGGGGACGCGGTAGGGGTCGGGACGGTGGTCGGGACGTTCAAGTCGGCGCCCAGGCCCGCCGGGGCGGCCATGCTCGTCGGCCCGGAGGGGACCGCGGTGGGATCCGTGTCCGGCGGCTGCGTCGAGGGCGCCGTGTACGAGTCCGCGTCGAGCGCGCGCGACGGCGGCGACGCGGTGCTCACCCGATTCGGGGTGTCGGACGGCGACGCGTTCGCGGTCGGGCTCACCTGTGGCGGGATCATCGACGTGTTCACCGAGCGGTTCTCGCGTGTCGATTTCCCGGAGTTCGGTGAGCTGGCGGCGTCCATCAAGGCAGACGAGAGGGTCGCGCTGGCAACGATTGTCGCGGGTAGGCCGGATCAAGTGGGGCGGCACCTGGTGATCTGGGAGGATCGGTCGGCGGGATCGCTCGGGTCCGAGCGGATCGACCACTCCGTGCGGGCCGATGCGCGGGGGCTGCTGGCCTCGGGGCGGACGGCGACGTTGACTTACGGGCTCGACGGGCAGCGGATGGATTCCGGCCTGCAGGTCTTCGTCGCGGCGTTCGCGCCGGCGCCGCGGATGCTGGTGTTCGGGGCCATCGACTTCGCGACGGCCGTGGCGCGGATCGGTACCTTCCTCGGGTATCGGGTCACGGTGTGTGACGCGCGGCCGATCTTCGCGACGAAGAAGCGGTTCCCCGAGGTGGATGAGGTGATCATCGACTGGCCGCACCGCTACCTGGAGAAACAGATCGAGTCGGGTGCGTTGGATGCGCGCACGGTGATCTGCGTGCTAACGCACGACCCGAAGTTCGACGTGCCGGCGCTCAAGGTGGCGCTGCCGCTGGATGTCGCGTTCGTCGGGGCGATGGGGTCGCGGCGCACGCACTTTGACCGGCTGGAGCGGCTGCGGGCGGCCGGCGTGCCGGAGTCGGACATCGCCAAGCTGGTGTCGCCGATCGGGCTGAACCTGGGCGCCCGCACTCCGGAGGAGACCGCGGTATCGATTGCGGCGCAGATTATCTCACGCACGTGGTCGGGGGATGCGGTGCCGCTCGCAGAGTCTGAAGGGCCGATCCACACGGAGCGGATCGCCGAGGCCGCCGTGCCGCCGGAGCCCGCCGCGGCCCGGCACGGGTGACGGGCGAACGGCCCAGGGCGGCCCACGCGGGGCGGTCGGCGGCTATCCGCCGATGTACGACATTTCGACATGGTGGCCGGATCGCCGCAACTGCTCCGTGAGCGAGGACCGGATCTCGGAGTAGCGGTCGTCGCGGGCGCGCCAGATCGACGCCATGGCCGCCTCGAGTTCCGCGTCCGTGGCGCCGCCACGCATCAGGCCGCGCAGATCGTGCCCGTGGTCGGCGAACAGGCACGTGTAGAGCTTTCCCTCGGTGGAGATCCGCACCCGGGTGCACGTGCCGCAGAACGGCGCGGTGACCGACGAGATCACCCCGATCTCGCCGCCGCCGTCGACGTACCGCCAGCGCGCGGCGACTTCGCCCACGTACTCGGAGGGCACCGGCTCGATCGGCAGCACGGCATTGATGCGTTCCACGACCTCGGCCGAGGGGACGACGTCGTCCATGCGCCAGCCGTTGGTGGTGCCCACGTCCATGAACTCGATGAATCGCACCACGAAACCGGTCCCATGGAAGTGCTGGGCGAGCGGGACGATGTCCTGCTCGTTCAGGCCGCGCTTGACCACGACGTTGATCTTGATCGGGCCGAGGCCCACCTGCTGCGCCACCTCGATACCGTGCAGCACCTTCGCGACCGGGAAATTGACGTCGTTCATCGCGCGGAACGTGGCGTCGTCGAGAGAATCGAGTGACACGGTGACGCGCTTCAACCCTGCGTCGTACAGAGCCTGCGCCTTGACGGCGAGGGCGGAACCGTTGGTGGTGAGCGCGATGTCGATCGATTCGCCGGTGGGCGTGCGCAGCGCCGCGAGTTCGGCGACCAACGCCTCGAGGCCCTTCCGCAGCAACGGTTCGCCGCCGGTCAGCCGGATCTTGCGTACGCCGTGGGCGACCCCGATGCGCGCCAGCCGGGTGATCTCTTCGAACGTGAGGATCTCGGCGCGGTCCATGAAGGCGAAGTCGCGGCCGAAGACCTCCTTCGGCATGCAGTACACACAGCGGAAGTTGCATCGGTCGGTGACGGAGATCCGCATATCGCGCATGCCGCGGCCGCGGGTGTCGATCACGGGATGCAGTTCACCAGCCATGAAAATAGGGTAGGCGCAATTAACACGGCGCGCTCCGGGACATATGCCACACCGGCGCCGGGACCGTCGGCGCGGATGGGGGCAGACTGAGGTCAATGCCGGGCCGCCGGGGCGCCGGTGGCGAGAGGATCGACATGGGGCGGATCACGGTGCGGCGACGGGTGGTGCGTCACGAGGTCGGCGCACCGGCCGTGCGCGCAGAGGACACGCTCGTCGTCGAGGAACCGCTGGACATCCGGGTGAACGGGAAACCGCTGACCGTCACGATGCGCACGCCGGGCAACGATGTGGAGCTGGCGATCGGATTCCTGCTCGCCGAGGGGATCATCGCCTCCGGCGAGGACGTCTTCTCCGGCGAGTTCTGCCCCGGTGCGACGGACGGTGGGCTGAACACCTACAACGTGCTGAACGTGACCCTGGCGCCCGGCGTCGCCGCCCCGGCGCCCGGCCTCATCCGAAACTTCATCACTGCGAGTTCCTGTGGGGTGTGCGGAAAGTCGAGCATCGACGCGGTACGGACCGCGTCGCGTTTCGCGGTCGCCGACGATCCGCTGCGGCTGACGCCGGACACTGTCGCGCGGCTGCCGGCGCGGCTGCGTGCGGAACAGACGGTGTTCGACAGGACCGGTGGGCTGCATGCCGCGGGTCTGGTCGACGGCTCGACCGGGCGCTTACTCGCCGTCCGCGAGGACGTCGGCCGCCACAACGCCGTGGACAAGGTCATCGGGTGGGCCGCGTCGAATCGCGGCCTGCCGCTGTCCGGGACGGTGCTCGTGGTGTCGAGTCGTGCGAGCTTCGAACTCGTCCAGAAGGCTTCTATGGCAGGCATTCCCGCGCTGGTTGCGGTCTCGGCGCCGTCATCGCTCGCCGTCGAGTTGGCCGGTGATATGGGTATGACGCTGATCGGGTTCGTACGGGATTCGTCCATGGTGGTGTATTCGGGTGCGCACCGGGTCACGGCCTGAACATCGTCATACCCGATGAGCCGCGTACGGAGGGGGCTTCGGTCAAGCGGCTGGGCTCCCCTCCGCGCTACCCGGGAACGCCCGGCACTAAATACGCGACTGAGGAATAAGTCGCCGTTCAACGCCGCATTCGCGGAACGCTTCCGCCATCTGTTGCGGAGCCTTCGGGTGCGGTGCATCGTCATGTGAAGCGGGTCACCCTTGCGGACGGTTCTTCAAGCCGGAGGGTGCCGAGACCGTCTCACGGGTAAGGGAGAGTTGATGGCGAAGATCACCGTCGCGGTGGATGGGACCACTTACCAGGACGAGGTGGAGCCGCGTATGTTGCTCGTCCAATACTTACGCGAAAAGGTCGGTAAGACAGGCACTTTGATCGGCTGCGACACGTCGAACTGCGGCGCCTGCACGGTGCTGCTCGACGGCGCCAGCGTGAAGTCGTGCTCGGTGCTGGCGGTGCAGGCGGACGGCCATGAGGTGACGACGATCGAGGGTCTGGCCGGGATCAACGGGGAGCTGCATCCCGTCCAGCAGGCCTTCCATGACAAGCACGCGCTGCAGTGCGGCTACTGCACCCCGGGCATGATCATGCGTTCGGTGTGCCTGCTGAACGAGAACCCGCACCCGACCGAGGCGGAGATCCGCGAGGGCCTGAACGGAAACCTGTGTCGCTGCACGGGATATCAGAACATCGTGGCGGCTGTGCAGCAGGCGGCGGACGCCCTGGCGACCGCGGGAGGTGCCCGATGACCACCACCGAAGCCCCGCCCGCGGAGATCGGCCGGGCGCGTACCCGCAAGGAAGACCAGCACCTGATCACCGGTCACAGCACGTTCACCGACAGCATCGTGCTGCCGGGAATGGTGCACCTGGCCATGGTCCGCTCACCGCTCGCGCACGCGACGATCACGTCGATCGACACGACGGCCGCGCGGAAGGCTCCGGGGGTCGTCGGGGTATGGACCGGGCGGGACTTCCCGGAACAGGGCGGCCTCGCCTGTGCCTGGCCGATCACGCCGGATATGAAATCGCCCGTGCACCTGCCGGTTCCGACCGACACGGTGAACCACGTCGGCGAGATCGTGGCGGTGATCGCGGCCCGCACCAAGGCGGAGGCGGTGGACGCCGTCGAGTTGGTCGACGTGCAGTACTCCGAACTGCCGGTGGTCACGGATCTCGCCGCTGCGCGCGACGGCAGCGCGCCGGTGATCCACGGCGATCTCGGCACGAACGTCTCGGCGACGTGGGTGTTCGACTCCGGTGAGGCGGGAACCGGCGGCAACGCGTCGGCGGCGATCGAGGCGGCGCGTAGCGATCCGGACCAGATCGTCGTCGAGCGGACCTTCCGGCAGCAGCGCCTGATCCCCGCCTACATGGAGCCGCGGTCGACGGTGTGCGATCCCAACGGCGTGGGGGACCAGATCACGATCTGGTCGGCGACCCAGATCCCGCACATCCTGCGCACGATGCTCACGCTCTCCCAGGGCATTCCGGAGGGTAAGTTGCGCATCATCGCGCCGGACGTGGGTGGCGGCTTCGGCGGCAAACTCGAGGTGACCCCGGAGGAGGTCGCGACCATTATGGTCGCGCGCCAGCTCGGCAAGCCGGCCAAGTACACCGAGACCCGGTCCGAGACGATGATGGCCGCGCACCACGGGCGTGATCAGATCCAGCACCTGACGCTGTCCGCCCGGAAGGACGGCACCATCACCGGTTTCGACGTGGATCTGACCGCCAACATGGGCGCGTATCTGGCGCTGGTCGGGCCGGGCGTTCCGATCCTCGGCGCGTTCATGTACAACGCGATCTACAAGATCCCCGCCTACCGGTTCAGCTGCACGAACGTGTTCACCAACGAGGTGATGACGGACGCCTATCGCGGCGCCGGCCGGCCGGAGGCCACGTTCGCGATCGAGCGGATGATGGACGAACTCGCGACCGAACTGGGCATGGACCCGATCGAGGTGCGTCGCCGGAACTGGATCCGCCACGAGGAGTTCCCGTTCACTACGGTCGCGGGGCTCACCTACGACTCGGGCAACTACGAGGAGGCGACCGATAAGGCCCTGTGGCATTTCGGATATGACGATCTTCGCGCCGAACAGCAACGGCGCCGCGAGAGCGGGGACCGGATCCAGCTCGGCATCGGCACCTCGACGTTCACCGAGATGTGCGGGCTCGCGCCATCACGCGTGCTGGGCTCGCTGTCCTACGGCGCGGGCGGCTGGGAGGCAGCCTCGATCCGCATGTTGCCGACCGGCGTGGTCGAGGTGGTGACGGGGATCTCGCCGCACGGCCAGGGGCACGTGACCGGGTTCTCGCAGATCGTCGCGGACCGGCTCGGGGTGCCGTTCGAGAACGTGAAGATCCTGCACGGCGATACCAATATCTCCGCGAAGGGCCTGGACACCTACGGTTCTCGCTCGCTCGCGGTCGGCGGCATCGCGGTGGTCAAGGCGGCGGACAAGGTGATCGCCAAGGCGAAGACCATCGCGGCGCACCTGCTGGAGGCGTCCGAGGACGATATCGACTTCGCGCACGGCACCTTCACCGTCCGCGGCACCGAGAGTTCGGTGACCATCGGCGATATCGCGTTGGCGACCTTCACCGGACACAACCTGCCGGACGGGGTGGAGTCCTCGCTCGATTCGGAAGCCGTGTTCGACCCGGAGAACTTCTCCTTCCCGCACGGTACCCATCTGTGCGCGGCCGAGGTAGACACCGAGACCGGCAAGGTCACCATCCGCAAGTATGTGGCCGTCGACGACGTCGGGGTCGTGATCAACCCGCTGCTGGTGGACGGCCAGGTGCACGGCGGGCTCGCGCAGGGCATCGCGCAGGCGCTCTACGAGGAGGCGCAGTACTCGGTGGACGGCCAGCTCACCTCGGGAACGTTCGTCGACTACCTGGTGCCGAGTGCGGTCGACCTGCCGGACTACATCACCGACAAGACCATCACGCCGTCGACCTCGAACCCGTTGGGCGTCAAGGGCGTCGGCGAGGCGGGCACCATCGCGTCCACGCCGGCCGTGGTCAATGCGGTACTGGACGCGGTACGCCAGTTCGGCGTTGCGGACATCCCCATGCCGATGACGCCGGCGCGGGTGTGGCAGGCGATCCAGGACGGAAGTACCACGGCAGGCTCGAACTCTTCAAGCATGGGAGGTGCGGCATGATCCCAGCGTCGTTCGACTACACGGCGCCGACCACGCTGGCCGACGCGCTGGCCGCCCTGGCGCAGGGCGGGGATGACGCGAAGATCCTCGCGGGCGGCCAGTCGCTGCTGCCCGTGTTGAAGCTGCGCATGGCCGCCCCGGGGCTCCTCATCGACCTGGGGAAGATCGACGAGTTGCGCGGTGTGCGGAGGGAGGGCGACACCATCGTGGTCGGCGCGATGACCACCCACCACGACGTGATCGCGGATCCGCTCGTCCGGGAACATCTTTCGTTGCTCGCCAAGACCACGGAGCAGGTGGCCGACGCGCAGGTGCGCTACCGCGGGACGCTGGGCGGCGCGCTGGCCCACGCCGATCCGGCCGGCGACCTCGGCGCCGTGACGGTCGCGCTGGATGCCCAGATGCGCATCGCCGGGCCGAACGGGACGAGATCGGTGCCGGCCGCGCAGTTCTTCACCGACTACTTCACCACGGCCCTGGCGGAGAACGAGATCCTCACCGGCATCGCGTTCGATTCGTTCGCCGGATGGGGCGCCCACTACGAGAAGTTCCATACGGTCTCGCAGGCCTGGTCCACGGTCGCCGTCGCGGCGGCGGTGCTCGTCGCGGGCGGAACGGTGACCGCGGCGCGGGTAGCCCTCACCAATATGGGCCCGACGCCGATCCGGGCGCGAGCCGTCGAGGCCGCGTTGGTCGACGGACCGGCCTCCGATGACGCCGTTCGCGCCGCGGCGCAGGCGGCGACCGAGGGCACCGCGCCCGTCGACGATGCGACGGCACCGGCTGCGTACCGGTCGCACCTGGCCCGGGTGCTCACCGGACGCGCGGTGCTGGCCGCGGCTGGCTGAGACAGTTGGTTCGTTGCAATACGAAATCGGGCCCCGGGGGATGACCCCGGGGCCCGGTTCGTTGTTGGTTCATTGTGACGCGGTCGGAGGTCACGATCTCCCGGCCTTCAGCCCGCGAGCGCGAGAGCCAACCGGCCGAAGGCACGCTGGCGCGCGACCGACGGCTCGCGACGATCCGCGAGGATCTGGATCAGGACGGGGCACAGGCCCTTGCGGGTGGCGGCGTCGACGAGCATCTGCGCGGCACCTTCGTGAGCCCCGATTCCATCATTGTCCACGGCAAAGCCGAGGCGGATGAGCGTTGCCGCGTCCAGCAGCTCGCGCCGCGGCAGGGGCGGCACGGAGCGGCGGGTGGCGAGCCCCACCATGGGCACGGCGGGCACAGCGGGCACAGCGGCGGTGATGGTCGCGGCGGTGATGGTCATGGTGGCCTCCTCGGCAGCTCGGTGTCAGGCGATCCGTCTGTTCTCCCTTCTGACGCTAGGCAGCCAGGTCTAATAGTTCTAACGATTCATACTGCTACTTATGTTAAGGTTTGCTTATGTTACTTCGTGACCAGCGCCATCAGCCCGAAGATCAGGCCGCTGGTGTGGCGACGGCAACAACGCCACCCGCCCCGCCACGGCTGCCGGCGGGAACGGCACCCGCCGCGCAGGGCTCCGAGCCGATCCGCGTGCGCGACCTGGATACCCGCCTGCTGCTGACGTTCCGGGCGGTTGCGGCGGAAGGCACCTTCGGCCGCGCGGCTACGCGCTTGGGCTATACCCAGTCCGCGGTGAGCCAACAGATCGCCGCTCTCGAAAAGGTACTGGGCGCAGACGTTTTCGATCGGCCGGGAGGGCCAAAGCCGGTGCAACTGACGCCGCTCGGGGGGCTGCTCCTGGAGCGCACCCAGGACCTGCTCGCGATCCTCGAGTCGATCGCAACGGACGTGCAGCACTACCGCACCGGCGATCTCGGCCGCATCGACGTCGGAACGATTCAGAGCATCTCGACGGCGCTGCTGCCCACCATCCTGCGGCGGATGAAGGCGGAGCGGCCCGGCCTCGATATGCGGCTGGAGGAGCGTTATGAAGAGACCGAGCTGATCGACCGCGTCCTCGCCGGGGATCTCGACCTCACCTTCCTGGTGAACGGCGATGCGCCTGCGCTGCAGCGCATCGACGTGCTGGTCGATCCGTACGTCGTGCTGGCCCGCGCCGGCGACGTCGGCCCCGGCGCGATCGGCGTGCAACGGCTGGCGGCTGGACCGCTGATCGGCCAGGTGGCGAGCACCTGCCAGGACGATATCGATGACAAGTTGCGCGCGGCCGGATGCGATCCCGACTACGTGTTCCGCAGCGCGGACAACGGCGTGGTGATCTCCATGGTCCGCGCCGGGCTAGGCCTTGCGCTCCTGCCGCGGCTGGCGGTCCTCGACGAACTGGACGATCCGCGGCTGGCGATCCGCACCCTGGATCCGCCGATCCCGGCTCGCGTGCTGCGGCTCGCGTGGCGCCGGGACCGAGAGCTTTCGGCCGCGGCGGCGCGGTTTCGCACCATCGCCATCGAGGTCGCGGCAGAACTCGGCCACCGGCACCCGATTCTGTCGCCTAACGTAGCGTAATCAAACCAACACACTGTGCTACGATCTGGTGTCACTTCAACAGGGGAACTGGGAGTTGCGCCGGTGGAGCTCACGCGCCCGCCCCTGACGCGATGGACGGCCGAACTGGTTGACCACGTTCAGGAGCAGCGGTTTCGCAGCTACAACATGCGCACGCAGCGCCGCACTGCGTTCGCCACCCTCGTCGTGATCCTCACC
Source organism: Nakamurella sp. (assembly GCA_017848755.1). Classification (GTDB taxonomy): domain Bacteria; phylum Actinomycetota; class Actinomycetes; order Mycobacteriales; family Nakamurellaceae; genus Nakamurella. The sequence goes on along the minus strand of JAFIHI010000172.1, from coordinate 28,892 downwards.
GCGAACTTCCTGACGTTCGGCTACTACGTCCTCGGCGCCCATGTCGCGATGACGCCGTGGCACGTCACCGCGCAACTCGGGGCGACCGCCGTGGGTATCGGGCTCCTGTGGGGGCTGGCCCGCGAACGTCGTCATACCTGGTTGCTGTACTTCGTCTCGGGTGCGGTTGCGCTGCTCACGGCGCTCATTGCGGTGGTCATTGCCACCGGCGTCGGCATGGGTTTCCACGGCGCGATCCTGGTGATCGGTGGCGTGGTCGTGATCTACCTGACCGTGCCGCTGAACCTGATCGGCGTCACCGGATGTGCGCTGCTGTATTCGGCGGTCACCATCCCGCTGTGGCTTCCCACGGTGACGCCCGGCAGCGACGTCGATGTGGCCTACACGCTCATGGCGACGGTGGTGGCCCATGCGCTCAGCTTCATCGAGGCCAGTCGGGCGCAGCGCGAGCGCCGGGTCCTGTTCGCGCAACGCGAGACGCTGTTGGCCATGTCCTCGGTCGATCCGCTCACTGGGCTGTTGAACCGCAGATCGGTGGATCTCGAACTCCACCGCGCCTGGGCGTATTCGCAGCGCGCCGGCACGCCGCTGTCCGTACTGATGATCGACATCGACCACTTCAAGGCGCTCAACGACAGTCAGGGCCACATGGCCGGCGATCACGCCTTGCGTCTGGTCGCCGACCTGGTGCGCGAGGCGATGCCGATGATGCCCGGTCAGGTCGCCGGACGGTACGGCGGCGAGGAGTTCATCTGCCTACTGCCGGGGCTGCCCATCTCGGAGGCGACCGTGGTGGCAGGGAAGATCCTGTCGAGCGTGCGGCACATCGCGATCCCGCTGGCCGCGACGCCGGGTGGACGCGGCATCCTGACGGTAAGCATCGGGGTGGCGTCGGCGACCGGCGGCATGTCGCAGGCCGAGGATATCGTCGCGGCCGCGGACGGACAGCTCTATCGCGCCAAGAACGAGGGCCGCAACTGCGTGCGCGCGGTGCCGACCGGCTTCCCCCGGCAGGCAGATCGGCGCGCCATCGCCTGATCAACCGGGTATGACGCTGTTCGTGGCTCTGCCGGTTCGTTCGGCCTCGCGGGAGGGGACCTTGTTCCCTGCGAACGCGTACAGCCCGATCGCAAGTAAGGCCCGTCATATCCGTCGCAGGTCCGCAATTGCGGGCTGTATCCTCCATTAATGACGCAATTCCGGATCAGCCAGGCGGCCGCGCTCCTCGGCGTCAGTGACGATACGGTGCGGCGCTGGATCGACGCCGGCCACCTGACCGCGCGGGCGGACGATGCCGGACGCATGGTGGTCGACGGTGCGCAGCTCGCCGCGTTCGCGCGCGGCCACGGTCAGGCGCCGCCGGATCCGTCCACGATCGGCCGCAGCGCGCGGAACCGGCTGGTCGGCCTGGTCACCGAGGTGATCTCCGACAAGGTGATGGCGCAGGTCGAGATGCAGTGCGGCCCACACAGAGTCGTGTCGCTGATGAGCTCGGAGGCCGTGCGCGAGATGGGCCTCGAGGTGGGCTCGCTCGCGGTCGCGGTGGTCAAGGCGACCACCGTCATCGTCGAAACTCCTGGAGAGATCTGATGCGCATCGTGTCGCGAGCCCGTATGTCCGCGGCGGTCGGGCTGATCGCCGCGGCGGCACTGGTGCTGGGCGGGTGTTCGAGCGGGGGGACAGGAGGCGGAGGGGCATCCGGATCGTCGGCCGAGTCGGCGCCTTCGACCGGTTCGCCGTCGGGATCGTCCAGCTCGGCGGTGGACCCGTCGAGCCCGGCCGAGATGCCCCCGACCGACACATCGGCCGCCGGCACCTTGTCCGGCACGCTGAACGTGTTCGCCGCCGCCTCGCTGAAGGCGACCTTCGACCAGCTACGCACCACGTTCCTGGCCGCGCACCCGAAGGTCGACTTTCCGCCGATCACCTACGACGGCTCGTCCACCCTGGTCACCGAGATCCAGGGCGGAGCGCCGGCGGACGTGTTCGCATCGGCGGACGAGAAGAACATGGACAAGGTCGCGAACCTGGTGACCGGCCGGGTGGACTTCGCCACCAACACGCTGCAGATCGCGGTCGCGCCGGGCAATCCGAAGCACATCGGATCGCTGGCGGATCTCGCGAAACCCGGTGTGATCACGGTGGTGTGCGCGCCCAAGGTGCCGTGCGGCACTGCGTCGCAGAAGGCGCTGGACAAGGCCGGCGTCGCGCTCAAGCCCGCGAGCGAGGAGCAGAATGTGACGGCGGTACTCACCAAGGTGGCGACCGGTGATGCGGATGCCGGGCTCGTCTACAAGACCGATGTGAACTCGGCCGGCGGGAAGGTGACGGGTGTCGACTTCCCCGAGGCGTCCGAGGCGGTCAACACCTATCCGATCGCAGTGCTCAAGGATTCGAAGAATGCGGCCGCCGCGCAGGCGTTCGTCGATCTCGTGACCAGCCCCGGGGGGCAGCAGGTGCTCGCGGGGGTCGGATTCGGCCGGCCGTGAGCACGTCCGGCGGCCCCCGCGGTGCGGCTGAACCGCGCGCGGGGGCCAGCCCGGCGATGCCGGGCACAGGTACATCGGGTCCAGGGATGCCGGGCGCGGGGATCCCCGGCTCAGCGATGCCGGACAGGGCGGAAGGCGCGAGCGCCGCACCTCGGCGACCCGGCACTCGAATGCCGCGCTGGCTCTATCTCCCGGCGCTGATCGGCTTCGCGTTCCTGTTCCTGCCGATCGTCGCGCTGGTAGTGCGCGCCGACTGGTCCGCGGTGCCGAGCGCCATCGTCTCGCCGGCGGCGCTGTCGGCGTTGTGGCTGTCGGTCGAGTGCGGGCTCGCCGCGACGGCGGTGTGCCTAGTTGTCGGTGTTCCGCTGGCGCTGATGCTCGCCCGGCACGATTCGCCCGTGATCCGTTTCGTCCGCGCGCTCGTCACGCTGCCGCTGGTGCTGCCGCCGCTGGTCGGCGGCATCGCGCTGCTGTATCTGTTGGGGCGTAACGGGTTGGCCGGCCAGTACCTCACGCTGTGGTTCGGCCTCACCATCCCGTTCTCCACGCTCGCGGTGGTGCTGGCCGAGGCGTTCGTAGCGATGCCGTTCCTGGTGATTTCGGTCGAGGGGGCACTGCGCACTGCCGGCACCCGGTACGAGACGGTCGCGGCGACGCTCGGCGCGAAGCGGTGGACGGTCTTCCGGCGGATCACGCTGCCGCTGGTGCTGCCCGGGCTCGCCTCCGGAACGGTGCTGTCGCTCTCCCGCGCACTGGGCGAGTTCGGCGCCACCGCGCTGTTCGCCGGCAACCGGTACGGCGTCACCCGCACGATGCCGCTCGCCATCTACACCGCGTTCAACGGCTCGGGCGAGGACCAGGACGCCGCGATCGCGCTGTCGCTTTTGCTGGTGGTGGTGGCCATCGTCTTCCTGGTACTGATCCGCGGCTGGCGGCCGGAGGCGGGCCGATGAGCGCCGCATATGACGGGTATGACGAACTTCCCGCCCACGCGCCGGTCGGACGGCTGAGCGCGCGGGTCGCGCTGCGGCTCGGGCCCTTCGACCTCGATGTCGCGGTCGTCGCCGAGCCGGGCGAAGTGGTCGCCGTGCTCGGGCCGAACGGAGCCGGGAAGTCCACCCTGCTCGGCGTGCTGGCCGGGCTGCTGCGGCCGGACGCCGGCGAGATCCGGCTCGGCGAACGGGTTTTGGGCGGTGATGGCGTCTTCGTGTCGCCGGAAGGGCGCCGGGTCGGGCTGATGGGCCAGGACCCGTTGCTCTTTCCGCACCTGACCGCGGTCGAGAACATCGCCTTCGGGCCGCGGTCGCAGGGGGTGGCGAAGGTCCGCGCGCGAGCCGCCGCGGACGACTGGCTGCGTCGCCTGGCGCTGGCCGAGTTCGCGGACCGCAAGCCGGCGGAGCTCTCCGGCGGTCAGCGACAGCGGGTGGCGCTGGCTCGCGCGCTCGCAGCAAGGCCCGAGCTGCTGCTGCTGGATGAGCCGCTCGGCGCGCTGGACGCGCAGACCGCGCCGGAGATCCGGCACGTGCTGCGCACCCACATCCGGGCCGCGGGCACCACCACGATCCTGGTGACCCATGATGTGCTCGACGCCGCGACACTGTCCAACCGGGTGGTGGTGCTCGACCACGGGCGCGTCGTCGAGACCGGCGTCACCGCAGAGGTTCTCGCCGCGCCCCGATCGGAATTCACGGCGGCCCTCGCCGGACTGAACATCGTTGCGGGCGTGACGCTGACCGCGGCGAGGCCGGGGGAGTCCATCGCGATCGCCCCGGTCGGGCTCGCCCCGGTCGTCGGACAGCCGGAACCGGGGCAGCCGGGCGGACTCACGGTGAGCGGGTTCGCGGCGGACGAACTCGCGGCCGGCGTGCCGGCCACGGCCGTCTTCCCGCCGTCGGCGGTGGCGGTGTACGTGGGGCCTATGGGCGCGGGCAGCCCGCGCAACCTGTGGCCCGCCACGATCACCGCGCTGCAGCCGGGGCCGTCCGCCATCCGGGTGCGGGCTGTGCTGAGCGCGGCGGTCGGCACGGCCGCGGGCGAGAACTCCGTCGTACTCGATCTGCCCGGATCCGAAGCGGGCGCCGCGGTGTCGGCAGACCTCACGGCGGCCTCGGTCGCGGAACTGCACCTTGAGCCGGGAATGCGCGTGTATCTCGCCGTCAAGGCGACCGAGGTGCGCGTACACGCCCACTGACCACTGGCCGGGGCCGGGGCCGCGTGGCCCGCATCGAATCTGCCGCGCCGAGACCCATCCCGTGCGTTTCGTCGCTGGTTTCGTGAGTCATCCTATGAATCGTTGACTTAGCCCTCGAAATTTGCGAGAGTATTGCGACATGGCCATCAATACATCCCATGACTGGGCCGCATCGCCGGCCGGTATCGACACCTCGGCGGAGGTCGCGGAGGTCCGCGCGGTTCTCCTCTCGGCGGTCTACCAGCCGAGCGAGCACCTCGAGTGGGTCGGCGGGACGATCAAGTCCTGGGACGCCGGTCTAGTCGAGGTGACCTTGGTCGACGGAACCACCGGCGTCGGCGAGGCGGGCGCGGCGATCATGGCGGCGGGCGCGGTCCCGGGCATCGTCGACAGCTTCGCGCCGTACCTCGTGGGCCAGCGATTCGGTCACCCGACCGAGGTCGGCGACCATCTCCGGCTCTATACGGCGTTCTGGAGCCGGGGCGGCATCTCGAACGGTGTTGCCGGGGCGATTGAGGCTGCCGTCTTGGATGCCGTCGGCAAACGCGAGGGCGTGCCGGCCTATTCGCTACTCGGCACGCCAACCGCGCCGACGATTGAGACCTACGCGAGCGGCGGGCTCGGCACGACGTTCGACCAGGTGCTCGCCTGGGCGAACGCACAGGTTGACGTGGGGTTCGGCACCGTCAAGTTCCGCGCGATGCGGGACCCGGACACCACGATCGCGCTGCTCGACAGCGTCGTACCCAGGCTCCCGGCCGGGACGCAGTTCGTCATCGACGCCGTGCAGGGCTGCGCATCCTCCTTCTGGTCGGTGCAGGACGCGATCCGCGTGGGGGAGGTCGCCGCGAAACACGGCGCCCGGTGGTACGAGGAACCGGGGTTCGCCGGGCGTCCGCGGGACTACGCCGCGGTCCGCTCGGCCGTGGGCGTGCCGGTCTCCGGGGTCGAGTCCTATTCGCTCGCAACTGATTTCGACCTGCTGTTCGATGTCGACGGCGTCGATATCGCTCAACCGGACGCCACCTTCGTCGGTGGGCCGAAGGCGTTCCTCGACGTCGCGGATGCGGCCGCCGCACACGGGGTGCAGGTGGTCCCGCACGTCTGGGGGAGCGCGGTCACCTACCAGACGAACCTGCACACCGCGTCGGTCCACCCGAACGTCCGGCTCTTCGAGTCGTGCACCTTGCCGAATCCGCTCCGCGACGCTCTGCTGGTCGAGCCGATCAAACGCGACGGGACGCAGTTGTCGATCCCGCAGACGCCGGGGCTGGGCATCGCGTTGACACCCGAGATCGAGGCCGCATACCCCTACCGCGCAGGAGCAGGTCATGTCATTCGTTGAGCAGGTCACCGCGGCGATGGTCTCGGACAGCCTGGACGCGACCGGCCGTCGGAGCCAGGTGCTGCCGGCGTCGATCAGGCCGCTCGTCCCGGGGTCGCGAATCGTCGGCCGGGTGCGGACTGTTCAGTTTGCGCTCGCCGGCGACGTCGATCCGGCGCGCCCGTACGACGACGCGATCGACTTCATCGACTCGCTCGGTCCCGGGGATGTCGCTGTCGTCGCGACCGGTGCGAGCACGGTGACGGCCTTCTGGGGCGAACTTTTTAGCGCGGCGGCCATCGGGCGGGGCGCGGTCGGCGTCGTGACGGACGGGTATCTGCGCGATAGCGAGAAGGTCGCTGCCCTCAGGTTTCCCGTCTTCGGCGCGGGGCACCGCCCGATCGACTTTCGTGGCCGGATGCGCATCGTTGCGGTCGGGGGTCGCGTCGTCATCGGCGACGTCGCGATCAGCGATGGCGACCTGCTCGTCGCCGATCTGGACGGCGTGGTGATCGTCCCGCAGGAGGTCGAGGAGCGGGTTGTCGAGCTCGCCGACGCCCGGGCCAGGGCCGAGAGTACTGTGCTCGCCGAACTTCTCGCGGGTGACGGGTTGCGCACGGTGTGGGAGCGGCACGGGGTGCTGTGACCGATCTGCGACCTGCCGACCGACCGACGACCGCCGACACGGCGATCGAGCGGATCCGGGCGATGCTGCTCAGTGGCGAGCTCCGCCCGGGTGAACGGCTGCCGCCGGAGGAGGACTTCCGGCGCAGGCTCGGCGTCTCCCGGAACGCGTACCGGGAGGCCCTGAAAGCACTCGAACTGCTCGGCGTGGTGAACGTGCGCCACGGCTCCGGCACCCGGATCGCGAATCTCGACGCGGACGACTTCGTCAGAGGCTTCGACGTCGTCGTTGAGATCCACGGGCGCGAGGAGGAAGCGCTCCATCTGCTCGAGATCCGGCGGATTCTCGAGTCGGCTGCGCTGGCCGGTTCCCGGGGCCCCGGCGACGCGGAGCTCGCTCGATTGCGCGCCGAGACCGCTTTCGTTGGCCCGACCACATCGCCCGAGGTTGCCATCGAGTATGACCTGGCGTTCCATCACGCGCTGGTCGCTGCGCACCGCAACCCGTACCTGCGGGCGCTCCTTGATCGGCTGTCCGTCCACACCCGGAGCGCGCGCATCGACCGCGCGATCGCCGAGCCGGAGACGATCGCGAGAATGACGACCGAACACATGCTGATCCTCGACGCGCTCGACGCGGGGGATTGCGCGCTCGCGGCTGCACTCGTCACAGCACACATCAGCGGAGTGGAGTCCTGGGTGCGCACCGAGCGTGCGGCCACCCCCGAGGATCGAGCCGCTGGCTGACTTCACCCTGAGCGGGCCGGCTGGCCACTGCCCGGACATACCCGCGGATGCGGGAGCGCGTCGGTGTGTGTCTCGGTCGGGGGATGCGATGCATTGATCAGATGAATAGTGGTGCGCGGTGCCGAGTTGCATCGTCGGGCTCACGTACACCATACTAATGCTCAAACGATTGAGCATGACGCTCTACCTCGATTGAAGAAAGCTTGGCCACGATGCTGCCTGAGTCTGCGTTGCCGCTCCATGGCGTTGTCGTCCTCGACTTCAGCCAGTTCCTGGCGGGCCCGGTGGCCGCCCTCCGACTTGCCGATCTGGGCGCGCGGGTCATCAAGATAGAGCGCCCGGGGAGCGGCGACATCGGACGGACCTTGGCCTTCGCCGGGCGGTCGCTCGATGGCGATACCGTGTCCTTTCATGCGATGAATCGGAACAAGGAGTCGGTGGCCGCCGACCTGAAGGATCCGGCGGACCTGGAGTTCGTCAAGCGCCTGGTCGCGAAAGCCGACGTCGTCATCGAGAACTTCCGCCCCGGCGTCATGAAGCGCCTGGGCCTGGACTACGAGACGGTTCGCGAACTGAATCCCGCCATCGTCTACGCCAGCGCGACCGGGTACGGGGACGTGGGCCCCTGGGCGGCCCGGCCGGGCCAGGACCTGCTCGCCCAGTCGATCTCGGGTGTGCCCTGGCTGAGTGGCTCTGCCGCCGACGGCCCCGTGCCGTTCGGACTGTCGATCGCCGATCACCTCACTAGCTGTCACCTCGCCGAAGGTGTGACGGCGCTGCTGGTTCGCCGTTTCCGCACCGGCGAGGGCGGGCGCGTCGAGACGAGCCTGCTCGAGGCGATGCTCGACCTGCAATTCGAACTGCTCAGTACTCACCTCAACGACCCGACGGTGACCGTCCGCCGCGGCGGCCCGCACTCGGCGCATGCGTTTCTGTCCGCGCCATACGGCACTTACCCGACCGCAGACGGTTGGCTCGCGCTGGCGATGAACCCGATCCCGACCATCGGGACGTTGCTCGATCTCCCGGAGCTCCAGGCGATGACCGACCCGCAGCTCTGGTGGGACCGGCAGACCGAGATCGAGAAACTCATCGCCGACCGGCTGCGCACCGACGTGACCGCCGCCTGGCTCGCCGTTCTGGACGCCGCGGACGTCTGGTGCGCGCCGGTTCTGACCTTGGAAGAATTGGTAGCCCACGAGGGATTCGCCGCGATCGCTATGACGCAACGGGTGGGCCGGACCGGCGGCGATGGCGGGGCAGTCGAACTGTCCACCGTGCGGAGCCCGATTCGTATCGACGGGCAGCGGCTCATGGCCCCGCGCGCGGCACCGCACGTCGGAGAGCATACTGACGCCATACGGGACGAGCTCACTCGCACGGGCGTGCTGAGCGGGAGCCCGTCATGACCGTCGTCCTGCGCGGGATGACCTGGGAGCATGCACGCGGATACGGCAGCGTGGTCGCGGCGGCAGCGGAGTACCGCGCCGTCCGTCCGGACGTCGAGATCCGGTGGGAATACCGCTCGCTTCAGGCATTCGCCGATGTGCCGATCGAGCGGCTCGCCGAGCAGTACGACTTGATGGTCATCGACCACCCGCACATCCCCATCGCGGCGGAGACCGGGGCGCTCGCGCGGCTCGACGGTGTCGGCCACGATGACGACCTTGCCGTGCTCGCGAGCCAGAGTGTCGGGCTGTCGCACCGCAGCTACCAGCACGAGGGCCACCAGTACGCGCTTGCGGCCGACGCCGCGGCGCAGGTGTCGGCATACCGACCCGACCTCCTCGACGCGCCGCCGACGACCTGGGAGGAGGTGTTCGATCTCGCCGAACAGGGCCGCGTCGTGTGGCCCGCGAAGCCGATCGACGCGTTCTCCAGCCTCGTGACGATCGCGGCGACGCACGGGGCCGATCCGATGTATGCGACCGACGACGCTGGGCGCGCGTGGTTCCTTACCGAGGAAGAGGCGGCACCGGCCCTGGCGATCATGCACCGCCTGGCTGCGCTTGTGCCCAGCGAGCAGCTGACGTGGAACCCGATCCAGGCTGCTGATGCCCTCGCTGCCGACGACGACTTTGCCTACTGCCCTTTGCTTTTCGGCTATTCGAACTACTCGCGAGAAGGCTTCCGAATGCACCGGCTGCGGTACGTCGACATCCCACGCGGGCCGATGGGCGTCGCAGGATCACTGCTCGGCGGCGCCGGTATCGCCGTATCGAGCGCGTCGGCACATCCGGTCGAAGCTATCGACCACGCGTTCTGGCTCGTCTCGGCAGATGTGCAGCGCGGCGTCTACTACCGCGGCGGCGGGCAGCCCGGGAACGCCCTGGCATGGGATGACGACCGGACGAACGCCGACAGCCTGGACTTCTTCCGAGGCACCAGGGCGACGCTCGACGGTGCGTACCTTCGGCCGCGGCAGACCGGGTACATGGCGATACAAGACGAAGGCTCACTGTTGGTCACCGCGGCCTTGCAGGGGAAGCTGTCGGACACCGGGCTCGTCGCCCGGCTCAACCAGTTGACCTCCCGATACCTGGTGCCTCCGGTGGAGGGATCGAGAAGGCGGGCGGCGTACTGATGGCCACGGTCGAGAAGTGGTATGAGGACTACGGCATCGGCTCCATGCGGACGACCACGGGCCGCACTATCACCGAGGCGGACATCGTGCTGCACGCCGGGCAAACCGGCGATTTCTTTCCGCACCACATGGACGCGGAGTGGATGAAGAGCCAGCCTGCCGGTCAACGGATCGCGCACGGCACGTTAATCCTGTCGGTCGCTGTGGGTATGACCGCCGGAGACATCAACCCGCAGTCGATGAGCTACGGCTACGACCGGATCCGGTTCATCAGACCGGTGTTCATCGGTGACACGATCACCGTCACCGCGGAGATCACCGCCAAGACCGATCATGCCAAGCGGCCTGACGAATACGGTTATGTCCACGAGCTCGTCACCGTCATCAACCAACGCCGCGAAAAGGTCCTGGTGCTCACGCATATCTACCTCGTCAACAAGCGAACCGGTGGCTCAACTGCGACCGGTCCGCAGGCCTAGGTTGCGGCCATGGCCACCCTCGGTGACGTTGCGAAGCTGGCCGGCGTCAGCGTGTCGGCGGTGTCTCGGGTGTTGTCCAATTCGCCGACCGCGAGGGTGTCTGACCGCACCCGCGAGCTAATCCATCGGGCCGTCGAGGAACTCGGCTACCAGCCGAACTTCGCCGCCCGTGCCCTACGCCGCGCACGGACGAACGCCATTGCGATCCTCGTTCCGGACCTCACCAACGCGGTCTTCGCGGGGCTGATGCTCGGTGTCAACGACGCGGCTTGGTCGAGAGGCTACACAGTGCTGATCGCGCGTGAGGAGACTCTCGAGCCGCACCCGGAGCTGATCCGGCGGCTGGTCGGCGAGGGTCGCGTGGACGGCGTTCTGCTGCAACTCGGTGACGCCACGGACATGACGGTTGTCGACTCGCTCGTTGAATCCGGTGCCCCGGCGATCCTCATCAACACGATGCGGGATATCCCGATCGGCACCGTGGCGCTGGAGGACGAACGTGCGGCCGCGATGGCGACCCAGCACCTGATAGATCTCGGCCACCGTCACATCGCGATGGTCGGTGGGCTCGCGCGGAACGATACGGCGCAACGCCGATCGGCCGGTTACCACACCGCGATGAATGCCGCCGGACTGGCGACGCCACCGGAGTGGGAGACCTGGATAGGCTACACCCCCGACAACGGGCGTGCTGCCCTCCAGCGCTTGTGGGATCTGCCCGAGCATCCGACGGCGATTGTCGCCGCGAACGTGAACGGCGCCATCGGCCTGCTCGGCGCTGCGCGTCGCGCGGGCATCCGGATCCCGGACGAACTGTCGATCGTTTCGATCCATGACGTGTGGTTCGCCGACAGTACCGGACCGCCGCTGACGACAGTCCGCATGCCGCTGTACCAGATGGGAGTGACCGCCATCACGGCGCTGCATGAGCGGATCGGCGGCGGCGAGCCACGGCACGAACGGGTGGACGCCGAGCCGCCGGTGCTCGTCGTACGGGAGTCGACGGCGCCTCCGCCAGGTACACGAAGAGCTCGGCGCCACCCGTGATCATCAGATCTATCGTTGCTCTGACGGCTCGCGCACCGTAAGCTCAGCGGGAATTGATCTGATGATTTCGGGCACGTCACGGTCGTCGACCGTGAAGGAGGATCGCTCCATGCGGAGAAGTTCGGAGTTTCGCGGCGTCGCGCCGACGTTGCTCGGGTTCGGTGGTGCGCAACTCGGCAACCTGTACCGGGAGACGAGCGATGACGATGCCATGGCAGCCATTGATGCCGCGTGGGATCAGGGGGTGCGGTATTTCGACACCGCGCCGCACTATGGTCTCGGCCTGTCGGAGCGACGGATCGGCTCAGGTCTTGCCGGGCGCCCGCGTGGCGAGTACGTGCTCTCGACGAAGGTAGGTAGGGTGCTCGACCCGAGCCCGGCGACCGCGGACCGCATGGACGACGGGGGCTTCGCGGTGCCGGCACTGTTCCGCCGCCGCTTCGACTTCTCGCGCGACGCAGTGCTCCGTTCCGTCGAGGAATCGCTCGGCAGGCTCGGCACCGACTACCTCGACATCGCCTTCCTGCACGATCCGGATGACCATTGGGAGTCGGCGTCGACCACCGGGATCGGTGCGCTCCTCGAGCTCCGCGAGCAGGGGGTCGTGAAAGCCATCGGCGCCGGGATGAACCAGTCCGCGATGCTCACCGAGTTCGTCCGGACAACGGATGTGGACGTCGTCATGGTCGCGGGGCGCTACTCGTTGCTCGACCAACGCGCCCTGGACGACCTGCTGCCCGCCGCGGCGGAGCGCGGCGTCGCGGTGGTCGATGCCGGCATCTACAACTCCGGGCTGCTCAGCCGGGACACTGTCCCGGACACGGCGAAGTATGACTACGCGGACGCCCCGCCCGAGCTCATCGAGCGGGCCCGGCGGATCGCGGCGATCTGTGAGGCACACGGGACCACGCTGTCGATCGCCGCCACGCAGTTCCCGCTGCGGAACCCGGCCGTGGCGTGCGTCGTGATCGGTCTGCGCAACGCCGACCAGGTCGAGTCCGCCGCCCGGCGGATGACGGCGTCGGTGCCCGGCGACCTGTGGACCGACCTCGCCGCCGAGGGCCTCGTCCGTCTGTAAACACTTCCACGTCGACGCCGAAAGGTCCCGATGCCCACCATCACCACAGTCCGTGTCCACGATGTCCGCTTCCCGACCTCGAAGACGCTCGATGGATCCGACGCGATGAACAAGGACGGCGACTATTCCGCCTCCTACGTGGTTCTGGAAACCGACGAGCCGGGGCTCGCTGGCCACGGGTTTACCTTCACGATCGGCCGCGGTAACGACGTCGTCACAGAAACCTCCCGGCAGCGCGCACTGCCGCTCATCGGCCGCGACGTCGACGCGCTGACCACGGACCTCGGTGGGATCTACCGGGAGCTGGCATCGGATTCGCAACTACGCTGGCTCGGTCCCGAGAAGGGTGTCGTCCACCTCGCGATGGCGGCCGTCATGAACGCCGTGTGGGACCTGGCCGCCCGGCGGGCCGGAAAGCCGCTGTGGCGCTTGCTGACGGAAATGGAGCCGGAGGAGTTCGTCGACATCCTTGACCTGCGGTATCTGTCCGACGCGCTCACGCGCGACGAGGCACTGCAGATCTTGAAGCACGCCCGGCCGGGGCGGATGGAGCGGATCCGCGACCTTCAGGCACGCGGAGGCTACCCCTGCTACACGACGAGTGCCGGATGGCTCGGCTACAGCGACGACAAACTCCGTAGGCTGCTCACCGAGGCGGTTGACCAGGGGTACCGGCATGTCAAGCTGAAGGTCGGCGCCAGCGTGGACGACGACATCCGGCGGCTGGCGATCGCCCGAGAGGTGATCGGGTGGGATGCCAACCTCATGATCGACGCGAATCAGGTGTGGGACGTACCGCAGGCGATCGAATGGGTGAGCCGACTCGCCGAGTTCAGGCCGTTGTGGATCGAGGAGCCGACGAGCCCTGACGACATCCTCGGCCACGCCGCGATCCGCCGCGCGGTGTCGCCGATCGGCGTCGCCACCGGTGAGCACGGCATGAACCGGGTCCTGTTCAAGCAGATGTTCCAGGCAGAAGCGATCGACTACTGCCAGCTCGACTCCGCGCGGCTCGCGAGCATCAACGAGATCATGGCGGTCTATCTCCTGGCGGCGAAGTTCGGTGTCCCGGTGTGCCCGCATGCCGGCGGGGTCGGCCTCTGTGAGCTCGTCCAACACCTGTCCATCGTCGACTTCGTCGCGATCTCGGGCTCGCTGGACGGGCGGGTAACCGAGTTCGTCGACCATCTCCACGAGCATTTTGTCGATCCGTGCGTCGTCGAGAACGGTCACTATCGGCTGCCCCAGTCCCCCGGGTACAGCGCTGCCATGCATGAGCAATCGGTTGTCGAATATGAGTACCCGTCCGGCAGTTACTGGGCAGCGCAATGCTGAGGCGACACGGCGCTATCAGGAGTCGGCGTCACCGTTCGGATGGCTGTCGGCGTAGTCCTGGACGCCAAGCAGGTGTATTGCCATCCGGATCTTCGCTCGTTCCGGGTCGCGACGCCGGAGTTCTGTGAGGATCGCGCTGTGCTGCGCCTGGGTCGAACTCACCGCACCGCGCTCGCGGATCGCCCGCCACAGGCGCGCCCGGTAGGTGCGACCGACGAGCGACTCGATCATCGCTGCCAGCGCGGGATTTCCGCTCGCGCGAGCGATCAGCCGGTGGAACTGCGCGTCCGCCTCGATGAAGGCCTCCAGATCGGCCTGCGTGAGCTCGCCTTCGGCCATCTCGGCGACGCTCTCAAGGATCCGCTCGGCCTCGTCCAGCTCCGCGTCGGTCATCTTGAGGGCGGCTTGTGCAACGGTCTCCGTTTCGAGTACGCGCCGGACCGCCAGCAGGTGCCCGGCGTTCGACGGAAGTTGGAGGTCGGCGAGGAAGCTGAGCGGGCCCAGGAGTTGCAGTGGGTCCAGGTCCGTCAGGTACGTCCCGTCGCCCTGTCGCGTCTCGAGGATTCCGAGGATTGCGAGCGCCCTGACCCCCTCGCGAAGCGGGCCGCGAGAGACCCCGAGTTCGGCGGCGAGGTCCTTCTCGATCGGAAGGCGGGCACCCGGGCCGAGGCGCCCGGACATGATCATTGCCTTGATGCCCTCGATGACGATATCGGCCTGCGACTGTCTCGGACTTGTCGACGGGGCGCTGGCCATGCATGCAGTGTAAAGAGCGGGCGCTCGTGCCAGGGCGCACGGCTCGCGGACCGAGGAGGAACAGATGACGGTGATCGACGCCCACCAGCACGCGTGGGACCCGAGGGTGGTCGAGTACGACTGGCTGGTCGGCGATGACCCGCTGAACCGGCCGATCCTGTGGGACGAGTTGTCCCCGCACCTTGCTCGCAACGGGATCACCGGAACGGTGATGGTCCAGTCGGCGGACAACGACGCCGACACCGACTTCATGATCGAGACGGCGAATGCGCATCCGGAGGTCGTCGCGATCGTCGGCTACGTTCCGTTGCACGACCCCGCGGCAGCGGCGCGGGGCCTCGACCGGCATCGGGCGGAGCCGCGGATCGTCGGCTACCGGAACCTCATCCACACCCGCCCGGACGTCGATTGGCTCGTGCGACCGGCGTTCGACGAGGGGCTCGGCCTGCTGGAGGCTGCGGGCGTCACCTTCGACGTTGTCGGTGTGTTGCCGGAGCATCTCCGGCATGTGTCGACCCTCTCCGAGCGGCACCCGGATCTGAAGATGGTCATCGACCACCTCAACAAGCCCCCGATCGGTGCCGACGACCCGGAGCCGTGGTGGAGCCTCATCGCTCGAGCAGCGGAGAACCCGAAGGTCTACGCGAAGGTGTCGGGGCTCTATGCGGCGGTCGGTGATCCTGCCTCCTGGACGCCCGACATGATCCGGCCCTTCTTCGATCGCGCAATGGAGGTCTTCGGCCCGAAGCGCCTGATGTACGGCGGCGACTGGCCGATCTCGATGCTCGCCGGGGACTACGACCGGGTATGGGACGGCCTCCAGGTGGTCTTCGCGGACCTCGATCCGGCCGACCGGGAATGGATCCTGGCCGGAAGCGCGATCGACTTCTACGGCATCGACACAGCGCGGGTAGGACAAACCGGATGACGGTCAGCAGCGAACTTCCTCGGCGCTAGTCATCAGATGTATCGATGCGAAATCGTCATAAAATCGGTGCGTAAACGTTTGACTAGCGACGTCGGCAGGGCTTAACGTTTGACAACGCGCGGTGCGCGGCCATCCAGCAGCCGGGCAGAGGAGCCCGCTGCACCGAACCTTCCAAGGAGTGTCCATGTCGACATCACGGGCGCGGACGCGCCTGCTTACGAGCGGGGCCACCGCAGTAGTCGCGGTTGCAGCACTCCTGCTGACGGGGTGTTCCTCCTCCGGCGGAGCGGCCAGCGGCAGTTCCAGCTCATCCAGTTCGGCAGGATCCACGAGTGCGGCCGACACCAGCGGAGGCGGATCGGGAGCGTCCGGCTCCGGCGGTGGTATCACCGTGTGGGTCGACGCGCCTCGCGTCCCGGCGGTTCAGGCGTTCGAGAAGGCACACCCCGAGATTCCGGTCAAGATGGTCCAGAACGACGGAACCATCGGCGGCCAGAGCACGAAGCAGGCGTTCGCGAATTTCGACGCCGCGGGCTCGGGTTGGCCGGACGCGATCTTCTTCACCTCGAACGACGACATCGCCTGGGCGACCAGTTCGCAGAGCAACTACGCCGCGAATCTGTCGGCGGTGCCAGAGTTGGCGGACGTCATCAAGGGCTATGACCCGGCAACGATCTCCTTCTGCAACATCGGCGGCCAGATCCGTTGCCTGCGCAACGACGCGGCGCCGGACGTCTTCTGGTACGACGCGAAGTTCTTCAAGGACAACAACTACACGGTGCCCAAGTCCTGGGAGGACTACTTCACGTTGGCGATCAAGATCGCTAAGGACCATCCGGGCAAGATCAGCGGGTTCCTGGGCGATGCCTATGCCGTGAACCGCTACCTGCAGGCGGCGAACTGCCCGACGAACAGCCCGAAATCGGAAACCGAGATCGTGCTCAATCCGCAGAATCCGAACTGCACGAAGATAGGGCAGCTCCTTGACCAGGCGTACCAGGCGAAGGCGCTCAGCCCGCTGGGGGTTTTCGACGCGGACGCGGTGAAGGCCTCGGCCAACTTGGTCATGACGCCAGGAGCCCTGTGGTATGGCAGTTACCTGCTGCAGGCCACTTGGAAGGTGCCGGCCGGCAACTGGACCGCATCGGACCCGCTGACCTGGGACGGCAAGCCGTCGATGGGTGACGAGGGCGGCGGGCTGTGGGGCATGTCCTCCCACGTGACGGGCAAGGAGAAGGAGAACACCATCACCTTCATGAAGTTCGTTGCGACCGATCCGGCGTGGCAGGTGGATCTGTCGACCGGCCTACCGGCCTACGGCCCCGACCAGGATCCGTGGCTGGCGAAGTTCGGCACCGACGGCTACTACAGCAACCTCGATCAGTTGAAGGCGGCGTTCAAGGCGTCCCTGGCGGCGGTGGCGCCGTACCAGTACATGCTTTACGACACCGGCAACATCTGGACCCAGACGGTCCCGACCACGCTGACGTCCGGCGGAACGATGTCCGCCGCGCTGACCAAGTTCTTCTCGACATTGACCGACCAGGCCAAGTCGATCGGGTACACCATCTCGGCCGGCTAGTACCGTTCGTGCCATTGACATCTCGCGTGAGGAGACCATGACCGCCACGACGACCCTGCCGGCCGTAGCACCGGCCGTCAGACCGCGCGGACGGCGGCATCGGCTCTCCTCACGCGAGACCGTCGGTGGCTGGCTGCTCAGTGCGCCCTACATCCTGCTGTTCCTCGCCGCTGCGGCGATTCCGATCGTCTTCGCGGTCTGGAAGTCTCTGCAGAAGCCGTCGACGATTCTGCGGCCACAGGGCGGTTTCGGCGGCCTGGACGCGTACAAGAGCGCCGTGACCGACTACCGGTTCTGGGACACGTTCAAGAACATCGGCATCGTCATGGCCGTCTGGCTGCCGATCATGCTGATCGGCGTCATCGGACTTGCGCTGCTCATCCACGCGAGCCCGGGCCGGTTCGGTTCCGTCATGCGTTTCGTGTACTACATCCCGGGCGCGCTGAGCGGCATCGCCAACTTCATGCTGTGGGTCTACCTGATCAACCCGTCGATCTCGCCGATCAGTTGGCTGTGGACGACCCTCGGTGAGACGACGATCAAGGACGCGACCAACCCGTTCAACGTTCCGTTCATCCTCGCCGCGATGTTGTTCTTCCAGGGTGTCGGTACGTGGGTCGTCATCGTCAACGGCGGCCTGAACGGCCTGCCGGAGGAGGTCTTCGAGGCGGGGAGCCTGGACGGGGCGAATGCCTGGCAGGTCGCATGGCACGTCAAGCTCCCGATGATCCGGCCGTGGATCGGGTATGCCGCGTTGATGAACATCGCCTACGGCTTTCAGCTGTTCATGGAACCTTATTTGCTGCAACAGGTGTCGGCCGGAGCGATGCAGACGGAGTACACGCCGACGCAGCTGACGTTCGCGTTCGCGTTCACCAACCGGAATCTTCCTGCGGCGGCGGCAATGTCGGTCATCCTGCTGGTCGTCACCCTGGCCATCGGCGTGCTGACGGTGTTCCGGAGCGGGCTGTTCGGCGAGAAGGAGGCGCGGTGAGCGCGCCCGACGTGGTCACCCAGCATCGCGCCCACGTCGTGCAGCGTCCCTGGTCCGCGGGCCGCACGGCGCGTGTCGCGGTGATGGTGATCGCCGCCGCGCTGGTCCTGTACCCGATCATCGGGTTCGTCGCCATGGCATTCCGGAGCCAGACGGGGGTCCAGGAAGGCACGGACGGATTCCTCGGCCTGGCGGGCGTGAGCATCCAACACGCCATCGACAACTGGAAGACGCTCACCGCCTATGGGCCGCGCGGTGGTGGACTCTTTCAGCGCTGGCTGCTGAACTCGGTGATCGTGTCGGTCAGCGGCGCCGTCTTGGCCGTGGTCACGGCCCTACCGGCCGGTTTCGCCATGGCCAGGCTCCGTTGGAGGGGGCGACGATTCTGGCTGATCGTCACCCTGATTGCGATGGCGATGCCGAACACGGTGCTGGTGATCCCGATCTTCCTGCAGGTCGACGCGATCGGCGCGGTCGGGCAGCTGTGGCCGGTCGCGGTTCTCATGGGCTTCTTTCCGTTCGGCGTGTACCTGTCCTACATCCACTTCATGACGGCCATGCCGCACGAACTCGTCGAGGCGGCCCGGGTCGACGGGCTCGGTGAGGGCGGAACGTTCTTCCGGGTCGCGCTGCCGATCTCGAAGCAGGCTGTCGCACTGGTCACCTTCTTCAGCTTCGTGGCTAACTGGACGAACTTCTTCCTGCCGTTGACGCTGCTGACCTCCAGCCAGCAGAACAAAACGCTGTCGATCGGCCTGCAGGAGTTCATCGGCGCCAGCCCGTTGTTCAATCCGACGAGCGCTGCCGGTTTGACGGTGAAGCTGTGGATGCCGGAACTCGCGTTCGCGACGTTTATCAGCATGCTGCCGCTGCTCGTTGTCTTCATCGCCGCCCAGCGATTCCTCATCCGTGG
This sequence comes from Nakamurella sp., assembly GCA_017848755.1. Lineage (GTDB taxonomy): Bacteria > Actinomycetota > Actinomycetes > Mycobacteriales > Nakamurellaceae > Nakamurella. The sequence goes on along the minus strand of JAFIHI010000172.1, from coordinate 9,821 downwards.
TCAAACCGTCGGTGCCGTGAAGGGATGAAAACCGGATGACAGTGATCGAGCGGCCGGAGATGCATCCGGCCGACGCATACACGCTCGCACTGCCGAAGAGCCCGCGCCCGATCGTCCTGCTCGGTGCCGGTGGCATCGTGAAGGACGCCCATCTCCCGGCGTACAGCAAAGCCAACTTTCCGCTTTTCGGCATCGCAGACATCGTGGTGCCCCGGGCACAGGCGCTGGCGGAGGCCTACGGGATCAGCCATGTATTCGGCTCGGTCGGTGATGCCGTCGCGGCCGCCCCGGCGGACGCGGTCTACGACCTGGCCCTGATGCCCGACCAATTCCCCGCGGCGCTCGAAGCCCTTCCCGACGGCGCGCCGGTCCTCATCCAGAAGCCGCTGGGCAACACGCTGCATGACGGGCTCCGCCTGCTTGAGATCTGCCGGCGAAAGCGTCTTGTCGCCGCAGTGAACACCCAACTGCGGTTTGCGCCGTACATTGCCGCCGTCCGCAGATTGATAGCCGACGGTGAGATCGGCGAGCTCTATGACTTCGAATTCCGCATCAACGTGATGCAGCCGTGGTATCTGTTCCCGGAAGTCTTGAAGTTGCCGCGCATCGAGATCAACATGCATTCGGTCCACTACCTCGACCTCGTGCGCTCGTTCCTCGGCGATCCGGACTCTGTCTCTGCGACAACGGTGAAGCACCCCTCGAAGGCTTACGCAAATACCCGGTCGGACATCATCCTGCGGTACCGCGGACGCGACCTCCGGGTCGTCATCAACACGAACCACGACCATATCTTCGGCCCGGAACAGGAGCAGAGCTTCATCAAGTGGGAGGGGACGCGCGGCGCGATCTTCCTCCAGCTCGGGCTGCTGCTCGACTACCCGACCGGAGGCGCGGATATCCTCCGCATCGCCCGGACGGACGCCGGCTTGACTCCGGGCCCGTCCCGGAAGGATCCGGATGTGGCATGGCAGGACGTGCCGTTCGAGGGCAGTTGGTTCCCGGACGCCTTCATGGGATCGATGGGTGCTCTGCAGCGGTATCTCGAAGGCTCGGTTCCGACCCTGCCGACTGCCGTCGACGACGTGATCAAGACGATGGCGCTGGTCGAGGCGGCGTATACCTCTCACGACTTCGAAGGCATCGACCCACGACTCTCGCTCGCGGCGGCCGGGGGCCAGTGGTGAGGCTTCCTCGGCGGACCACCCCAGGCGCGAGGTGCCCGGGCGACGTTGTGGAGCTCGAGATCGACGGTCTCGAGCGTGGACGACAGGAGTTCGTGCAGGTATGAGCGGCACGTTCGATGGATTCGTGGCCGTCGTCACCGGTGGCGCCGGTGGCATCGGCTCGGCGACCGCGCAGGCATTTGTGGCGCGAGGGGCGAAGGTGGCCGTACTCGACGTGAACGTCGCGGGCGTGCCGGCCAATGTCTCGGGCTACGTCGCGGATGTCACCGACCGCCATTCGGTCTCGGTCGCCCTGGCTCGGGTCGCCGCCGATCTCGGTGGTATCCATGTCCTGGTGAACAACGCCGGCATCGGCGCTGTCGGCACGGTCGAGGACAACTCCGACGACGACTGGAAGCGCGTGCTGGACATCAACGTCATCGGGATGGCCCGCGTGTCGGCCGTCGCGCTGCCGTACTTGAGGAAATCGACGGCGCCCGCGATCGTCAACCTCTGCTCGGTCGCCGCGCTGAACGGCCTGCCGCAGCGCGCGTTGTATGCGGCGTCCAAGGGTGCCGTGCTGAGCCTGACCTATGCGATGGCCGCGGACTACGTCAACGAGCGGATCAGGGTGAACTGCGTCAGTCCCGGCACCGTGTCGACGCCGTGGGTCGATCGGAACGTCGCGAAGTTCGCGGATCCCGCCGCGGAGATGGCTGCGATGCACGCCCGCCAGCCGACCGGTCGGATGGTGACACCGGAGGAAGTGGCGACATCGATCGTGTTCCTGTGCGACCCTGCCAACCAGTCGACGACGGGGACCGATGTGGCGGTCGACGGTGGGATGGCGAGGCTCCGGGTGCGCAGCGACGTCCAGAAGGTCGCGAGCTGACATGAGGCGGATCGCGCAGATCATCGGCATTTCTGAGGACCGGATCGCCGAGTACGAGGCGCTGCACGCGGACGTCTGGCCCACCGTCTTGGACCGAATCGCACAGTCGAACATCCGCAACTACTCGATCTTCCGCCATGGGACGACACTCTTCGCGTACATGGAGTACGTCGGCGACGACTTCGAGGGCGACATGGCGGCGATGGCCGCCGACCCCGAAACGCAGCGGTGGTGGGACATCTGCATGCCGATGCAGCGGCCTCTGCCGGAGCGCCCCGAGGGCTCCTGGTGGCTGGATCTTCCGGAGGTCTTCCACACCGACTGACCGCCCCCGGCTGCCCGTGGACGAGGCTGCGGAGATGACGGGATCCCGGCGCCTGCGTCACCGGTCCGACGTGGTCAGATCGGCCAGCGCGGCGAGCGGCACGATCCCCGCAGCCGCCGCGGCGAAACGTTCGTCGACGGTGATCAGCGCGTCGGCCTGCAACTGGGTGATCGCGAGATATTCGGCGTCCGCGAGGTCGGTCCAGCCGTGGCTGCGGGCGATCGTCCAGGCGACCCAACGGGAGACGCGATCGCCGAGCAGCCGCATCTTCAGTCCGGTCATGCCGTCGTGCAAGGATCGGGCCTGCTCCTCCGTCATGGCACCGGCGTTCACCGCCGTCAGCAGTATCGTCAGCGCCTGCGACCGGATGGCGTTCGGCGCCACGATGCTGTGTGACGGATGCACAGGCGTCTCGGTTGCGACGATGTGCACCAGCGTGGGCGCGTCGATGACGTAGCGGGCCATGCGGTCACGCTAGACGAATCCGCCTGCCTGAAATGTGTTCCCGGGAATGCGTCCAGCAGGCGCCGAGTGGGTTTCGGCGAGGGATTGGCGTGGGCGGCGTCATAGGCGGTTTCAGGACCGTGCCATGAAAGGCGCGCCTGTGGCTACCGGATCGGCGTCTGTGCGACAGATACCTGGTGTATGTTGTGATGTATGCGGCGTACGAATCTGTATCTCGATGAGCGGCAGACGACAGCGCTCGACCGGCTTGCTCACGCCGAAGGCGTCTCGCGCGCCGAGGTGGTGCGCCGTCTGATTGATCGCAGCTTGATCGCTTCCCCAGACGAGCTGGCCAACGACCTCGCGGCGATTGAGGCCTCATTCGGTGTGCTTCCGGACGCTGTCTCGTTCGGCCGGGCGCCGGACGGGCGGGCGGCGCATCTCGACAGCATCCGCCGCCGTTGATCCTCGTCGACAGCGACGTGCTGATCGCTCACCTGCGCGGGGTCGAGGCGGCGCGGCGATGGCTGCTGGCGGCGCGGCGCGACAACGGCCGCCTGGCGACCAGCGCGGTGTGCGTGGCCGAGGTCGCCGGAGGCATGCGCTCGGGGGAGCGACGTGAGGTCGTTCGGCTGCTGGCCAGCTTCGACGTGTTCGCGGTTAGTCGGCAGGCAGGATGGCAGGCCTCGCAGTTCATGCGCCGCTACCGCCGCTCCCATTCGGGCGTTGGGCTCGGCGATTACCTGATCGCTGCGACCGCGGAGACCGAGGGGCTCGAATTGGCGACACTGAATGTCAAGCACTTCCCGATGTTCGAGGGCCTTCAGGCGCCGTTCGCACTGCCTGCCGACTGAGGAGTCAGGAGTCCGGGCAGGTTCGCCGGGCGATTCTCGCGAAGCGCCGGTGCAACGCTGATGACGGCGTTCGTGCGAAGGCCGTTCCAGATGGGTTTTGCGGTTCTAGCGCCCGCGGCCTGACCTAAGGAATCGGGCGAAGAACGTTCCGGCGGGAACGCGTCAAGCAGGCGCCGAGCGGGTTTCGGAGGGGGCTTCGCATGGGCGGCGTCATAGGCGGTTTCATGGGTGGCGACGCCTGCGGCGAACCCGACCGACCTCGCGCCGTCAGTCTTGCACCGCCTTGGCGATGGTGACCGACCGCGTGATCCACTGCCGCTCGGGCGGGCTGAGGACGGGCGCGTCGTGCAGGGTCCACAGCACGTTGACCAACTCGCGGACGATCACCCAGTCCCGCGCCCGTTGCGGGTCGAATCCGGCGGCGTCGATGACGGTTGCCATCCGCGCACGCACGGCCTCGCGGATCGTGCCGGTCGCCAGCGCCTCGTCCCAGCGGTTCCACAGCAGCGGTGCGACTTCGAAACTCGGGTCGCCGGACAGCGGTTTGGGGTCGATCGCCAGCCACGGCTCCCGGTCGGCGGCCAGCACGTTGAAATAGTGCAAGTCGCTGTGCAGGAGCCGGCCATCGGTGGCCAGGTCGGTCGCGAAGTCGGCCGCGAGCGACGCGGCCTGGCTCACCAGTCGATGCGGGACGGGTGCGTCGGCGGGAAGAGCGGTCAACTCTCGCGACCACCGTGCGCACAGATCGGACAGGCGGGTGAGCTGGGCGGTGGCCGGCCGGTGCAGGTGCGGGTAGAGCCGCGCGATGATCTCGCATGCGGCCAATGGATCCACGCTCGTCAGGTCGTCGGGGCCGGCGCGTTCCAGCAGCAGCACCCCGCGCCCCGGGTCGGCGCGTAGCAGGCGGACGGCGCCGTGACCGGCCCACAGCCGCAGCGCGATGTGCTCGTGTGCCGACTCCGGGTGCGGCCAGCCAACTTTCAACGCCGCACGCTCGCCGTCCGGAGTGTGCACGCCGAGCACGATGGCGCACTCGCCGACGCCGCGATACCCGTCCGGGCGCAGGTCCCACTCCTCTAGTAGCACGTCCAACAACGCTGGCAGATCGCGCCGCCAACGCTGCCAGGACGCCGACCGGCGTCGCGGATCCCACAGTTCGGCGGTGACTGTGCCTGTGGCATCACCTCGGGCATCTGGCGGGTTCGAATCCGCACGGTGGCTCACCTGGACCATGCTGCCAAGTCGGCGGGTGCGATGCCGCGGCGCGGTGGCGGGGCGGGCTGCGCCGGTTCGCAATTGATGACATCAGCCACCGTCCACCCGAGAGGCCGGTCGCCATGACCACCAGCGTCGTTGCACCAGAGCCCAGCTACACCAGCGCCATCAGCGGCACGCCTGAGACGCGGCCGGGACACAACTGGGGACACCACCGGGGAGACCCGGCTGCGACACGACTCGGTCACCGTGACCGTCGTCACGGCGGGCATAACCATTCGGTCACCGTCCGGCATCAGCCTGTGCAGAACCCCTCTGGTGGCACCGATTTCGGCCGTACCCTCGCAAGGTGACCTTCACCGTCGGCTTCGACCTCGATATGACGCTGATCGACCCGCGAGCGGGTATGGTCGCGCTCTTCGATGTCCTCGCCGCGGAGACCGGCATCCCGCTGGACGGCGCCGCATTCGTCACTCGGCTCGGGCCCCCGCTCGAGGACGAGTTCGCGCGGTACGGCATCGTCGGCACGGAGTCGGACCGGCTGGTGGCGCGATACCGGGCGTTGTACGCGGACATCGTCATACCCGCGACCGAGGCGCTGCCCGGGGCGCGTGAGGCGCTGGCCGCGGTGGCATCCCACGGCGGCGAGACCGTCGTGATCAGCGCGAAACACGAGCGCCATGTGCGGGGCCACCTCGACGCGCTCGGCTTCGAGGTGGCGGCGGTCGCCGGTCAGCTGTGGGCGACCGGCAAGGCCGACGCGCTGCGGGCGTACGGGGCCGAGGTCTACGTGGGCGACCATGTCGGGGACATCGCCGGAGCCCGCGCGGCGGACGCGCTCGCCGTGGGTGTCGCGACCGGGCCCATGACGATGGCGGACCTGACGATCGCCGGTGCCGACGTGGTGCTGCCCGACCTGTCCGGGTTCGCCGCATGGCTCGATTCGTACCTCGCCGCCACCGTGCACTGATGCATTGATCGCGCCCGTTTATGACGGCCATGGTCGCCGGCTGCGGAACGCTGACCGGGGAAACAGCCCGACCCCGCTACCGGACAACACTCCCGGATCACACTGTCTGATCACACTGCCGGACATACGCCGCCGCGGGCGCCGTGCGTCGCCGGGGCCAGTACGCTAGATGAGTGGAGCGACAGCGCTCCGCAGGGAGTGCGCACGCGCCCCACGATCCGAACAAGGAGAACTCGACGTGCCGAGCGGCAGAGTGAAATGGTTCGATGCCGAGAAGGGTTTCGGGTTCATCGCGCCGCAGGGCGGCGGTGACGATGTTCACGTACGCGCCTCCGCATTGCCGGCGGGCGTCACGTCGCTCAAGCCGGGCCAGAAGGTGGAGTTCGGCGTTGCCGACGGCCGCCGTGGCCCGCAGGCGTTGCAGGTCCAGCTCATCGACGCGCCGCCGACGATCACACCGCAGCACCGGCGTTCCGCGGACGAGTTGCACGGCCTGATCGAGGATCTCATCAAACTGCTGGAGACCAAGGCGCTCCCCGGGCTGCGGCACGGCAGATACCCGGACAGGGCGACGGCCGGGCGGATCGCGGACGTGATGCGCGCCGTCGCGAGCGAGTTCGAGCAGTAGGACGTTCGAGCGTAGGGCGACGGGGCGCTCAGACCGGCCGGACAGGCTCGGCGCGCCCGGAGCGTGCGCTGCGCAGCGCCGCCAACGTCAGATCCAATGCGGCGATGCCGTCCGCGGCGCTGACGCGCGGCTCGGCGCCGCCGGCGATCGCGGTGGCGAACTCAGCCAGCTGGGTGTCGAACGGCAGATCGGCCGCCGTCGCGGCGGTCAACAGCTCGACCGGAGCCGAACCGGTGCGTTCGAGGATGACGGCGCCGCCGGTGCTCGAATGTGTCAGCGTGCCTTCGGTCCCGGTGACCGAAAAGCTTGTGGTGAACGGCGTTTCCGCGGGCAACCAACCGCCCGTGGAGTGGGATACGACGCCGTTGGCGTGGTAGAGCGTCGCGGTCGCGGTGACGACGTTCGGGCTGTCGCCGCGCTCCGTCCTGGCCTCGACGGACGTGACCTCGCCCGCGACCCACCGCGCGAAGTCGAAGTCGTGGATCATCTGGTCCATCAGCACACCGCCGGACCGGGCCTCGTCGTGAAACCACGCGGCCTCGGGGGCGGCACCGGTGCGAGACATCCGAAGGACCGTCGGAGTCCCGATGAGCCCGCTTTGCACCGCCGCCCGCGCCGCGGCATAGGCGGCGAAATAGCGCACGACGTGGGCCACATAGAGGTGACGCCCGGCCGCCTGCGCCTGCGCGGCGATGGCGACCGCCTGATCGTGGGTCCGGGCGAACGGTTTCTCGCAGATCACATGTCGGCCGCGAGCGATCGCGGCGAACGCGATATCGGCATGGGTGTCCGTCGGTGTGCAGATGCCGACGACGTTGCTGGCCGCGAGGAGCTCGTCGAGGCTGGTGACGGTGCGCGCGCCGTAGCGTGATGCGAGCTGCGCAGCGCGCCCGCTCGGTGAGTAGACGAGCGCGGGCATGCCGAGTCGCTGCAGAGACGCCAGGTGCTCGTGCGCAATATCCCCGGCACCGACCACACCGATTCGGCCGACCGTAGCCCATGACGTCGTCATCCCGTCTGCTCCGTTTCTCCGATACTGCTCGTGGTGGACCCGGGCGGCGGTGATCCTTGCGATGATCCCTGAGGTGACTCCGGCTGTGATCCGCCGACGGGATCGATGATCAATACCCAACTTCCGACGGCGGGGAATTCGACACCGCCGTCCGGTCCCGGCGCCGCGGTGAGGCTCTGCACCTCGAGGCGGGTCATTTGCGCCCCGGACGGCGGCGTCAGGTGGTAGGAGAACTGCTTCTTCGGCGGGAAGACCGCGGTTCGGTCGCCCTGCTGCTTGCCCTGTGCGTCCACATACGAGAACACGATCACCCAAGGCGTGTTGCCGACGGCCGTCGGCACCTGCACCGTGAGCGGAGTGCCCGGCGCGAGGGCGAGATGTGGTGCCGTCTTGTCATTGTCGCCACCGGCGCAGCTGAGCGTGGTCGCTCCGGGCGGGCTGACGCAGGACAGCGCGGCGGGGAGTGCGATCTTCGCCGGCCCGGCCGTCACCGTCACTTGGGTAACGTCCGACCCGCCGGCGCAGGCCGACAAGGCGATCATCAGCACGATCGCGAGGGCCACGATCCGGTGAACCAGCGGCATGGCGAAATCGCCACGCCGGCGCCTATCCGCGGCACGGCGGACAGCATGGTCGGTCACGCGGCCGCTCGGATGTTTGATCAGCCGGCCGCTCATACGTCTGCTCACCGGGGGCGACCGGCCTTCCGCGTCCTGCGCGGTGCGGCGGGGTCGGCCAGGTTCGCTGCCCGCGCCGGTTGACCGGTGCGGCGCTGCGCTGCCTTTTCGCCGCGGGCCCGCCGCGTCGTTGCCGTCGCGGCTGGCCCGCCGGGGTACACGCCCGGCTGGTTCGTCACCGGCCACGCCGGCCCGGCCGCGGTCGCCGCTTTACGGTGCGGAAGGTGGATCGGCGGAATCAGGCTGCGGCCGAGCCGAACCGCGACCGTCTGCGATATGCCCGCGATCAGCAGCAGCCCGAGGATTCCGAAACCGACCTGGTAGACGGCATTTCCGCCCAGCGCCCACACCCCGCCGATCAGCAGGCCGATCACCCCGCCGAAGACCCAGTTCAACTGCAGGATCGATTCGCTGCGGCCGAACGCGGAGGCGCGGCTCACCTCCGGCAGTCCGTCTTGGATGGTCGCGTCGAGGCACACCTTCGCGAGTGACGACGCCGTGGAGCCCACCAGCGCGACCACCCCCGCGGTGATCAGGCCCGGAAGTGCGAATGCCGTCACCACGGAGACGAGTACGCCGCCCAGGCACCAGAACGTCACCGCCTCGGGGGCGCGCAACGGCAGCCGGGCGCCGAGGGCATTCCCGAGGAACCCGCCCACCCCCGCGGCCGCGCCGACCGCGCCGAGCACCAGCAGCTGCATCCAGCCCTGATGGGTCGTCGCCGCGCCGAGCGCCACGCCGGGCGTTGTGGTCTCGGTCGGCTGGTAACGGGTCTTGATGACGAACGCGATAAACAGTGCCAGGAAACCGGTCTCGATCCGGATCACGGAGTTCGCCCACAGTGCGGTCGCAACGGAGCGCGGTAGTTCCCGCCGCTTCTCGACAGTGCGGGTGCCGCCGGGGCGGCGGATGGCGCCGGTGTGCTGTATCGGCACCTCACCCTCGGTGGATTCCACCCAGGACGGAATGCGCAGACACAACCACGCGCCGACGAGCCCGCACGCGGCGGTGAACCAGAGCGCGCCGGCCGAGGTGGTGAGCGCAGCGATCCCGGCGGCGATGCCGCCCGAGACGCCGCCCGCGATCAACCCGAAGACGGACATCCGCGAATTGGTCTTGACGAGCGTGATCGCCTCGGGCAGCACCCGCGGCGTGAGCGCGGCCTTGAGCACTCCGAAACCCTTGGACAGCACCAACATCCCGAGGGCGCAGGGGTAGATCACCCACGAGTCGAACTTCAGCGCCATCACGATGGCCAGCACCGCGCGGCCCACGCTGGAGGCCGCGAGCGCGAATCGCCGTCCGCGCTGCAACTTGTCGAGCAGGGGCCCGATGAGCGGCGCGATCACTGCGAAGGGGGCGACCGTCAGCAGCAGGTACAGCAGGACCTTGCCGGTGGATTCGGCCTTGGCCGCCGCGAAGAACAACGTATTGGCCAGCGCCACGGCCAACGCGGCATCCACGGCGTAGTTCGCCATGACGGCGTATGTGAGATGCCCGAGGCCGGATTGGCCGGCGCCGTCAGCGGAGACCGCACCGTGGAACTTCTCCAGCCCGCGGTGCGTCAGCTCCCGGCTGCGCAGCGCGGCCACCCGGGTCACCGTCAGCTTGCGGGGCTGGCGGCGCAGCCCCCCGGGC
>JAFIHI010000171.1 GCA_017848755.1 Nakamurella sp. | reverse complement strand
GCGGGAGCCTGATCGGACATGTCGAACCGGAAGTTGTCGCCCACGCTGACGATCTGCTTGCCCAGGTTCATCGATGTCTGGTCGGGATACGCGGACGTGTCCAGGTTCTTGTTTGCGGACAGGAATCCGCTGCCCGGGTACGACACCAGCAGCTTGGCCGCCTCCGGCGACGCGAGGTACGCCATGAAGGGTTGCACCGCCTTGTTCGTGGTGAACCCGATGGCGAAGTCACCGGATGCCTCCATCACGGGTGCCGACCCGTCGATGGACGGGAATGGGAAGAACAACGCGGTCTTCCCCACGACGGCCGGGTCCTTGTCGCTCGCGATGGTCGTCGCCACGAAGCTTGCCTCGTACACGATGGCCGAGGTGGGGCTGGACTTGAAGACGTTGTCCACCGATGCCGGGAAGCTCGTCGTCACCGCCTTGGCGGGACTGCCGATGAGTGATTGGTTACCCCAGATCTGCTTGAGCGTGTCGAGCGCCTTCGTGACGGAGGCGTCCGTCCAGGGGATGGCGTGGCAGGTCAGCTCGTCGTACTTCTGGATGCCCGCCGTGCGGATGTACACGTTCTCGAACCAGTCGGTGAGCGTCCAACCATCGCCGCCGCCGACCGAGATCGGAACGGTGACACCAGAATCGCCGATCGTCCCGGCCGTCTTGACCAGATCCGCCCAGGTGGTCGGCGCGGCAGTGACGCCGGCGTTCTTGAACAGGTCGGCGTTGTACCAGACAGTCGACTTGTCGGCGGCGTCCACCGGGACCCCGTAGAGCTTTCCGCCCACGGTCGCGAGCTTCGCCCATTCGCCGGCGAAGTTGTCGGTGACCGCGGCCTGGCCGGTGGTGTCGACCGGTTGCGGCTTGCCGGCGGTCGCGTATTGGTTGATCGATCCCGGCAGCGACACGATAGCGATGTCGGGCGGGGTTCCGCCGTTCACCTGCGCGCCGAGCACGGTGGCCATGCCGCCGCCCGCCGCCGGCGTGTATTTGCCGTGTGCGCCGGTCGCCTTGTTGAAGCTGTCCAGGACGCTCTGGAACGCCGCCTGCTCCGTGCCCGTCCATTGGCCGAGGATCGTGAACGAGGTTCCGGACAGATCCGGCAGTGCCTGCGCGGATCCCGACCCGGTCGATGTCGGTCCGGATGACGCCGTTTGAGATGTGGAGCCGCTGCTCGACGATGATGACCCCGTCGGCGCACTCGACGGCGCACTCGATGATGTCGAGCCCGTGCCGCCCGGGCCGCCGGAGGAACACGCGGCGATCACCATCCCCGCGACCGCGACCGCGGCCAGCAGCCCCGCGTGGCGCCCGGCCCGTCCTGCCTTGGTTGTCATGGGTTTACCTCCTCGTCATACGGCGCCGGCGATCGCCGCGCCGGAATGTGGGTCGAAGAAGTGCAGATGCTCGGTGTCGACGCTCACGCGCATCGGCACGCCGACCGCGGCCGAGCTGCGCGGGGAGAACCGGGCGATGATCGTCGAGCGATCGGAACCGGCCGGGGTGTCGTCGCCTATATCGCCGCCGGCGTCGCGGGCCAATTCGGCGAAATCCTCGTGCTCGACCCGGTGCGGCACGTCCACGGCGAGGTACACCATCAGATCCGAGCCCAGCGGTTCGACGAGATCCGGTGTGGCGGAGATGGTGTGCCCGTCGGCAGCGGGTGCCATCCCGGCGTCGCCCAGATCCTCGGGCCGGATCCCGACGATCAACTCCTGCCCGGCCCATGCGGCGAGCCCAGGTCGGGCCGCCACGGCACTGGCCGGTAGGCGCCATTCCTCCGATGCGATGGTCAGCCGATAGCCGTCCGCGCCGCCGTTCGTCACGGTCGCGGGAAGGAAGTTCATCGCCGGCGAACCGATGAAGCCCGCGACGAACAGGTTCGTCGGGCGATCGTAGAGCTCCTGCGGCGGCGCCATCTGTTGCAGCTCGCCCTTCTTGATGACGGCGACGCGGTGGCCGAGGGTCATGGCCTCGGTCTGGTCGTGCGTCACATACACTGTCGTGACGGCGAGATCGCGCTGCAGGCGGCCGATCTCGGCTCGCATCTGCACCCGAAGCTTCGCGTCCAGATTGGACAGCGGCTCGTCCATCAGGAACGCCTGCGGGTTGCGCACGATGGCCCGGCCCATAGCGACACGCTGGCGTTGACCGCCCGAAAGACTCCGCGGCTTGCGATCCAGGTAGTCCGAGAGCCCGAGCATTGCCGCGGCGGCCTCGACCTTCCGAGTCAGCTCGTCCTTCGGCACCTTGCGCAGGGCGAGCCCGAAGCCGATGTTGTCCCGCACCGACAGGTGCGGGTACAGCGCGTAGGACTGGAACACCATCGCCACATCGCGGTCGCGTGCCGGGACATTATTGACAATCCGGGAACCGATACGGATTTCGCCTTCGGTAATGGACTCCAGGCCGGCGATCATGCGCAGCGCGGTCGTCTTTCCGCAGCCCGACGGCCCGACGAAGACGACGAATTCGCCGTCGTCGATGGACATCGACAGGTCCGTGACCGCGCGCGTGCCATCGTCGTAGACCTTGCCGACGCCGGACAACACAATGCCTGCCAACGGATCTCATCCTCCTCGGATCCGTGGCCTTCCTGGGTCTCGAGCCCTCGATGTGTCGCCGGCGGTGGATGTCCATCGGTGCGGCTACGCATCCCGATGCAACGTGCCCCAATCGGTCACTGATATCCGGTGTAGTCCCGCGAGGCAGGTCGGTGATTCATCCGGCCTACTTTGTTACCAGAATGAAATCTCGCCGTCGGCCGCGTTCGGACACCCGCACCGCGCGTTCGTCACGCTGTGCGATTGCCTAGAATCACGCTCGGTGCCGGAGCCGTTTCTCGTTGGGGACGCGGACGTGGCCCGCGCACCTGTCCCGTCCGTTGTACTAACGCTGCACTCAATGCTGCACCCGAGGCCGCATGCGGTGCTGCACGAGCGATTCGCCCGGAACAGGAAAGGTGACCGATGACGTCATCCGCGCCCGTCGACCCGACCGACGAGGCCGCCGTCGAAGCTGTGGCTGCCGCTGCCGTGGCGGCCATCCAAGGGGCTGCATCGTTGGATGCGCTGGCGGCGGTACGTCGCGACCACGCCGGAGACAAGTCCCCCCTCGCCCTGGCCAATCGGGCGATCGCTGGTCTGGATCCGCACGACAAGGCCGCGGCCGGCCGTCGGGTGGGTGACGCCCGCGCTCGCGTCGGCGCTGCCGCGGCCGAGCGCGAGGCGGTTCTCCGTGCCGAGCGCGATCGGGCGGTCTTGGCGACCGAGCGCATCGACGTGACGCTGCCGACCGACCGTTACCCCACCGGCGGACGGCACCCGATCCGCGCGATCATGGACCGCATCTGCGACGTCTTCACCGCGATGGGCTGGAGCGTGGCCGAAGGCCCGGAGGTCGAGGCCGAATGGCTGAACTTCGACGCGCTCAACTTCCCGCCCGATCACCCTGCGCGCGAAATGCAGGACACGCTGTATGTCGCGTCGCGTACGGACGGATATGACGCCGGATATGACGCTGCTCGGGGCGATGCCGGTTCGCCGACCGCCGCGCGAGCCGGCTCCGGGCTGGTCCTGCGCACCCACACCTCGCCGGTGCAGATCCGGGCGATGCTCGAGCGGACGCCGCCGATCTACGTGATCTGTCCGGGCAGGGTGTTTCGGGACGACGCTCTCGATGCGACCCACACGCCGGTCTTCCACCAGGTGGAGGGGTTGGCGGTCGATCGGGGACTCACCATGGAACATCTCAAGGGGACGCTGGACCACTTGGCGCGCGCCATGTTCGGCCCAGACTCCAAGACCAGGCTCCGGCCGTCGTTCTTCCCGTTCACCGAGCCGAGCGCTGAAATGGACGTCTACTTCCCGGACAAGAAGGGCGGCCCCGGGTGGGTCGAGTGGGGCGGATGCGGCATGGTCGACCCGAACGTGCTCGTCGCCTGCGGGCTGGACCCGGCCGAGTACACGGGTTTCGCCTTCGGCATGGGCATCGAGCGCACCCTGCAGTTCCGCAATTCAGTCCCGGACATGCGGGACATGATCGAAGGCGATGTGCGGTTCACGGCAGCCTTCTCGTCGGAGATCTGAGATGCGCGCACCCTTGGAATGGATCCGCGAGTACGCCGATGTGCCGGCCGGGCTCACGGTCGCCGAGATCGTGGACGCCTACACCCGGGTCGGGCTCGAGGTCGAGGCGGTCCACACGGTGCCGGAGACGGTCGGGGCGCTGATCGTCGGCCGGGTGCTGGAGATCGAGGAACTCACCGAGTTCAAGAAGCCGATCCGGTTCACCCGGGTGGACCTCGGCCCCGGGAACGGGCCGGACGGCGGCGATGCACCCCGCGGCATCATCTCCGGGGCCCCGAACTTCGCCGTCGGCGACGCGGCGATCGTCGCCCTCCCGGGCACCGTGCTGCCCGGCGGTTTTGAGATCGCCGCCCGCAAGACCTACGGCCACATCTCCGACGGCATGATCTGCTCGGCGCGTGAACTCGGCATCGGCGAGGATCACGACGGCATCGTGGTCCTCGACCGCGACGCACCGATCGGCAGCGATGCGCGCCCGCTGATCGGCGCGGGTGGCGACAACGGAGCGGTCATCGAGTTCTCGATCACCCCCGACCGGGGCTACGCCCTGTCTATCCGGGGCCTCGCGCGCGAGCTGGCGGCCGCGTTCGACGGGGCGTACACCGATCCCGCGGACCGGCCTTTGCGCGAGGCAAGGCAGGGCCGCGACGTGCAGATCCTCGATACGACCCGTTGCGCGCGGTTCGTCGCCTTGGAGGCGACCGGGGTCGACCCGGCCGCCCCGAGCCCGTGGCGGATCCGGCGCCGCCTCACTGCGGCCGGGATCCGGTCGATCTCGCTCGCCGTCGACGTCACGAACTACGTCATGATCGAGTTCGGTCACCCCCTGCACGCCTTCGACGCCGCCAAGCTCGATGGCGGCATCGTCGTGCGGCGAGCTGCCGCCGGGGAGACGCTGCGCACGCTGGACGGTGTGGACCGCGCCCTGTCCGACGACGACGTCGTCGTCGCCGACCGGGCCAGGGCCCTGTCGATTGCCGGTGTCATGGGTGGTGAGGAGAGCGAGATCTCGCCCACTACCACGGATGTCGTCATCGAAGCGGCGAGCTGGGATCCGCCGTCGATCTCCCGGACGGTGCGCCGCCACCGACTGCCCAGCGAGGCCGCGCGCCGCTACGAGCGGGCCGTGGACCCCGCGATCTCCGCGATCGCCGCCGAGGCGGCGGGCGACCTGCTCGTCCGGTACGGGGGTGGGACGCTCGGCGGGCGGACCGACGCCGGCGCTTCGCCGCAGCCCGCCCCGGTCGCCATGCTCGCGTCGGAGCCCGCGCGCCTGGCCGGCCGGTACTTCTCGCCGGAGACGATCGTGCATCGGCTGACTCAGGTCGGCTGCCGGGTGGTCGACCGGGTGGTGGACCAGGCAGGGGACGGTGCTGCGGACCGTGCCGCGACCGGGGCCGGCCGAGTCTTCGACGTGACGCCGCCGAGCTGGCGCCCGGACCTGACCAGGCCGGCCGATCTCGTCGAGGAGATCGCGCGGCTGGAGGGATACGACTCCATCATCCCGATCCTGCCGGCGGCGCCGGCCGGAACCGGGCTGACTGCGGCACAACGCCGTCGCCGCCGGGTCGCCACCGATCTCGCCGCCGCTGGCCTGACCGAGGTGCTGTCCTTCCCGTTCATAGGCGCCGCCGACCTGGACGCATTCGGCTTCCCGGTCGATGACGTGCGTCGCAGCGCTGTCCGGCTGGCGAATCCGCTGGACGTCGACCGGCCGCTGATGGCCACCACCCTGCTCCCGGCGCTCGCGGCCACCGCGTTGCGGAACCTCTCCCGCGGCGCGCGTGATCTGGCGCTGTTCGAGATCGGCCAGGTCGTGCGCCCGGATCCCGGTGCACCCGCCGCGCCGGCGCTCGGCGTCGACGCGAGACCGGCGGCCGCCGATCTCGAACGACTCTTCGCGGCGGTGCCGTCGCAGCCGATGCACGTGGCGGTCATTGCGACCGGGCGCTGGGAACGCGCCGGGTGGTGGGGTCCCGGGCGCCCGGCGGAGGCCGCCGACGTTTTCGGCCTGGCCCGACGGATCGGCGAGGTCTGCGGTGTCCCGGTGACGCTGGAGAGCGCGGAGTATGCGCCGTGGCATCCGGGGCGCTGCGCGGCGATCCGAGCCGGCGGCGAGATCGTCGGCCACGCCGGTGAGCTGCACCCCGCAGTCGTGGAGCGTGGCGGACTGCCGGCGAGAACCCTCGCCCTGGAGCTGGACCTGAGCGCCCTCGGGATGCCGGCGCCACCGGTACCGCCCGCGGTCTCCCCGTTCCCACCGGTCCACCTGGACGTCGCGCTCGTCGTGGGCTCCGCGGTGGACGCGGGCGCCGTCACCGCCGCACTGCGCGCCGGAGGCGGTGAGATGGTCGAATCTGTGCGACTTTTCGACGTCTACACGGGCGACCAGATCCCGGAGGGGAAGAAGTCGCTGGCGTTCTCCCTGCTGGTACGCGCCGCCGACCGGACGCTGACCGCGGCCGAGGCGACGGCGGTACGGGACGCGGCCATCGCTGCGGCGGCCCGCAGAACCGGCGCGGAGTTGCGAACGTGAGGTCGGGGCGATTCGTCCGCCGAACAGGCGGGCCGCGAGTGGCGCGGTGGCCGGTGTGGTGCGCCCGGCTCACCGACCCAACGGGCGCGCTGCTCGGGGTGGTGCCACGATGACGTCCATGCGCTCTTCCACCCCGCCCGACCTGTCCCGCCGCATCCAAAAAGCCGGGTACTACCCGGACCTGGTCGCGGACACGCTTTCGGTCGCGCTGGCTGGCGAGGAGATCACCGCGCACCTCGTGCATTCCGAGACCACGTTCGACATGGACACCGTGCGCCGGCACCTGTCGGTGCTCGCCATCACACCGACCCGGCTCATCTTCGTGCACGCAGACGATCACAGCGACGAGCCGGAAGACGGCGATCCGCGCGCCGACGGCATGCCTCCAGGCATCGACCATCCGGGGCAGGCGCATGCGGTCGCCACGAGCGAGGCCATCGCGCTCCGATCGGTCGGGCCGGTCACGATCACCCACGTGGTCCCCGACCCGGCAGAGTATCGCGCCGGGAGCCTCGGCCGAGACCTCACGCTGACGATCGGCTGGGGCGCGGTGTCGCGCGTCGACCTCGAACCGGCGACCTGCGGCGATCCGCACTGCGAGGCCGACCATGGCTATGCCGGCTCGATCACCGGCGAAGACCTGTCGCTGCGCATCTCCGCGGAGGCCGACGGCCAGCAGGCCCTCGACGAGGCGGTCGCCTTCGCCCGCGCACTGTCGGCCGCTACTGTTCGGGGATGATCGAGTCGGTGCGGCCCGCCCCGTCACGCGCGGAGCCGACATCGGACGGTCCAGTGGTGCCCGTGTACGGCATCGGCACGCTGGGTGCCGTCCTGCCCGGTGCCGCCGCAGCGTTGGGTGTCCCGACGGGGCTGCCGGCGCTGCCGCTCCCCGAGGCTCGCGCCGTCTGCGTGGTGATCATCGACGGGCTGGGCGCGAACCTGCTCGACGAGGCCTGCGGCGCGGATGGCAGGGACGCACGCTTCCTCACCGGTCTGGCATCGGTGCCGCGCCCCGACGGCTGTCCGGACACGCTCCGCGTCGGCTGCCCGACCACGACCGCCACGTCGATGGGCTCCTTCGGTACCGGGCAACCGCCCGGCCGCCACGGCATGGTCGGGTACCAGATTCGTGACCCGATCCGCGGCGTGCTGCTCAACCAACTGCGCTGGGATCCGTACACCGACCCCGTCGATTGGCAACCGCTGCCGACGATCTTCGGCCGCTGCGTCGCGGCCGGTATCGACGTCTGCCGCATCGGCGCCGAGGAGTTCGCCGGCTCCGGGCTCACGGTCGCCGCCCAGCGCGGCGGCACATTCGTCGGCGCGAAGGAGCTTGCGGCGCGGGTCGACGCGGCCATCGCCGCGGCGCACCGGCCCACCCGGTCTCTCGTCTATTTGTATTGGGGCGGCGTCGATTCCGCCGGCCACGAGCACGGCTGTCGCAGCGCCGAATGGCGGGCTGAGATGCGCGGCACCGACGCCCAGCTCGCGCGGCTCGCGGCGGGGCTCCCGCCCGACACCCTGCTGGTGATCACCGCGGACCACGGCATGGTCGATGTGCCGCATGCCGGCCGGCTCGACATGGCCTCCCGGCCGGAACTCCGCCGCGACATCGCCGTCTTCGGCGGCGAGCCGCGCATGGTCCAGTTGTATTGCCGCTACGGCCAAGTCGGCGAGGTGGCGACCCGGATGCGTGACGCGGTCGGCGACCGGGCCTGGGTGCGCACCCGTGCCGAGGCAATCGGCGAGGGATGGTTCGGGCCGGTCGAGCCGAGGGTGGCCGACCGGATCGGCGACGTCCTGATCGCCGCGCGCGGCTCGTTCGCCATCGTCGATTCGGGTCTGCAGCACAAGAAGTCGCTAGCGCTGATCGGCCATCACGGATCGCTGACCGAGGCCGAACAGGTCGTCCCGTTCCTCGTCGCGCCCCCGTCATAGCCGCGTCGCCAGCGTCATCGTCAGCGCGGTCGGCTGGTTCGGCTTCCTGATCGCACTGCTGATCGTCATGGCCATCGCCCTCGGCGTCCGCCGGCTACGCACTCGCGAGACCGCCGCCGACTGACCGCCAGATCGCCGCCGCGCCCGCCGAAATCCAGTCTCCGGGCGCGCCCCGCCGGGTGCGCCCCGGCAAAGCCTCGGTCGGGCGGACCGGGCACCGGCACGGAACAACGTCATATCCGATGACGACCCCGGGCCGGTGCGGGTCGGGTTATTACGTGGGGTTATGACGGTGGCGCGGAGAGTTCGAGTTGGATGTTGTCGGGGTCCCGGAACACGAGAACCGACGCGTACGGGGCGTCGGTGATCGGTGACTGGGTGAGCGGCTGTGATGCTGCCTGGGCGCGCATGACGCCGCACGCCTGAAGATGGTCCTGCCAGGCTTCAAGGTCCGCGCGGGACGGCACGGACAGGCCGACATGGTCCAGGCCGGTACGGGTCTCGTGGAATGTCTCATGTCCGTTAGTTTCGTGCCGGTGGAGCGCGAACACGAGCGTTCTGTCCGAGGTGGCGAGGATGAGCGCGGTGCCGCCGGGATGTGGAACCTCGTTCACGCGGCGGACGCCGAATACCTGCTGGTACCAGGCGACGCTGGCGTCAAGGTCGGTGACGGTGAGGGCGGTGTGGTGCAGTCGAGGCTGCGCGGGCAATGTCATGACGTCACCGTCCTATGCGGCGCGGGCCGTGCGGGTCCGGTGGGAGTCGACCAACTCGCTTCGCCTGGAACACCAGCGGCTCCTCGTCCGCGAGCAGGAACTGGTTGAACGTCAGCCCGCTCGGGCCGACCTGCGGGGCGAACGTGGAGATGCGGTCGATGCCTTCCGCGATCTCGTCGACGGTGGTTTCCATGGTGTGGGCTCCTTCGAGGTGCAATGAGTGACGAACATGCGAACCGCCTCGTCGGCCAGCCGGATCCAGCGGTCGCCGCCCGGATCGTTGGAGATCTGTTGGTCGACCAGACCGGTGACCAGGGCGGTGAACAGGTCCAGGTGCCGCTGCTCGCCGATACCGACGGCAGCGAGCTGCTCGCGGGTGTGGCCTAGTGCGGCGACCGCCGCCGCGTACGACTCCGCCGACGGAGCGAAGCCCGGGATCGGGTGCTGGAACAGCAACTGGTAGCGGGCGACGTCCGAGGCGCAGAACTCGAAGAAACGGTGCACGCCCACCAGCAGCCGCTGCATCGGGTCGGCAACGTCATAGGGGGCCTGTTTGCACTCCAGGAATTCCTGCGCGGCCTGGCCGAACATGGCGTCGAAGATGGCGTTCTTCGAGTCGAAGTAGGCGTAGACGGTGGGGGTCGTGGTGCCCGCCCGTTTGGCCAGTTGCCGCAGGGTGAGCGCGGCGAGCCCATCCTCGCGGACCAGTTCCCACGCCGCGCGGAGCAGCCGCTCGCGCGCGGCCTCGCGTCGGGCATCGCTCCAGTTGGACAGCGCGCCACCTGTGTTTGACATAGTTACTAGAACTTATACGCTGTAAAAGCTTCCGTCAACAGGAACACCGCGTTGATATCGGCCAGGTGAAGCAGCGATCGGACGAACTCCGCCGTCTGGCGTAGCGGCAGCTTGAACACCGCAGCCAGCGCTCACATCAGCTCGACCACCGCCGCCGATATGCCCAGCTCCTGCGCGGCCCGGGGCGCAATGAACACTGGCGGATCCAGCAGCACGGTTACGTCGGCACGGGCAACCAGTGTTGTTCGCCGCCGCCTACGGGACGATGGGCTACTGTCCGCGTCTGACGATCTCAATGGCACCGTAGACGGTTCTGCCCGCGGGGGTTGTTCAGTTCGGGGTTGGGACGAGTACGGCGATAGCGAGCGTGCAATGGCCCGCGGCGGTAGCGGGCCGGCCGACGGTGGGGGCGTTGCTACCGAACAGAATCGGCGGGTGGGTTTGACACCGGGGTGATCGGGCCGGACGGGGTCGGGCGCGCGTTATCGTATGCGTATGCGTGAAGGTTCGCAGGCACACCAATATGACGTGGATGACGAGTATGTGGGGTTGGCGGCTCAGGTATTCGGGCTGCTGTCGGACGCGACGCGGATCAGGATCATTCTGGCGCTTGCCGGCGGGGAGTTGATCGTGGGGGATCTGGCGGGCCGGGTGGGCAAGTCACCGACGGTGGTGTCGCAGCATCTGGCGAGGTTGCGGTGGGCGCGGGTGGTCGCGGCCCGGCAGGACGGGAATCGGGTGTTCTATCGGCTGACCGACGAGCACGCCCGGAACCTGGTGGCCCAGGCGGTGTTTCAAGCGGAGCACGCGGTCGACGACGAGCCACGCCACCACCGCGGCGCAGTGCGGTCGGCGGCGCTGGATGGGATCTCGTCGTGACATGCGCGCCGGCCGGCGGGCAGGTGACGCCCGCATCGGACGTGGCGGCCGAGCCGTGGTGGCGGCGGGTCGATCGGGCGGACGCGGCACGGACGGTGTTCGTGGCGGTGTGTGCGGCCGCGGCCGGTGTCGCCGACGCCTCCGGTGCGGCTTGGCTGATGCCCGCCGGGATCGCGGTGGTGGGCCTGCTGGTCGGGTGTTGGCCGATCGTGGTCGAGGCGTGGCAGGATGTGCGCGGCCGGCGGATGAGCATGGAGCTGTCCATGCTGATCGCGATCGTCGCGGCGGCGGTGATCGGGCAGTGGGTCACGTCGCTGGTGATCGCCGCGTTCGTGCTCGCGGCGGAGATCCTGGAGGATCTGTCGATGGATCGCGGCCGGGACGCGGTCACCGATCTGATGGCGCTTTTGCCGCGCACGATACAGCTCCGGGACGGCGATCGGGACCGCACCGTGCCTTTGGCTGACGTCCGGCCGGGGCAGATCCTGATTGTCTCGCCGGGTGGGGCGATCCCGGTGGACGGGACCGTCTGTGCAGGCGGATCGGCGGTGGACCAGTCACGGATCACCGGCGAGTCCATGCCGGTGGACGTCACGGTCGGAGACGGCGTGTATGCCGGGTCGATCAATCAGGCGGGTGCGATCGAGGTGCGGGCCGTGCGGGTCGGCGCCGACTCGTCCTACGGACAGATCATCGAGACGGTGCGGGCGGCGCAGGCCTCCGCAGCGCCGGCGCAGCGGCTGGCCGACCGGCTTGCCGCCTGGGTGGTGTATATCGCCCTGGCCGGCGCGGCCGTCACCTATCTGGTCACCCGGAATGTGACGGCGACGATTTCGGTGGTGGTTGTCGCGGGCGCGTGCGGCATCGCCGCCGGCACCCCGCTGGCGGTGCTCGCGGCGATCGGCCGCGCCGCCCGTACCGGGGCTTTGATCAAGGGCGGCACCCATTTGGAGCGACTGTCCGCCGCCGACACCGTCATCTTCGATAAGACCGGCACCCTGACTCACGGCGCCCCGCAGGTGGTTCAGGTGCAACCGGCTGCGGGCTTCGACCCGGGCCGGGTTCTCGCGCTGGCTGCCGCGGGCGAGTACTACTCCGAGCACCCACTGGGCAAGGCCATTGTGGACCGTGCCCGCACCCGGAACGTGGCCGTCGCCGCGCCGGGCTCGTTCGACTACCAGCCGGGGCTGGGCATCACCGCTGACATCAGCGGCGAGGCTGTGCGCGTCGGAAACGCCCGGCACGTCCCCGAAGCGCCCGGTCTCGACACCGCGGGTGTCTCGGTGACCGCTGTACACGTCGCGGTCGGGGAGACGTACGCGGGCACGATCCTACTTGCGGACACCGCCCGCGACTCCGCGAAGAGCTGTGTCGCGGATCTGCACGCCGCCGGCCTGCGCGTAGTGATGCTCACCGGCGACAGCGAGCAGGTCGCCCGGCACATCGCCGACCAGCTGGGCATCGACGAGGTGCACGCGGAACTGTTGCCTTCCGACAAGCTGGCCGTCATCGATGCGCAGCGCGCCGCCGGGCACCGGGTCGTGATGGTTGGTGACGGCATCAACGATGCTCCCGCCCTCGCCCGCGCCGACGTGGGCATCGCCATGGGCTCGGGTACCGACATCGCCAGGGAAACAGCCGATGTCATCCTCATCGGCTCGGATTTGGCCGACTTGACGCGCACCATTCGCATCGCCCGGCGCGCCCGCCGCATCGTGATGGCCAACTTCGCCGGCACTATCGCTGTCGACCTGGCCGGCATGATCCTGGCCGGCCTCGGCATCCTGGCCCCCGTGGCTGCGGCGCTCGTGCACGTGGGCAGCGAGTCCGCGTTCATCCTCAACTCCGCCCGCCTGATCCCCGGCCGCACCCGCCGCCCCGCGAAACGTGCCGGCACCGCGCAATCCTCGCTCGCGCCCGTCATGGGACCCGTCATGGGAAACGGCCCGCGCTGACCGGGGTCGGGTTGCCCATGGCCTGTCACGATGGCCTCGTAAATCCTGGATACCGCGACGCGGGGGTCGCGTGGTGATCGGTCGGCTGCTGGCGTTCGTGCTGCCGCTCGGGCTGGACTCCTTCGCGGTTGCAGCGGCGATCGGCGCCACCGGCACGGTTACAGCACGGCTGCGATGGAGGATCGCACTGCTATTTCTGGTCTTCGAGGCGGGGATGCCGCTGGTCGGCGTCGCAGTCGGCGCGCCGCTCGCGCACGCGATCGGCCCGGCCGCCGACTATCTCGCCGCGGCCGCGGTGATCGGCGTCGGCGGCTGGATGCTGCTGGGCAACGACGACCGGGAGGAACACGACGCGGAACGACTCGTCTCCGCCCGCGGCGTCGTGCTCATCGGGCTGGGCATCTCGATCAGCCTGGACGAACTCGCAATCGGGTTCAGCCTCGGGCTTGTCCGCCTGCCGTTCATCCCGGTGATCGTCGCGATCGGAGTGCAGGCCGTCCTGGCTGCCCAACTCGGCATCCGGATCGGCCGTCGCATCGCCGACCGCTACCGCGAACTGGCCGAGCGCGCCGCCGGCCTTGCCCTCATCGGGCTCGGCGCCTACCTCATTGTTGAACAGGCACTCCGCTGACCACCGATCTCGACCAGCCGCAAGCCGCCCGACCCGCATCGCGCTTCGCCCGCCGAGAACGCCGACCGGCTGACGCGATCTGGGGTCAACCCCAAGATGCGGTGCGGTGGTGGGTGTTTGCCGGCAACGAGAACGACCAGAGGATCCACCCGCCCGGTCACGGGCCCGTTGTTTCCTGGTGATGGTGCGGCAGTTTTCAGGAGATAACCTGGACGACGGACAACACCACCCAGCCGACGCCGACGAAGGTGTTCGCGACGATCCCGGCCGTGGACAGGCGCCTTTCCCCGAGACGCCGGGCGCGCACGCCGAGGATCACGCCGATGATCGAGGGCACCGCCATGAACGCGAGCATCAGCACCCAGGCGACCCAACCACCCGCGCCGTACCCGCTCAGCAACTGGCCCTCCCGGGCGCCGACCAGCGCCATCACGGCCGTCCCGACCAGCCAAGACACGACCAGCCACGGCACGTTCACGGTGACCATGACCAACGATGCGACCGCCAGTCGCCGACCCCGCACCGCCGGGCCGGTTGCCACAGGCTGCGAAACCTCCGGCCGCAGCCTCCCCGACATGACTGCCACCTCCCGACCCGCGTGGCCGGAGCACGAAGCATCAGCCGACCACCACCCACCGAACATCGCAGCCCCCTGCCCGCAGCCGGAAGAGGCCAAGGTCCTCGATCCGCTCAGCTGGTTTGCGTAGATGCCGGACTTCGATGATGTAGCCGACCGCGCTCGCGGCCGCTGAGATCCGAGGTTTTTACCCGGCTCCAGCGGTTTCCCCTTGTGTCGCCGGTCGACACCTGCCCGACCCATCATGTATCGTCATACGGAAGCATGCATAAAGTTGCATTCACAGTCATGGGCCGGACCCGGGGGAGTGATCGATGACGTTCCGCATCGCCGTCGCCGGCGCCTCCGGATACGCGGGCGGCGAGCTGCTCAGGCTCCTGCTCGCGCACCCAGAGGTCGAGATCGGCGCGGTCACAGCGTATTCCAACGCCGGCGACCGGCTCGGCGCCCACCAGCCGCATCTGCTGCCGCTCGCCGACCGAATCCTCGAACCCACCTCCGCCGAGGTGCTCATCGGGTATGACGTTGTGTTCATGGCATTGCCGCACGGACAATCCCACGCGATCGCGGACGGGCTTCCGGCGAGCACTGTCGTCATCGACTGCGGCGCCGATCACCGGCTGACGGACCCCGCCGCGTGGCAGACGTTCTACGGCGGGGAGCACCCCGGAGCGTGGCCGTACGGACTGCCGGAGTTACCGGGGTCCGACTCGGGGCGCGTGCGGCCCGGCGCGCTTCGGCCGGCGCTGCGCGGGGCCACCCGGATTGCTGTGCCCGGCTGCTACCCGACGGTCTCCTCGCTCGCGATCGCGCCGGCGCTGGCCGCCGGGCTGGTGGCGCCGGACGTCGTGGTCGTCGCCGCCTCCGGCACGTCGGGCGCCGGCAAGTCGGCGAAACCGCACCTGCTCGGCAGCGAGGTCATGGGGGCGATGTCGGCGTACGGGGTGGGCGGCGTGCACCGGCACGGCCCGGAGATCGTGCAGAACATGTCGGCGGCAGCGGGCGCGCCCGTGACCGTGTCGTTCACCCCGCTGCTGGCGCCGATGCCGCGCGGAATCCTGGCCACTGTGAGCGCGCCGGTCCGACCGGGCAACAACCTCGAGGACGTTCGCGAAGCTTACCAAAACGCCTACGGCGCAGAGCCTTTCGTGCACCTGCTGCCGGAGGGGCAGTGGCCGTCCACCGCGATGACGCTCGGTGCGAACACGGTGCTGCTACAGGTCGCGCTGGATGCTGCCGCCGGTCGCGTCGTCGCGGTGGCCGCCGAGGACAACCTCACCAAGGGCACCGCCGGCGCCGCGGTGCAGTGTTTCAACCTCGCCGTGGGTCTCCCGGAGACGCTCGGCCTCCCGACCGCAGGAGTTGCCCCATGACGGAACTTGCCCGCGAAAACATCGGCGTCACCGCGGCCGCGGGATTCCGCGCGGCCGGCGTCACCGCCGGGCTCAAACCGTCCGGGAAGCCCGACATCGCGCTGGTCGTCAACGACGGCCCGATCCGGGCCGCCGCCGGCGTCACCACCTCCAACCGCGTCGTTGCCGCCCCCGTCACATGGACGCGGAAGGTGCTGGCCGACGGCGAACTCGACGCCGTCATCCTCAACTCCGGCGGTGCCAACGCGTGCACCGGCGTCCCCGGCTACGCGGACTGTGTCGCGACCGCCGAATACGTCGCGGCAGCGCTCGGCACCGAATCGGGGCGGGTGGCAGTCTGCTCCACAGGGCTCATCGGGGAACGGCTCAACATGCAGCTCCTGCTCGCCGGCGTGGACAAGGCCGCCGAGGCGCTCGATGCCTGCGGCGGCGAGAACGCTGCCCACGCGATCATGACGACCGACACCGTGCCGAAGACCGTGACGATCACGGCGAACGGGCCCGGCGGCGCAACGTTCACGGTCGCCGGCATGGCGAAGGGCGCCGGCATGCTTGCCCCCGCCCTGGCCACCATGCTGGTCGTCCTGACGACCGACGCCGTCGCGACGGCCGCCGAACTCGACACCGCCCTGAAGTCGGCGACCCGGACCACATTCGACCGCCTCGACTCCGACGGCGCCATGTCCACGAACGACACGGTGCTCCTCCTCGCCTCCGGCGCGAGCGGCATGGAACCCGGCGTGGACGTGCTCGGTCAGGCCGTGACCATGGTCTGCGATCACCTCGCCGACGCCCTGCTGGCGGACGCAGAGGGATCGACGAAGGACATCGTCATCGAAGTAATTCACGCGGCCAGCGAGGACGACGCCGTCGAGGTCGGCCGCGCCGTGGCGCGCAACAACCTCGTCAAGACGGCGTTATTCGGCTGCGACCCGAACTGGGGTCGGATCGTCGCCGCCGTCGGTACCACGCGGGCCGAGTTCGACGCGGAGCAACTGGATGTCGCTATCAATGGCGTGTGGATCTGCCGCAATTGCGCTCCCGGCGAGGATCGCAGCAAGGTGGATCTGACCGGCCGCGGTGTGCACATCGTCATCGACCTGAAGGCCGGCAGCCGCACGGCGACGATCCGCACCAACGATCTGTCCCACGCCTACGTCGAAGAGAACTCGGCGTACTCGACATGAGCGAAACCGCCGTAGACAACGCAACTGCCGCGAAACCTCAGGCGGCACAAGGCATCGAGCGCCGCGACGCCGCGGACCTCACCGACGCGACTGCCCGCGCCGAGGTGCTCGCCGGCGCGCTGCCGTGGCTGCGCCGGTTCGCAGGCAGAGTCGTCGTCGTCAAGTACGGCGGGCACGCCATGGTCGACCCGGAGCTGCGTCGCGCCTTCGCCGCCGACATGGTGTTCCTGCGCACCGTCGGTCTGCACCCTGTGGTGGTGCACGGTGGCGGCCCGCAGATCTCCGAGATGCTCGGTCGGCTCGGCATTCCCGGCGAGTTCCGCGGCGGATTCCGCGTCACCACCGCCGAGGCCATGGACGTGGTGCGCATGGTGCTCGTCGGCCAGGTCGGCCGGGAACTTGTCGGCCTGATCAACGAGCACGGGCCGCTCGCCGTCGGCATGAGCGGCGAGGACGCGAAGCTGCTGACGGCCACCCGCCGCACCGTGGTCGTCGACGGGGTGGACACCGACATCGGGCTGGTCGGCGACGTCGCATCCGTGAATCCGGCCGCCGTGCTCGACATCGTCGGTGCCGGAAGGATTCCCGTCATCGCGACCGTTGCGCCGGATAAGCAGGGCGTGGTGCACAACATCAACTCGGATACCGCGGCCGCCGCGATCGCCGTCGCGCTCGGCGCCGCAAAGCTCGTCATCCTCACCGACGTCGAGGGCCTGTACGCGAACTGGCCGGACGCATCCTCGCTGATCAGCCGGATCAGCGCCGACGCGCTCGCCGACCTGCTGCCGTCGTTGTCGGCGGGCATGGTCCCCAAGATGGAGGGCGCGCTTCGTGCCGTGCGCGGGGGAGTGCCGGCCGCGCACATCATCGACGGGCGGCGCGCACATGCCACGTTGCTCGAAATCGTGACGAGACAGGGGATCGGCACCATGGTCGTGCCGGAGTTGGAGATGGAACGAGTATGACGAGCCCGCAAGTGATCTCGAACAATGCTGCCGCGGGCCGCAAATGGTCCGCCGCCCTGATGGGCAACTTTTCCACGCCCGCGCTGGAGCTCGTGTCCGGCTCCGGAGCGATGGTGACCGACGCCGACGGCAACGAGTACCTCGACCTGCTGGGCGGGATCGCGGTCAACGCCCTCGGCTACGCGCACCCGGCGATCGTTCGCGCCGTCACCGAGCAGATCGCGACCCTGCCGCACGTCTCCAACTACTTCGCGACGCGCCCGGTGATCGCGCTCGCCGAACGGCTGCGACAGCTCTCCGGCGCGGGCGCTACGGGCCGGGTGCTCTTCACGAACTCCGGGGCGGAGTCGAACGAGGCCGCGTTCAAGATCGCCCGGCTCACCGGCCGGCCGCGCATCATCGCCACCGAGCACGGATTCCACGGGCGCACCATGGGCGCGCTCGCGATGACGGGACAGCCCGCCAAACGAGCCCCGTTCGAGCCGATGCCGCCCGGCGTCGAGTTCGTCCGCTACGGGGACGCGGGCGCACTGGCCGCGGCCGTCGACAAAGACCCGGCGAGTGTCGCTGCCTTCATCTGCGAGCCGATCCAGGGGGAGGCAGGCGTCGTCACGCCACCGGACGGATATCTCGCGGACGTGCGCCGCATCACCGCGCAGGCGGGCGCGCTGCTCATCCTCGACGAGGTGCAGACCGGCATCGGCCGTACCGGAACCTGGTTCGCGCACCAAAGTGCCGGCATCACACCGGATGTCATGACGCTGGCCAAGGGACTGGGCGGCGGCCTGCCGATGGGCGCGCTCGTCGCCTACGGCGCGGCGGCACAGCTGCTCACCCCCGGTTCGCACGGCTCCACGTTCGCCGGCAACCCCGTGTGCGCCGCGGCCGCGCTCGCCGTCCTGGACACGATAGAGGCCGACCGGCTGCTCGACCACGTCGACGCGCTCGGCAAACATCTCCTCGGTGCGATCGATGCCCTGGCGCATCCGCTGATCCGCGAGGTGCGCGGCCGGGGTCTTTTGATCGGCATCCAGCTCGCCGAACCCGTTGCGGCACAGGCGAATGCCGCCGCCGCGCGGGCCGGCTTCCTCACCAACGCGGCCGGTGCCGACGTGCTGCGGCTCGCGCCCCCGCTCATCCTCACCGAGGCGCAGGCCGACACGTTCGTCACCGCCCTCCCCGCCATCCTCGATGGCTCAGTCGCCGCCGCTGCCACCACCACTGGATGATCACTTGTTGTGTGGGAAACGTTGCGGTTTCCGGAACAAAACCCACACAGCTCGTGATCAACCCTGATGAGGAGAGAAGAGAATGATCCGCCATTTCCTGCGTGACGACGACATCACCCCGGACGAGCTCACCGAGATCCTCGACCTGGCCGACGCCTACAAGTCGGGCGCGAACACCGACACCCCGCTCACCGGCAAGGCCGTCGTGGTGCTGTTCGAGAAGAACTCCACCCGCACCCGGCTGTCCTTCGAGATCGGCATCCGGCAGCTCGGCGGGCAGGGCGTGATCGTCGACGGGCGCACGTCGCAGATGGGGCGGGAGGAGACCATCGAGGACACCGTCCGCGTCGTCGCCCGGTACGCGGACGCCGCTGTCTTCCGCACGTTCGCCCAGCGCCGCATCGATGCGATGGCGTCGGCGGCCACGATCCCCGTCGTCAACGCCCTGACCGACGAGTTCCACCCCTGCCAGGTCCTCGCGGACCTGCAGACGATCCGGGAACGCAAGGGACGGCTCGCCGGCATCACCCTCACCTACTTCGGCGACGGCGCGAACAACATGGCCCACTCGCTGATGGTGGGTGGCGCCAACGCCGGCATGTCCGTCCGCATCGCGGCACCGGCCGGGTTCGACCCGCACCCCGACATTCTGCTCGCGGCAAAGAATCTCGCCGGCGAGACCGGCGGCTCCATCGAGCTCATCGCGGACCCGCGGGCCGCGGCGGCCGGTGCCGACGTGCTGGTGACCGACACCTGGACCTCGATGGGCCAGGAGAACGACGGGCTGGACCGGCACACCCCGTTCCGCCCCTACCAGGTGAACGACGAGCTGCTCGGCCGGGCCGCCGACGGGGCAATCGTGCTGCACTGCCTGCCCGCGCACCGCGGTATGGAGATCACCGACGAGGTGATCGACGGGCCGGCGAGCGCGGTGTGGGACGAGGCGGAGAACCGCCTGCACGCGCAGAAGGCGCTGCTGGCCTTCCTGTTCGATCGAGCCGCGCAGGCCTGATCGGAGCGGACCATGTCGTCTCGGGCCCGAACCGCCGGCAAGGCCGCACCCATCGAAGGGGCTGGCCGGGCTGAGAAGCCTGCGCCTACCGGCAATCTCGCGCCGGCTGAAACACACGCGCCGACCGACAAGCCCGCGCCGCCGACGAAGGCCGCCCGGCAGGGCCGGATCACCGCCATCATCACCGGCCGCGAGATCCGGTCGCAGACCGAGCTCGCCGCACTCCTGGCCGCCGAGGGCATCGACATCACCCAGGCGACCCTGTCCCGGGACCTGGAGGAACTGGGTGCGATCAAGCTGCGCGGCGTGGACGGCGGAGCCGGGAACTACGTCATCCCCGAGGACGGTCACCCGCGGCCGATGTCGGGCGGCACCTCGCGCCTTGCCCGGCTGCTCGGCGACCTGCTGCTCAGCTACGACGCGTCCGGCAACATCGCCGTGCTGCGCACCCCGCCGGGCGCCGCGCAATTCCTGGCCTCCGCCATCGACCGGGCCGCGCCGGACGGGGTGATCGGCACGATCGCCGGCGACGATACCGTGATGCTGGTCGCCGCCGAGGGCACCACCGGCGCTCAGGTCGGCGCGCGACTCGCCGCGTACGCCGCCGGCGATGGCGCCTGAGGGTGTGCCCCAGAAGGACGGACGTGAATGGATAGGGCGGATCGGTGACGGAGCGTTCCGAGTATGACGATGTTCGCGGCGAAGCCGCTGGGTGCCCGGCCGGTGGGCCGACATCGCTGTGGGGGGGCCGGTTCTCGGCTGGGCCGTCACCGGCGATGGCGGCCCTGTCCAAATCCACCCAGTTCGACTGGATCCTCGCCCCGTACGACATTCGGGCGTCGAAGGCGCACGCAACCGTGCTGCACGCGGCCAGCCTGCTCACCGACGACGAGCTCGCCCGCATGCATGCGGCGCTCGACGCCCTCGCCGCCGACGTCGCCTCCGGGGCATTCGTCGCCCAGGACGGCGACGAGGACGTGCACACCGCCTTGGAACGCGGCCTGATCGATCGTGCGGGCGCCGAACTCGGCGGAAAACTACGCGCCGGCCGGTCGCGCAACGACCAGGTCGCGACGCTGTACCGGCTGTACCTGCGCGACGCGGCCCGCCGGATCGCGCTCGCCGTGACGGACCTGCAGCAGGCGTTCCTGGACCAGGCGGCCGCGCATCCGAACGCACCGATGCCCGGCCGCACCCACTTCCAGCACGCGCAGCCCGTGCTGCTCGCGCACCACCTCGCCGCGCACGCCCAGGCCTTGGCCCGGGACATCGACCGGATTCGCGATTGGGACCGGCGGAGTTCGGTGTCCCCCTACGGGTCCGGGGCGCTGGCCGGGTCCTCGCTGCACCTGGATCCGGCGGCGGTCGCGTCGGAACTCGGACTCGACACCCCGGCGGCGAACTCCATGGACGGCACGGCCGCTCGCGATTTCGCGGCGGAGCTGGCGTTCTGCCTGGCCATGCTCGCGGTCGACATCTCGCGCTGGGCCGAGGAAGTCGTCATCTTCACGACCGTCGAGTTCGGCTTCGCGAAGCTGCACGACTCGTTCGCCACGGGCTCGTCGATCATGCCGCAGAAGAAAAATCCGGACATCGCAGAACTCGCCCGCGGCAAGGCGGGCCGCATCATCGGCAACCTCACCGGGCTGCTGGCCACGCTCAAGGGCCTGCCGCTGGCCTACAACCGCGACCTGCAGGAGGACAAGGAGCCGCTCATCGACTCGGTGGACCAGCTCGAGCTGGTGCTGCCGGCGATCACGGGCATGACGGCGACCCTGTCGTTCGCCACCGACCGGATGGAATCGCTTGCCGGGGCCGGCTTCTCGCTGGCGACGGACATCGCCGAGTATCTGGTGAAGCACGGTGTGCCGTTCCGGGTGGCGCACGAGGCGGCCGGGGGTTGCGTGGCGCTCGCCGAGTCGACCGGCCGCGAGCTGGACGAGCTCACCGACGACGAGTTCGCGTCCATCAACCCGGCGTTGGACCCGGGCGTGCGGTCCGTGCTCACGGTCGCCGGTTCGCTGGCGTCCCGGGACAGTGTCGGCGGCACGGCCCCGGCGCGTGTCGCGGAACAATTGGCCGCGTTGGCCCAGCGGGTTGCCGCCGACCGCGCCTGGGCGGCCACGGTGCGGTGACTGCGCAGTGACAGAAATCAGCGCGGTGGCTGCGTGGTGACAGCGCAATGACGGAGATCGGCGAGCAGCTGCCGCGGTCGTTCTTCGCGCGGGAACCGACCGAGGTCGCCGGGGACCTGATCGGCCGGGTGCTCGTGTCCGCGGTTCCGGGCGCGCCGGACGAACCGGTCCTGCTGCGCCTCACCGAGACCGAGGCGTATCACGGCGAACAGGACCCGGCCTCCCACGCCTACCGGGGCCGGACCGACCGCACGGCGGTGATGTTCGGCCCGCCCGGGTTCCTGTACGTCTATTTCGTGTACGGGATGCATTGGTGCGCCAACATCGTCACCGGGTGCGACGGCGAGGCCTCGGCGGTGCTGATGCGGGCCGCGGCGGTGGTCGGCAACCTCCAAGCTGTCCGGGATCGGCGCCGATCCGTGCGGGGGACCGTGCCGGGCGATCTCGACCTCGCGCGCGGCCCGGCGCGGCTCGCCTCCTGCCTGCTGTTGACCGGGGCCGATTCCGGCGCCGACCTCTGTGGCGACGCCGGCCCGTTCACCGTCCACGCTGGCGGTGCAGTGCGGCCGCGGGTCGCGGTCGGGCCGCGCGTCGGAGTGGCTGCCGCGCACGAAACACCGTGGCGCTACTACGAAGTCGACGAGCCGACCGTCTCGACCTATCGCCGGGGCGGGCGGCGTCGCGCGAACGGCCGCTGACTAGGACGCCGTCTTCGCCGTCATATCCGATTCACTGCGCCTCTCCTCGTCGGAAGACTGCGCCGCGGGACGCCGGGGGACCGAGTCCGAGCGGCTGGCAGAATGCGACCCGTGGCTCACCCCGGCGCATCGCCTGCAGCAGACCCTCGGCCGACCGACGCCGCATCGCGTCCGGCGTCGGTGCTTGACGAGTTGGAGTGGCGCGGGCTGGTGGCGCACTCCACTGATGCCGGTGAGTTGGCGCGCGCACTCGCCGCCGGGCCGGTGACGGCCTACTGCGGCTTCGACCCGACCGCGCCGAGCCTGCACTTCGGCAACCTGGTGCAGTTGGTGCTGCTGCGGCGGCTGCAGCGGGCGGGCCACCGGGTGATCTGCCTGGTCGGCGGGTCGACCGGCCTGATCGGCGATCCGCGGCCGAGCTCCGAGCGGGCGCTCAAGACGAAAGAGCAGACCGCCGAATGGGTCTCGCGCATCCAGCAGCAGATCCGGCCGTTCCTGGACTTCGACGGCGAGAACCCCGCCCTGATGGTCAACAACCTCGACTGGACCGGCCCGATGAGCGCGCTCGACTTCCTGCGGGATATCGGCAAGCACTTCCGGGTGGGCACCATGATCAAGAAGGAGATCGTGGCCGCGCGGCTGGCCGGCGACGAGGGCATCAGCTACGCAGAGTTCTCCTACCAGATCCTGCAGGCGCTGGACTTCCTGCACCTGTACCGCGAGTACGGCTGCATCCTGCAGACGGGCGGGCAGGACCAGTGGGGCAACTTGACCGCCGGCGTCGACCTGATCAGGAAGGCCGAGGGCGGCACGGCACACGTTCTGGTGACGCCGCTGTTGACGGACTCCGGCGGCGTGAAGTTCGGGAAGTCGGAGGGCAATGCTGTCTGGTTGTCTCCGGAGATGACGTCGCCGTACGCGTTCTACCAGTACTGGCGGAATATCGAGGATGCCTCTGTCATCATGTTGCTCAAGGTGCTCACCGACCGCACCCGGGACGAGATCGCCGAACTGGAAACCGATCTCGCCGAGCGGCCGCATCTGCGCCGCGCGCAGCAGGTGCTGGCCCGGGACGTCACCGCGCTCGTCCACGGGGCGGTGGCCGCCGATGCGGCGATCGCGGCCGCGGGCGCCTTGTTCGGGCGCGGCGATCTGGCCGGGACCGATAGGGAATCGCTGGCTGCGGCGTTGGCGGAGGCCGGGCTCACCCGGGTGGCGGAGCCGTTACCGGACATCGCGCACCTGATGCATGCCGCGGGGCTCGTGTCGTCGCTGTCGGAGGCGCGTCGCGCAATCGCCGAGGGCGGGGCGTATTTGAACAACGTCCGCGTCGAGGACGCCGAGTTGGTGCCGACGTCCGCGGACCTGCTGTTCGGCTCGTACTTACTGCTTCGGCGCGGCAAGCGCACGGTCGCGGGCATTGAGGTGACGTACGGCTGACATGCTCGCCGGTGCTGTGGTCGAGGTCACCGCAGGAGCTGCCGGGGGTCGCCCGTCCGGGCTATGGCGAAAATCGGCGTGACCTGCCATAATGGATGGTCCAAACGGCGTGAGCAGGGGATTTGACACTCGTACTGGGCGACCGTAGTGTTTTACCTGTTGCTCAGCGCGTCCTACGGGGCCGGAGCGACAAATCCCGAGCGGCTCAATCCGGGACAACCGGAGCGGGTACCGCATGCCCTGGACAGGGTTCATGCGGCACGGGATCGGGTCGGGCGGTTTGACACCGCGAACCGAACCGAGTAGCGTAGATCGGGTTGCCCCCAAGGCGGTCGAGAGACCGCGGAGGGTGCGCGTCCGTTCCTTGAGAACTCAACAGCGTACCGAAAGTCAGTGCCAACTTTAATTAACCCCGTCATCCGGGGCAGGCCCTTAGGGCCGATCTCGGATGTGGGATTCCTTTGGTACATAACGAGCAAACCAGCTCAACATGGACCAGTGATCGGGCACCTCACCTGCGAGTGGGTGTCCATCTCCTCTTGTCAATCGGGCGGCCGCTTCCTTCGCGGAGGGGCTGCCACGGTTCATAGACATCAACGGAGAGTTTGATCCTGGCTCAGGACGAACGCTGGCGGCGTGCTTAACACATGCAAGTCGAACGGAAAGGCCCGCTTGCGGGTACTCGAGTGGCGAACGGGTGAGTAACACGTGGGCAACCTGCCCCTAGCTCCGGAATAACACCTGGAAACAGGTGCTAATACCGGATAACAACTGAAGAGGGCATCCTCCTCGGTTCAAAGTTTTTCGGCTAGGGATGGGCCCGCGGCCTATCAGCTTGTTGGTGGGGTAACGGCCTACCAAGGCG
>JAFIHI010000170.1 GCA_017848755.1 Nakamurella sp. | reverse complement strand
GTTCACCGCCACGTAGTGCACGAAGGACTTCCCGTTGGATTTCTTCTCGTAGTAGCTGTATAGCCACACCGGCAGGTACGCCGACACCCAGCGTTGGCCGACGAGGTCGATCTGCTCATCGTCCCACCGCACACCGCGGTCGTAGAACTGCAGCGTGTTGTTCGCCTGATAGCGGGCGATATCCTGCGACTGGGTCGTGACAATGGGCGCGAGATCCTGGACGTTCGTGTCGCGCTTCTCGGACGCGAATCCCGTTAAGTAATTCGAGTTATAGGTCACCGATTCGGCCGGGTCGAACGGCATGATCGCGTTGATGATGTTGTTCGAATTACGCGAGGGCGTCTGGTCGAGGCGTTCGCTGGACGATTCAACGGTCAGATCGTCGATATAGATATCGAACGCGCGGGAGACGTCGTACACGTCCGCGTCGTAGTACCGTTCCTCGTTATCGCCGTGTTTCTCCGTGTAGGTACGGGTCTGGTGTTCGCCCTGCCCGGTGAGCCGGATCTTCGCGTTGACGTCGACCACCATGTAGGGCATGTACACGCCCATGACGTTCTCCGGCTGGAACTCGGCCTTGAACTTCGGGTGTGCGAACGTCATCCGCTTGCCGACGAACGCGCTGATGTTCGCGACCGCGGTCTCCTTGGTGAGCTTGAACGGCAGGATCATGTCCGGCACGGCGCCGTTGGGGATCTGCTGGTTCATCGACAAGGTGTTGCGGCACCAGTGGCACCGGGCCTGCATGCTCGACTTGGTGTCGATGACGACTTCCGCGCCGCAGGCAGCGCATTTGAAGGTGAGCACCTCGGCGGTGGACGGCACGATGTCCGCCGAACCCGATCCGACGACCAGGCCGGTGAGCAGCTTCGGGTCGCCGTCCAGGTGGTAGGTGGCGAGCGCATTCGGGCTCGCCTGTTCGAACCGGCAGAAGCTACATCGCAGGTGCCCGGTCGCGATGTTGAGCGCGATATCCGTGGAGCCGCACCGGGAACACTTCGTGAGTCCGTCCTTGGCGCCGACGTCGGTCTGCACCACCGCGGGGCCAGTCGGCTCCGCGACTGCCACGGCGGCGGGCCCGAGGGTCGACGGGGGCGGACCGTCGGCGGCACCGGGCACCGGGCCGGCAGCCCCGGGAGGCACCGGCGCTTGCGGCGGCGGGCCGGCGGTATGCCACGGCGCCGGAGGCAGGGGCGCGGGCTCGGCCGGGCTCCATTGCTGTGGTGGACCGGTGACCTGGCTCTCGCCGGGAGCGGTGTCCATGGCGCTACAGCCCGAGCGCTTTGGCCTTGGCCGCGTCGTAGTCGGCCTGGGTGATGAGCCCGTTGTCGAGCATGGTCTTGAGCTGGGTGAGCTTCGCGATCGGATCGTCCCCGGGCGGGGCAGCCGGCGCGGCCGGAGCTGGGGGAGCAGCCTGCGCCGCGGGATCGGGCGCCGCCGGAGGCGGTGCCGGTACGGGAACCTGCCCGGGCGCCTGCGGCGGATAGCCCGGCGCGGGCGGGTAGCCGGGCGGCGGCGCATAACCCTGCTGCGGGTACCCAGGTGGAGGCGCGTACCCCGGCGGCGGATAGCCCTGCTGCTGGTACCCCTGTTGCGGGTATCCCGCAGGCGGCTGTTGGTAGACGGGCTGTTGCAGCCCGGATACCGCCCCGCCGGCCGCGTTCATGCCCATGCCGAGGATCGCCATGCCCGCGCCCCCGCCGCCGGATTCGCCGGCTGCCTGGATACCGCGGGCCGCGGCCTGCTGCATGAACGAGTTGCCCCGCGCGCCCGCGAGCGCGTCCGCCTTCTTGACATCGGACAGCAGCGCGCGGGTGTCCTCGTCATATTCGATCGCCTGCAACGCGACCTTCACGATGGTGAGCCCGCGGTCGGAGGTCCACTGGTACCCCTGCTCGACCGCGGCCGAGAGCGACTGCGCGAACCCGATGGCGTCGCCCTGGATCTTGGCGATCCGGTTCCCCTGGCTCGGGTCGTTCGTGTAGTGCGAGAAGGCCGCGGCGAGGGAGCCGACCACCTCGTTGAACAGCTGGCTGGCGGCGTCGTTGTCCAGATCGGTGAAGTCGAAGACCCGCGGCGCGGCGCCGTAATACGTGGCGGGCACGAATCCCTTGATGAACAGGATCGGGTCGACGATCTTGATCGTGTACGTGCCGCGCGTCACCGCGCCGACCTGGGCGCCGAGATACGCGTCGTCCCAATAGATCTCGGACTGCGTGCCGAAGCGGTTGTTCGGGATCTCCTTCAAGTTGACGTAGAACGCCGTCTGCTGCGAACCCGGCTGGCCGCCGAACTTGAACCGCTCCCAGGACATCTTCACCGTCGAGGAGAGGAACCCGTCGCCGGCGAACAACGACTGCGAGTTCGGGTCGTTCGACGCCCAGATGAACCCGCCCGGCTCCGCGACGAACGAGGTGAGCGCCCCGTCCTGAAACGTGACCAGCCCGTAGCCCTCGGGCACGACGATCCTGCTGCCGTTCGTGATGATGTGTTCGGAGCCCTTGGTGTTCGAGCCGCGGCCGGCGTTCTGGCCCAGCGGCACCGCGGGGAAGATAGCCGCGGTCGGAGCGATATCCGGTGGGGGAGTGAGGAAGTCCTTCCACTGGTCGGCGAGCATCCCGCCGACGGATCCGGCGAACGCCTTGATGAACCCCATGCGAACTCCTTCGAGTACTACCCGACTTTGCACATGAAGCACCGCCGTCGGCGGCTGCGGGCCTGCGGACCCGCCGATCGCGTCGTCGACAGCACCGTTGTCCGGCGAACTATACGGGAGCGATCAGGGTCCGTCGAGTATGCGGCCGGTCATGATCGAATATGACGATGTTCGGCGCGCTTCGCGCGCGAAGCCGTCATCGGCGGACCGTTGGTCAGCGGGCGGCGAGATAATGTGCGGCCGCGGCCCGCATCCGCGCATGCATCCCGCCGTACGCCGAAACCCCCGGCCCGAGAACGGCTTTCGGAAGCTTCGCGACCATCGTGTAGTTGGTGTCCACGACGTTGCCGACGGGTGCGAGCCCCGCCTGGCTCACCACCTGCATGGCGTCCAGCTGGGAGAGTCCGGTCAGGGTGCCGGTCCACCCGACGAGGTCGTGCTGGCTGATGCGGAACGCGTCCTCGAGCGGGCGCACCGAGCCGGTCGACATCAGGAACTCGTCGGATTCCAAACGCGGCCACGGGGTTTCGACGCCCTTGAGCACGTCGACGATGATCGTGGTGCGCATAGCGGCTTCGAGTCCGGTGCCGCAGGTCTCGCCCTCGCCCTGGCGGCAGTGCCCGTCGCCCAGGGCGAGCAGGGCGCCGGGAACGTTGACGCCGAAGTAGACGGTGGTGCCCGCGCGCAGCTCGGGGGTGTCCATGTTGCCGCCGTGCGCGCCCGGGGTGATGGACATGATCACCTCGTCGGCGGCGGGTGCCACGCCGACGGTGCCGTGCATGGGGTCGAGCGGCAGCTCCAGCGCGAAGTCGCCCTGCCGCGCGTGGAATACGGCGACCCCGCGGGCGACATCGATGTCGTATCGCCAGACCAGCTCGGGCAGCGCGTCGTGCAGCATCGCGGTCTGGTGCGTGGTGGTGAGCGCGCCGAAGTGCGGGAACGTGGACGAGAAGCAGTAGTCGCGCACCGGCGCGATCTCCGCGAAGTGCACGGCGAGCGTGTCGCCGACCTCTGCTCCTGCCACGAAGATCGGCCCGGTGACCGGGTTGAGGTAGGGGAAGGCGCACACCTGGCTGGGCAGGTCGTCGACAGTGCGCACCGCTCCACCGAAGCAGTCCTCGGTGTCCACCACGATCACGTCGCCGGGGCTCGCGTGCAGACGCGGCTCGTGCCCGCCGAAGGAGTACGTGAGGTTGTCCGCCGATGCGTCCAGCGCCAGGACCGCCATGATCAGACTCCTTCCGCTGCAGCGGAATCCGCGGACTGATCGGCGGCCACGCCCGCGAGCCGCGGCCGCCGCCCCATGGCGATCAGCACGACGAGGATCACGATCCCGATGGCGAACCACACGAAGCCGAGCGTCTGCGCCGCGATCTTCGCGTTGATCACCACGTAGGCGAGGATCGCGAAGCCGATGATCGGCGCGACCAGATGCGCCCACCATCGTCTGCTGTGCCGCCGGCCGACGAAGTGCACCACCACGCTCACATGCAGCACGAGGAATGCGGTCAGTGCGCCGAAGTTGACCAGCGTCGACAGCAGCTCGATACCGTTCGAGCGCTCGGCCATGTAGATGCCGAGCGCCAGTGACAGCAGCGCGACCAGCAGCGTCGCGTTGACCGGAACCTGGTGCTTCGGGTTGACCTTCGACAGGAAGGGCGGCAGTTGCCTGTCCCGGGCCATCGCGAAGAGCAGCCGGGAGGTGGCGGCCTGGGCCACGAGCGAGTTTGCGAAGCCCCAGGAGATCGCGGTGGCGAATGCGGTGAGCCCGGAGAGCCACGCACCCCCCGCCTCACGGGCGGCGTCATAAAAGGCGGTCCCGTCGGGATCACCGGAGGCGATCAGACCGGCCGGGTCGGTGACCAGGAGCGAGGCGACCCACGTCTGGACGATGAACAAGGTGCCGGCCAGCAGCAGCGCGGCGACCATCGCGCGGCCGATGGCCTTGGCCTTGGCGCGGTTCTCCTCGGCGAGCATGGAGATGCCGTCGAAGCCCAGAAAGCTCAGCACCGCAACGGATACCGCGCCGAAGACGAGCCCCCACGAGAAGGTGTGCGCGCTGAAGATCGCGTCGAAGTTGAATCCGCGGCCCTTGCCGCCTGCCAGTGCGACGATGCCGATGACCAGGAAGATGGCGAGCACGATGAGCTCGGCGATGAGCATGATCTTGTTGACGCGGGCCGTCATCTCGATGCCGCTGTAGTTCACGACGGTGTTCAGGACGACGAAGATCACCAGCCACAGCCACACCGGGACGGCCGGGACGAGGGAGTTCATGGCAACCGAGGCGACCAAGTAGAGCAGCGCGGGGACCAGGAAGTAGTCGAGCAGGATCATCCAGCCGGCCATGAAGCCGAAGGGGGCGCCGATGCCGCGGCCGGCGTAGGTGTAGACGGAGCCGGCCATGGGGAAGGCGCGGGACATCTGGGTGTAGGAGTTGGCGGTGAACATCATGGCGACCATGCCGATCGCGTAGGTGAGCGCAACCATGCCGCCGGAGCTGGCGAAGACGGAGCCGAAGATGCCGAACGGGGCGATGGGCACCATGAAGATGAGGCCGTAGACCAAGAGGTCGCTGAAGGTGAGCGAGCGCTTGAGTTCCTGTTTGTAGCCGTACTGGGCGATGTCGGTGCTGCCGTCGGTGGTTCCATCCGTGCCTGCGGCGCTCGCGGCGCTCGTGGCTCCGGGGGCGGCGGTCGGTCCGGTGCCTGCTGTCTCGTTCGCCATGGACTGTTCCTTCACGCCGCTCGCGCCGTTCGCCTGGTCGGTGTGAAGGCTACTCCAGATCGTTCCATCTGGAAATAGTTTGGGCGGGCGGAAGAGTGTTAGGGGGGCGGGCGATCGGTCTGCGGGTGCGTCCCGGCCGGCCCTCAGTCGAAGGTCGCGACCACCCGCAGGTCGAGCCCGTCCGCGACGGCCAGGTTCATTCGCCGCGGCGGCGCGCCAAGCGGGGTGCCGCGCCAGAAGTCCGCGACGTCCTTGCCGTGCGGCGCCGACACCATATAGTTGGCAACGACTGTCGCAGACGCGGCGGTGAGGTTCCCGGTTCGCGCCATCGCCCCGGCGAGGTG
Source organism: Nakamurella sp. (assembly GCA_017848755.1). Classification (GTDB taxonomy): domain Bacteria; phylum Actinomycetota; class Actinomycetes; order Mycobacteriales; family Nakamurellaceae; genus Nakamurella. The sequence continues at coordinate 11,224 of JAFIHI010000170.1, read as the reverse complement.
GACGCCGTCATAACATCCCTCGGCATAGGCATCCAGAAGTGGGGCAGTCGGTCCGAACTGTCGATCCGCAGCCGCGGCCAGATGCTCATGCCTGTGATCAACAACGGAGGGCAGCGATCGCATGCAGGCGTAGAGCTCACCGCCGTCATCCCCGCCGGACGCGAGCAGGCAGTTCTCCTCCAGCGAGCCGGACAGTCGGATCACCCGGCGGTCGAGTCCGGCCGCGCGGAAGGCCCGATTGAACTCGACCAGATCGTTTCCGACGAGGCTCACCACTACCGCATCCGGCCGCGCACTCGCCAGCACCCCCACCAGTCGTTCGAGATGTTGCGCGCCGATCGGAACGAGGCGGTCGAACACGAGCTCCGCCGACAGCTGCCGGACCACGCGCCGCGCCGTCCGGTGCATCGCCTGGGGCCAGATGTAGTCGTTCCCCACGAGCGCCCAGCGACGGATATGACGCTGTTCGTGAAGCCAGCGCATCGTCGGAACGAGTTGCGCCCCAGGCGATTCCCCGAGTCGGACGGCCCGGCTGGCGATCGGCCCGCCTTCGTGCGGGGGCGTGAAGATGGACATCACGCGGCCCGCGACCGCGTGATCCACCGCGCGTCGAATGTCGCTGGTGTGGAATCCGACCAGTGCGTCGACCAGGCGTGAGTCCACCAGCGCGCGGACCGCGGAGACGACATGGGTCGCCGGTTGCCCTGCGTCGACCGGTACCAACTCCATCGGTCGGCCCTGGGCGCCGCCGGCCGCATTGAACTCGCGTGCGGCGAGCTCCGCGAACGCGAGGCCGGACGGCCCGGTGAGCCCGAGCACTCCCGACATCGGCACGAGCACGCCGATCCGCACTACTCGCGGGTCCGGCCCGGCGTAGAGCAACTCGGCCGGGCTGCGAATGTCCGCCGAATCCGTCATACCCGGGAGCGTATCGTGATCGGCAACCCGGCGAGGAGGAGCGGAATGGCGGCCACCACACGTCCTGCCACCACCCGCCTGGCCGTTGACGTCGTGGAGGCCCTGCTGGGCGTGCACCGGACCGTCGTGGGTGGGCTCGGCGCGGCCTTGGCGGCGCACGGGGCGAGTCTCGACCAGTGGCGCGTACTGCGCAACCTCACCGAAACCGGCTGCACCATGGGCGAACTCACCAAAGCACTCGATATCCCGCCGGCGTCGCTCACCCGGATCGTGGACTCGTTGGCCAGCAACGCGCTCGTCTATCGTCGACCGGATCTGTCCGATCGCCGGCTGGTCGTCATCCATCTGTCGACGAACGGCGCCGAGCGCCTCGCGGAGTGGGACGACGCCCTGACGGCTGGGCTCGCGGAACTGCGGGATCTCATCGGCCCGACGTCCTTTGACACGTTGGATCGCGCGCTCCGCGCCGCGCATCAGGCAATCTAGACCGCCGAGCGGTGCGAAATGCACCGTTTCGCGCCCGATTCGTCCGCAATTACGCACCGCTCGGCGAGAGGGAACCCCCATCGGACGGGGCGAGGAAGGCGGCGAGCGCGGAGGCGTACATGGCCTGGTCGGCGGCTCCGACGAGCTCGCGGGCGGAGTGCATGGAGAGCATCGGTGCGCCGAAATCGACTGTCTCGGCGCCGGTCTGGGCGGCCGTCATGGGGCCGACGGTCGATCCGCAGGGCAGGTCGGAACGGGTGACGAACCGCTGCAGCGGCACATCGGCCTGCTCGCACGCGAGAATGAACGCAGCACCCCCCGGGGCTCCGGTCGCGTACCGCAGTTGATTGTTGATCTTGAGGACCGGCCCGCCGCCGATCGAGATCCGGTGCTGCGGCTCGTGTTTGTCGACGTAGTTCGGGTGCGTTGCATGGGCCATGTCGCCGGACGCGATCACGGTGGCGGCCATGGCGCGGTGATAGTCGTCCCGAGTACCGCCGCGGGACGCCACGATGCGCTCCAGGATGCTCGGCAGCAGGGTGGAGTTCGCGCCGCGTTCCGAGGTGCTGCCGACTTCCTCGTGATCGAAGAGCACCAGCAGCGGGATCGGTTGCGGCCCAGCGGCTGTCGCATCCGCGGCCAGCGCGTCGCACGCGTCGATCAGCGCCCGCGTTCCGGCGAAGCTCGTCGCGAGGTTGTCCATGCGCCCGCCCGCGACGAACTCCCGTGCGGCGCCGATGCGCTGCGGCCCCTGCACGTCGTGGGTCATCACGTCCCACCCGAGCACGTCGGCCCGGTCGACGCCGATCCGCTCGGCGAGGAAGGCGGTGAAGTCCCCCGGCTCCACGCCGAGCCCCCAGATCGGTGAAAGATGCTGTTGCGGATTGAGTTTCACGCCGTCGGTGTTCACCGCGCGGTCGAGGTGGATGGCCAGTTGCGCGACCCGGAGCAGCGGCTCGTCGATGTGCACGAGCACAGTGGCGGCCCCTGCGGGTGCGGTGTTCCCAGGCGCGAGCATCACCTCAGACGAGTCGTCATCTCCGACATCGACTGCGGCAGAACCAGTTCGGGAGATGACGAGGGCCCTTGCCGCGCTCGCTCGGATCGCGTCTGGTACCGCACCGGCCCGGATCGTCACGCGTCCGGAGAGTCCGAGGTCCCGGTCGAGCCAGGAGCTGAGCAGCGGACCGCCATACACCTCGACGCCGAGCTGCCGGAAGCCCGCCTGCGCCAGGTCGGGCTGGGGTTTGATGCGCAGGTTCGGGCTGTCGGTGTGCGCTCCGATCACACGGAAGGGTGTGGCCGGTCCGACAGCGTGCTCCGTCGACCAGGCCACCAGCGAGCCGCCGCGGATCAGGTAGTACCGCCCTGGCGCCGTAGGCATCGGCGAGGACTCCGTCATACCCGAAAAGCCGGCCTCCTCGAGAAGCCGCGCCGATGTCGCGACCGCATGGAACGGCGACGGCGAGGCCTTCAGATACGCGATCAATCCGTCCGCTGTATCGGCAGTCATGCCCCCACTCTCCCATCCCGCCGGCGCCGGCCCCCACGGTCCCCCGCTCTGCCGACTCCTCGGGGTGGGTGCCTCACAGCGCACTCCGGCGCACCCGGGGGCACCTGACCCGGGAAGGGGGGCGGGCGTGGATTGCGGAGCCGTGCAACCGAATGCCGCGATACGCGCGTCTCACCATCGCAGTGACCATGTGAGAAGCGACCATTCGAGGAGGGCACCATGAAGTTACGCACCGTGCTCCTGTCCGCACTCGCTGTCGGCGGACTGGTGGCGACCGCCGCCTGCGCCGGTGCGACGGCACCCAGGAACGCGCGGGCCGCATCCGCGCCGCAGGGTGGCTCGGTCCAACAAGTAGGCCCCGTCCAGCAAGTAGACGCTGCCCAGCAGCCGGGTGGCGCGCCGCAGGTGGGCGTCGTCCCGCAAACAGCACAGGCGGCCGATGCGACCGGCGCACCGGCCGGCGAGCAGAACGCCTTCACCAACCGCACCATCACCGCCACGGGATCCGGCACCGTCTCCGGCACGCCGGATACCCTCACGGTGCAGTTGGGCGTGCAGACCCGTGCCGCCACGGCGAGCGCCGCATTGAACCAGAACAACACCGCCGCAGCGAGTCTCATCGCGAAGCTGAAGTCGTCAGGGGTCGCGGAGAAGGACCTCAGGACCAGCAGCCTGTCCGTGTACGCGACCTATTCCGACAACGGGTCGACCGTTACCGGCTACGAGGTCTCCAACATGGTCACGGCCACGCTGCACGACGTCTCGAAGGCGGGCGCGCTGATCGACGCCGCGCAGTCGGCCGCCGGCAATGGGATCCGCGTCGACGGGATCTCGTTCTCCTTCGCGGACGATTCGTCGCTGCGGGCGAAGGCCCGCGCGGATGCGGTGAAACAGGCGCTGACGCAAGCGAAACAGCTTGCGGATGCGGCCGGCGTGACGGTTGGCCAGGTGATGTCCATCAGCGAGTCCGGCGGCAGCGCACCGATGCCGATGTACGCCATGCCCTCGGCGGCCGGCGCGGCGGATTCGGCGGCGACGCCGGTCCTTCCGGGCAGCGCGGACCTCACGGTGACCGTTCAGGTGGTGGTCGCGATCGGGTAGCCGGCTGGCGCGGCACGTGGCTCACGAGCGGTGCAGGCATCAATTTCGGGGATATTGGTTCACCCGTCCGGCCCAGCGCGGCGAGCAGGATCGATCCGGTCTCCGCGGCAGAATATACGTGTGTCGATGGACGATACGACAGGTGTGCCGCGCCCAGGTCAGAGCGTGGAGATGCACAACGCCGTCGGGAAATCCTCGTTCGGTCGGGTGCAGACCGTGTCCGCGGAGGCCATCACGATCGCCGTGCCCACGGACGCCGCGGTGGCCGTGGGCGCCACGGACGGTGAACGGTTGGAACTCCGGTGGTCCGCAGGCCCGCATGCTGGCGTACTGCCGGTGACGCTGACCGCCCGGCAGGGCTCGATCGGTCTTCAGGTGTGGGAAGTCACGCCGACCGGGCCTGCGCGGTTCGAGCAACGGCGGCGCCAGGACCGCACCGCGGCGGACGGCGTTATCACCCTCACCGTGTACACGCACCGCGACCCGCAGTCGACGTCGGACCCGGTGATGGCGACGGCGACCGGCTCCCTCGTGGATGTCAGCGAGGCCGCGCTGCAGTGTCTGATCCCCACCGATTCCACCGACGCCGTCATCGTGTCGGAAACCCCTGTGCTGTGCGACTTCTCGCTGGCCGGGAGCCGCTACCAACTGCGCGGGTCGGTGCATGCCGCATGGACGGAGGACGCCCGGGCACTAGTGCGGGTAGTGGTCCGATTCGATCCGGAGCAAGCCGAACTCACGGCGCTGCATGCCCAGTTGGCGCTCTGAGCCCGCGCGCGTGCCAACCACAGCGCATCCGAACCACAGCGCATCCGAAGCGGCCACGGCCGCGCAGCCCCATCTCCGCCGCCGGATTGGCGCGCAGCGGAACCTCGCCGCGCGCTCGCACGTCGGTAGTCTGGTCTGGTTCGACCCGGGAGCGGCCCGGATCACGACTCGGCCCCGGCAGGAAGCGAGCGGCATGGACAGCGTCATCGTCGCGATAGCGAAGTATCTGATCTACGTGATGGTGATCGGGTTCGCGGCCGTGTGGCTGTGGGCCGAGACGCGGCGCGGCAAGGTGGAACTCGCCCTGTCGGCGGTGATCGGGCTGGTGCTGGTGCTGATCTTCATCAAGGTCGCGTCGAGTTCGTACGTGGACCCGCGGCCGTTCGTCGTGAACCCGTCGGTGCCGCCGCTCATGCCGCACGCCCCGGACAACGGTTTCCCGTCCGACCACTCGGCCGCCGCCGGGCTCATGGCGGTGCTGATCCTGTTGCGCCGCAAGTGGATTGCCGGAGGGCTGTTCGTACTCGGCGCGGCCCTTATCGCGTGGGCGCGGGTGGCGGCGCACGTGCACCACCTGCTGGATGTGGGCGTCGGCCTCGGGTTGGGTGCGGTCGCCGCGGTGCTCGCGGTCGCGGGTATGACGTTGCTCGTGCGCCGCACCCCGCTGGTGACGGCGGGCCCCCTCGGGCGCTGGGTCGCCGGGGCCGTTCCTGGCGGAGGCCCCGCCAGAGATCCGGGCGGCGACGCCGGCGTGGCCCGGCACCGCGTTCAGCCGTAATCCCGCTGTCGAAGACGGCGCCGCACCGTCTGTGTCGTCCTTGCCGCCGGCGCTGCCACTGCCGCTACTGTCACTACCTCAACGCGGCTCGATGCCGAAGTGCACCATCCGGCGAAGCCTCAGGTTCTCGGGTCGTGTGAGGGCACGGGTTGCCTGGTGGAAGGCTGCGATCGCCCCGGAATGGTGAGCGCCGAGATGAGCCCGCCCGCGACACACAGGGCGGCGCAGATGATCATGGCCCGCGCGAAACCGGGCCCCAGCGGCTCTCCGGGCGCCGCGGTGATCGCGGCGGCGGCGGGCAGCACGGCGACCGCGAGCAACCCACCGATGCGCGAGATTGCGTTGTTCACACCGGATGCCGCCCCGACATGGCGCTGGGGTACCGCCGCGAGGACTGCCGCCGTGAGCGGCGTCACCGTGATCGTGAGCCCGACCGCGAACACCATGACGGCCGGCAGTACCACCGCCACGTACCCCCTCCCGGGCACGATGAGGGCCATCATGGCCAGCCCCGCACCCGCGATGATCGGCCCGACCGTCATGGGCAGTCGCGGGCCGACGCGGCCGGCCAGGACGCCCGCGGACGGCGATCCGAGCAGCATGACGACGGTGATCGGAACTGTTGCGGCGCCGGCCGCGAGTGCCGAATAACCCAGGGTCTGCTGCAGCTGCAGGGTGAGCAGGAAGCTCGACGCTCCGAGCGCCGCATAGACCACGAACGTCGTCATATTCGCTCCCGAGAATTGGCGGGACGCAAACAGTTTCGGCGGAAGCAGTGCCGCCGGCGCGCGAAACTCACGCCACAGGAAACCGGCGAGTGCCAGCACTCCCCCGATCGCGCACACCACGAAAGCCGGGCGCCATCCGTGCGCGGGTCCTTCGATCAAGGCGTAGACGACGCCCGCCAGTCCGGCCGTCGCCAGCAGCGCACCGGAAATGTCGAACGGGCCGGCCGCGGCGGCATCCCGGCTTTCCGGCACGTGGCGTACGGCGAGGTAGATCGCGACGGCCGCCAGCGGGACATTGATGACGAAGACCCATCGCCACGAGGCGGCGTCCACCAGATACCCGCCGAGGAATGGGCCGAGAGCTGAAGTGACGCCGGACATTCCGGCCCACAGCCCGATGGCGCGGGCGCGGTCGGCTTCCGCGATCAGCGCGTTGATCAGCGCGAGGGAGCCCGGGATGAGCGCGGCGGCGGCGACGCCTTGGGCCACGCGCGCACCGATCAGGACGATGCCCGTCGGCGCCAACGCGCAGGCCGCGGAGGCCACGGCGAAGGCTGCGAGGCCGGTGAGGAACACGCGCCGGCGGCCGTATCGATCCCCCGCCGCGCCGCCCGCCAGCAGCAACGCCCCGAGGGTGAGCAGGTATCCGTCGACCACCCATTGCTGGCCCGCGAGACCGGTGGCCAGGTCCTTACCGATCGCCGGCAAGGCGACGGTGACGACGGTTCCGTCCAGGAACGCAATGCCGGAGCCCAGGACCGCCACCGCGACGAGCCAGCGGCCGGGGGCCGATGCGAGCGGGATCACGGTGCACCCGGCCGACACGGCCGCGACCGCGGAGCGCAGTGCGCCTCGGCCGCTGTCATGACGTCTGTCCCGACATGTCACCATCATGGCCGCGGTCAGCCGACCGGCGAGGTTTCATATCCTCGGTGGGGCGCGCGATCGCGTGCGGCAAGGAGCGTGACGGTGCGGCGCGAATATGTGCGGGATGGGGATCCGCCACCTGTAGACCCGCCGAGAGAGGGCCTGCCGGGGGAGGCCCTGTCGAACGAGGATCTGCCGGGCCAGGACCTTGCGGCCGCGGCCGACGCGGCGACCGACCGCGCTGCCGAGCTCGCCGACGCCGGCCGCACCGCCGAAGCCCTGGCCAGCGCAGCCGAGGCCGTCCGCCGCTATCGCGACCTCGCCGAGTCCGACGAGCGGGTATTCGCGCCCGATCTCGCATCCGCCCTGGGGCTGCTGGCCGATCTGCTGCACGCGACCGGACGCGACGCCGAGGCCGCGGACGCCGCCCGGGAGTCCGCAGCGCTGTTTCGGAAGCTTGCCGGCTTGGCCGCGAACAGCGTCATACTCGGTGAAGCACCCAGCGAGAAACCGGGCGCGCACGACGATGTGCGCGATGATGAGGTAGAGGGCGAAACCTCTTTATTCAGACCGTATCTCGCGGCAGCCCTGAACAATCTATCCGTGCGCCTGCACGACATCGGCGGCGACGCAGAGGCTCTCGATGCTTCACGCGAAGCGGTCGCGGTGTATCGCGAGCTCGCAACGCAGTCGCCGGACGATTTCTCCGGCGGCCTCGCGACGGCGTTGGGCAATCTCGCGAACCGCCTGGACGAGGCGGGCGCCGCGACCGAGGCGCTCGAGATCTCCGGTGAGGCAGCGCGTTTGCACCAACGACTTGCCGAGCAGGATCCGGCTACGTACCTTCCGCTCCTCGCGCAGACAATCAATAATCTGGCCGTGCGGCAGCGATCGGCAGGCCGTCGCGCCCCTGCCATCGCGACGACGCGGCAAGCGGTGAACCTCTACCGGGGCCTCGCGGCAGGTGAACCGGACTCGTACACCGGCCACCTCGCGATGAGCCTCGACAATCTCGCGAACGTTCTGCACGACGCGGGGCGCACCGTCGATGCGCTTTCGGCGACCCGCGAGGTGGCGGAGCTCTATCGAGACTTGGCCGCGCAGAACGAGAATGCGTATGCGGGGCCGCTAGCGATGTCGCTGAACAATCTGGCGGTGCGACTCGCCGCAGCCGGCCGGCGAGAGGAGGCGCTCACCGCGACCGCGGAGGCGACGACGCTGTACCGGCGGCTCGCACGGGACAACCCGCGCGAGCATTTGGTGAACCTCGCCGCGGCGCTCGGCAACTTGGCGGCGGACCTCGCGGATGCCGGGCGAACGACCGAAGCCCTATCCGCGGCACGCGAATCCGTCGATGCGATGCGGCGTCTCGCGTTCGGCAACCGGCCCGTGTACCTACCGCAACTGGCGCAGGCGGTGTTCGATCTCGCGGTCCGGATGCAGGAGGCGGGACGCACCACGAGCGCCGCCGTCAATGCCCGTGAGGCGCTGCGGCTCTACGACGAGCTCTCGGTGCGCGGTGCCAGCCGGGAGGGCGCCGGGAGAGCCGGCGACAAGGCCGCCCGGAAGGCCGACCTGATAGCCGACCGTGACGCGGACCGGTACGCCGACGCGCTCCGACGCTGCCGCGAGTTCATCGCGACCCTGTCTAGGGCGACCGACGCTAGCAGTGCAGCCGGCGCGAGCAGTGCGGCCGACGCCCCGACCTGACCACACTTATCCCCGCCGAGCGGTGCGAAATTCACGACAAAACGGACGGGCAGGGGTGCATTTCGCACCGCTCGCCGAGGGGAAGCAGGCGTGTCACGCGCCGAGCGTGTGCGTTCCCGTCGTCACGGTCCGGCGGTTACTCGACTGCTCCTGGGCGAAGGCGACCAGCGCGACCACGATGCAGGCGATCTCGACAATGAACGCGATCCATTGCGGAGTGCCGGTCCAGGCCTCCTTGTCGCCGAACAGCCCGTGCGGCAAGGCCGTCGACGTGACGTACCCGGCCGCCGTCAGCAGCCCGAAGCCGAACAGCAGGAGCAGCGGCACCCAATGGCGGCGCCAAGTGAGCAGCAGGATCGCGATCACCACCCCGGCCACACCGTTGATCACGAACAGCACGCCGATCGTCGTCAACGGCTGCGCGGCCCACCAGTTGTAACCGTTGAAGCCCCATTCGCCCCAGTGCACCGCCGCCGAAATCAGCGCTGCCACCGCTCCGATGATGCGTAGCGTCATGACGCACTCGCCTCGATTCTTGTGTCCAGCATGCCCCGATGCGCGGAGTTGTCAAAGGGTCACGTCCGTTTGGCCGCCGGATCGACCACCGGGCCGACCGCCGTGCCGATCGTCATATCCGCTGTGTCGCCCGCTGTGTCATCCGCCGGTTCCGAAGGCGGCGAACAACCGGTCGCGGACCTGGTCCATCGGCGACACCGCCGCGTTCGGGCCGGGAGCGAGCCCCGCCGTCCAGCCCCAGGCCGCGGCCTTCGCCGTGATCGCCGAGTCGTGCGCGATGAGCATCGCGGGCACCTCGTGGTCGGTGCCCGGCCGGGTGACCGTGGCATTCGGCTGGTGGTCCCCCATCGCGAGTATGACGAGGTTCGGGTCCTTGCTCGAGGCCGCACATGAGGCCAGTGCGCGCAGTGCATACGAAACCGCGTCCGCATACGCCTGTTTCGCGGTGTCGGGGTGTGCGGCCCGGGGCTGTGCGGCGGCGCTGTTGTAGACGGAACCGTCGCCCACCTCGTTCCATGGCAGCAGCGGCGGCGGCTCCGTCCACGGGTAGTGGCTGGACAGCGTGTCGACCTCTGCCATGACTGGAGTGCGGTGGCCGGGCATCAGCTCCTGGGTGAGCAACGCGTGGTAGAGGTATTGGTCGGGCATCGTCGCGTATCCGTACTCAGGACCGTGATAGCCGACATTGTGTGCGGTGTAAAGCTTGTCGAAGCCGTAGAACGGCTCACCCTGTGGCCAACTGTCCGTGGTCGAGGGCACGGCGAACACGACCCGCCAGCCGCCGTCGGCGAACGCGCGCGCCAGCGTCAGTCTTCCGGCGGCGATCAACTGGTTGTAGCGCTGCTGGCTGTCCACCCACAGTCCGGCCTCGACGGTCGAGTGCGCGAGCCAACTCGATCCGCCGTAGGTCGGTGAGGTGAGAAAGCCGCTGCGGGCGGAGAATCCGGCCTTCGCCAAGGTCGCCTCGGATTCGCGCAGGGCGGCCTCGACGGTCGGCGCGATCGCCGGGTCGTCCAGCGCCACCCGGCCGTAGCTCTCGATGAAGACCAGCAGCACATCTTTGCCCTGCAGGCCGGCGAGACGCTGTGACGGTGGCACGGACGCATATGGGTCGGCGGCGATCTGCCGGGCGAACGCCGGGCCGTCGTGCGCATCGGCGAACGGCTGCGCGATGGTCGATCCGATGAGCCGGCTGGTGTCCGCGGTGGCCACGCCAGCGGCCGTGGTCGGTCCGGCGCCGGCGAGCGCGATCGCGGCCCACGCCGCGGCGACGATCGCGAGCGCGACGCCGGTGGTACCTCGGCGGCGGCGCAGGGCGGCCGTGGCCCGCTGCGTCGCCCACGGCAGCAGGACCAGCGGGATCACCACCAGTACGATCGCGGCGATCGCCGCGACATCCGACCAGATGTGCCCGGCCACGTCGGTGAGCAGATCGGCCGCCAGGCGCAGGTAGTACCAGTCGCGCACCACATCGAAACGCCGCGAGAACGAGATATCGAACCCGGTGTTGGTGAGCTTGAGCGCGACCAGCGCACCGATCAGCACACCGATCACGATCGAGATGACCTTGAGTGGCCGGGGGCGAAGGACGAGCGCTAGCGCGAGGATCAGCACCGCTTCAATCGGGATCCGGGCCAGGCCCGCAACCCCGGTGCGATCGAGATCGATCGGCAGCGCCAACGCGAACCAGACGAGCACGAAGGCGATGATGGTAAAGACGGTCCGCCGGATGTGTCGGCGGCGCGCGTGCCCTCCAGAGCGCGGACGACCCCCGGCATCCGTCTCTTCGAGTGTCTGCACGGTCGCGTCGCCCGCTGCGTCGTCCACTGCCCCGGCGTC
>JAFIHI010000169.1 GCA_017848755.1 Nakamurella sp. | reverse complement strand
TCGCGGACGCCGAGAGTCGTTGCCACGTCTGCGATGTGACACCGGCCTGATCGACGGCCATGATCCCGATCAGCTGCCGCTCTCCGGTGCCAGGGTCCGCTAGCGCCGCGACTCCGGCGGCGATACCTGCGGAGGGGCCGCCGCCGGCAGGGTCCTCCCGCGTGAACGTCATCTCGGGGCGGGCCGCCGAGCGCGGGCCGACGATCACGACGGGGCGCCCCTGCGTGGTGTCAAGGGCGCGGTCCAGCAGCGTCCGGCCGCCGAGCACGATGCTCGCCTTGTCGGTGCCTCCGGCGCCGCCGGCGTCATCAGTGCCGGCGGGGCAGCCGAGTCGCCGCGCACGCCCGCCGCTCAGGATCACGAACGCGTCGGGGAAGAACAGCGTCCTCTCCGTCATACTCGCTGCTACGCTCGTCGCCATACGGTCGATGATCCCAGCCGCGGGACGGTCAGGTGCCGGGGCGTGTTGCGCCGATGAATCCGCTCCAGTACATGGGTGAGATCTTGACGACGTCACCTGACTGCGGTGCCTGGATGATCTTGTTGTTGCCCATGTAGATGGCCACGTGGTGGATGGTCGCCGGGTTGGACGTGTTGTAGGCGAAGAACACCAGATCACCGGGCTGAAGGTTCGCCGGTGCGACCCGCTGGCCGTAGTTGTACTGGTAGCCGGAGTAGTGCGGCAGGTAGACGCCGGCCTGCGCCCAGGCGTAGAGGGCGAGCCCCGAGCAGTCGAATCCGATCTTGTTGTAGTCGCCGTAGTAGTCAGCGATGCCACCGTCGTGGATGCCGCGGGACGGGCCGCGGGCCGTGCCGCCGCCCCAGGCGTACGGCGTGCCGAGGTACGCGAGGGCCGCCTGTACCACGATCTGACCGCGCGACATGTTCGACGGCGGCACGTTCGGGCCCGGATCGAGGCCCTGCGCCTGCATCTTCTTGCGCAGTGCCGCCTGCGCCGCGCGCGCCTCGGCGAGCTTCCGCTGGTAGTCCTTCTCCTTCTGGATCGCGACGGCCCGGTTGCTCTCGTCCTGCGCGGCGAGCTGGTCGGCCAGCTGCTTCTCGCGCATGAGCTCCTGCGCCTGTTGCTGCTGGATGGCGGCCTGCGCCGCGATGCGCTGGTCTTCCTCCTGTTTCGCCTTGAGCCAAGCCTGGTATTGCGCGCGCTGCCCCTTGAGTTCGGCGACCTGGTTCAGGGCCGCCTGATATTGGCCCTGCTGCTGCTCGAGCTGGCTGGTGAGCGAGGCGAGCTGGCTCTGGCCGTCGGCGAAACTCTGCGCGGCCGCCTTCTGCGCCTGGTCGGCTTCGACCTGCGCCTGCTGAGCCGCGTGCTCTGCCGCGGTGGCATCGGCCAACGCAGCCTTGGCCTTGGAGTCCACGTTCGCCTTGGTGGTACGCGTGGTTGCGAGCGTGTCGAGGACGCTCGCCTGGTTCGCGGAAACCTGCTCGATCATCTCCCTGCGCAGCAGGAACTGGTCCATCGAGTTCGCATCGAGCAGTGCGGTGAGCGAGGAGCCGACCATGGATCCCTGTCGGAACGAGGCGGCCGCGAACTGGGCTGCCTGATCCTGCGCGGCGGTGATCTGATCGGCGGCCCGGGCGGCAGCGGCCTGCGCCTCCTTCGCGGCCTGCTCCGCCTTTCTTGCGGCTTCCTTCGCGGTTTGCAGGTCGACGAGTGCCTTCATCGCCAGCTCTGCCTTGAGCTCCATGGCGTCCTGGAGCTGTTGGATCTTGGCCTGCGTCGACGACACGATTCCGCTCAATCGGCCGACTTCGACGGCCGAGGCGGCTGCCTGGTTCTGGCTCGCCGAGATCTGGTTGTCGGAAGGGTTCGGCGGCGGTGGCGGCACGGCGGCAGCATTGTCGACGAGGACGACAGTCGACGAACACGCGATGGCCACAGCCACGACGACCGTCCAGATGCTGCGGCCCATTGTCATGGCTCGCTGCCTTATTGTTCGCTGGCCGCTGCGATCCGATCCCACGAATGCTCCTCCCGCCGGGTTGCGTGCACCGCTACGGAAAGCTCGAGCCACATCGTGGTGCGACGCGAGTGCCCGTAGCCCCCGCCCCTGAGACCATCGGCGCATGCGGACACATCATGAGACACTCTGCCACTTCGTTATCGTCAGCGCCAGCAGAAACTTTCGCCACTGCGGGCACAGCATTAACGAACTACGTAAAACGGGCAGCGAAGGCATACGTGGGTAGGCGCCGGCCGCGCAGTGGCGGGCCGCGTGCGGCGGCGCGCGAGACAGAGGGCGCCGCCGGCCTGCCGGCAGCGGAAAGATTGGATGGTGCTGGTCAGCCCTTGCGCTTGCCGCGGGTCGCCCCGCCGCGACGGCGCAGTGCGACATTGTCGTCGACGAGCAACCGGTGCACGAACCCGTACGAGCGCCCGGTCGCCGCTGCGAGCGCGCGGATGCTCTCGCCCTTCTCGTAGCGCTTCCTCAGGTCCGCGGCGAGATCTGTCCGCGCACTGCCGGTGATCCGCGCGCCCTTGGCGATCGCCTGCGCCGATGTCTGTGCCGATCTTGGTGTCGATCTCTGTGCCGCCGCGTGCGTTGGCATCATTCCCACCTTCTCGCTGCAGGGCGAACGCCCGCCCCGGATCCTGGGTACCGGCACCGACACGGCTGGGGCTGCCTCGCTACTTCCGGGGCGTGCGGGCTCGTGCGCTGCCATGGGTCACTCCATGATCGACCCGATCCGTGATCCGTGCCACCGCAGACGCGCAGTATCCGCCGATCGATCAGGCGAGTTCGACGAGATCGAGGTAGTCGGCCGACCAATGATCCTCGGTCCCGTCCGGCAGGACGATGACGCGCTGGGGTTCGAGCGCGGTGACCGCACCCGGATCGTGCGTCACGAGCACGACGGCGCCCGCATAGTGCCGGAGGGCGTCCAGCACTTGCTCCCGGCTGGCGGGGTCGAGGTTGTTCGTCGGCTCGTCGAGCAGCAGCACGTTCGCCGCCGACGAGACCAGCCCGGCCAGGGCGAGGCGGGTCTTCTCGCCGCCGGACAGCGTCCCGGCCGGCTGGTCGAGCTGTTCCCCGGAGAACAGGAAGGCGCCGAGCAGGTTCCGCAGCTCCTGTGCGCCGGCATCCGGGGCAGCGTGACGCGTGTTCTCCCACACCGTCGCGTCGGGGTCGATCGTGTCGTGCTCCTGCGCGTAGTACCCGAGGCGCAGACCGTGCCCCGGCTCGACCGTTCCGGCATCGGGTTGCTCCACCCCCGCCAGCAGCTTGAGCAAGGTGGTCTTGCCCGCACCGTTGAGTCCCAGGACCACCACCTTGCTGCCTCGGTCGATGGCGAGGTCCACTCCGGTGAACACTTCGAGCGATCCGTAGCCCTTCGAAAGCATCGACGCCGTCAGCGGTGTCCGCCCGCACGGGGCCGGCGCCGGGAACCGGATCTTCGCGACCTTGTCGGCAACGCGAACCTCGTCGAGTTCGCCGATCATCCGTTCGGCGCGGCGCACCATCTGGTGTGCCGCAGCGGCCTTCGTCGCCTTCGCGCCGAGCTTCGCGGCCTGCGCCTTGAGCGCCGTCGCCTTCTTCTCGGCGTTGGCGCGCTCGCGACGTCTACGCTGCTCGTCGGCCGCGCGCGCCGCAAGGTAGCGCTGCCAATTCATGTTGTAGATGTCCACCTCGCCGCGCACCGCGTCGAGAAACCACACCTTGGTGACGATCGCGTCGAGCAGATCCACATCGTGGCTGATGATCACCAGGCCGCCGGTGAACGTCTTCAGGAAATCTCGCAGCCACGCGATCGAATCCGCATCCAGGTGGTTGGTCGGCTCGTCCAACAGGAGCTGAATGTGCCCCGAACCCGTCTCGTCGGAGGCGGCGAACAGAATGCGCGCGAGCTCCACGCGCCGGCGCTGCCCGCCGGAGAGCGTGTGCATCTGCTGGCCCATGACGCGGTCCGGGAGCCCGAGGTTGTGGCAGATCTTCGCGGCATCGGCCTCGGCCGCGTACCCGCCGAGCGCGGCGAAGCGCTCCTCGACCCGCCCGTACTTGGCGATGGCCGCGTCCCGCTCGGCGCCGTCGGTCAACTCCGCCATCTGGATGTGCAGCTTCTCCAATTGGGCACCCAGCTGATCGAGGCCCCGCGCGGACAGCACGCGCTCCTTCGCGGTGACGGCCAGGTCGCTCTCGCGCGGATCCTGTGGCAGATAACCGACCTCGCCGCTGCGGGTAACGGTCCCGGCGTACGGCAGACCCTCGCCGGCCAGCACGCGCATGGTGGTCGTCTTGCCGGCGCCGTTCCGCCCCACGAGGCCGATCCGCTCACCGTGCTGGACGCGCAACATGGCGTCCGACAACAGAATCCGCGTCCCGGCCCGCAGCTCGAGTCCGGTTGCGGTGATCACGTGGACCCATGCTACCGGCTACGGCGTGCGACCCGCGCCGCCAGCCGTGCCCGGCCGGCCTGACACCGTGACGCGCCGTCAGGCGCCGAACAACGTCATACTCGTTACCCTGAATTCATGATGAGGATGATCGCGGCGATGGACGCCCGCGGCGGTCTGGCGACCGATGCCGGCATCCCATGGACGCTGCCGACGGACCAGAAGTTCTTCGTCGAGACCACCCGAAGCGGTCTGATCCTCATGGGTTTCGGGACCTACGTCGAGTTCCGCTCCCCCATGCACGGGCGCACGAACTACGTGGCGACCCGCCGGACCTCCTCGCTCAAAAGCGGTTTCGTGCGGGTGCCCGACGCCGCGGAGTTTATCTGCAATCACGCCGACGAGACGATCAACAACATCGGTGGGGCCGAGCTCTTCCGGTCCACACTGTCGCTGGCCGACGAATTGGTGCTGACCCGCATCGACGCGGACTTCCACTGCACGAAGTTCTTTCCCCCGTTCGAGCAGGGCTTTCGGCTAGTGACGGAATCCCACCCCATCGAGGAGAACGGGGTGCGGTTCACGTTCCAGACGTGGCGTCCGCATCGCGCACGGTGATCTCGACCGCGAGACAACGCCGTGCGACGTCGTCGAGAACCGCGCGCCTCGGCTCGGCGATGTCGGTGAACCTGCGCCGGGGCAGGTGCGCGAGATGCGCGAGTCGTGGATCGTCGAGTACCGCGTGTATGGCCGTGGTATCGCCGCCCACCACCAGCCCGGTGAACGGCCCGTGGTGCCTGGACAGGACACGCACCGCCGCATCGGCCGCGGCCCGGAACGAATCGCGGCGCTGATTCCCGCGCCGGCGGGCGTACCGCTGCTGGGACCACCCGCCCGCGGCCGTCCGCGACTGCACATAGCGCGTGTCGGTGAAGCTCGTGAGCACCGATCCGGCCCGGCTCACGCCGATGGAGAACGCTCGTTCCCGCACGAGAATCATTGCCACATCGCCGATCTCGGAGATGTGCGTGAGCAATGCCGCGATCGGCTCCGCATCGTGCTCCTCCGCGAGCGACGCCGGAGCGGCCGCGCACTGTCGCGACGGAGTCGCAGGTGCCGGCTGCGGAGCGCGGAGCGAGCAATCGGACACAGCGAGCGACGCCGGAGCGGCCGCGCACTGTCGCGACGGAGTCGCAGGTGCCGGCTGCGGAGCGCCGAGCGAGCAATCAGATACAGCCGGTGGGAAAGGGATGGCCAGATCCGCCGTAGCGCCGTCACCGCCTATGACGGTGATCGTGGCCACGCCCCGTTCGACCGCGGCGATGCCCCGATGGCGATCGGCGCACCGGGCCAGCCAGCCGGGCAGCCGCGCCGCCCCCACTTCCACGACCCGGCCCCCGCCCGC
>JAFIHI010000168.1 GCA_017848755.1 Nakamurella sp. | reverse complement strand
CACCCGGCCGGTGTTCTCCAGCGCGTAGGGATGGGAGACCATCCGCCGCACCGGCATCGGGAAGTTCAGCGTCACGGCGTCGCTCGCCCGCCACGTCCGGCGGATCGCGGCGTACTGTCCAGCGGCCGTCTCGCTCGGGAAGAGCGCCTCCCCGTTCACATCCCCGGTCGCGCCCTGCGCCCACTCCGGGATGCGCAGGTAGAGCGTGAAATCGCCCGCCTCATGGATGTCCGCCACCTCCACACGCACCTGCCCATCCCATGGATAGCGCGTCGTCTGCCGCAGCGTGACCGAGCCGCCGGCGTGCAGCGGGATCGTCGCCGTGCCGTCGGCGTAGAGATGGGTCCAGACCATGTCGTGTCGCCCGTCGGACTCCGGGAAGCGCCGGCTGGTGACGCTGTAGAAATAGGACGGGAGCTGGGCAAGCAGCCGGGCGATATTCGGCGGGCAGCAGGCGCAGCCGAACCATGGTTGCCGTCGGTGGTTGCCGTCGTCGGAGAGCGGGTTCTGGTAGAAGTAGGCCTGCCCGTCCAGCGAGAGACCGGGAAGCAGCGCATTGTAGAGCGTGTGCTCGATCAGGTCGGCGTAGCGCGTGTTGTCCTCGACCTGAAGCACGAGCATCCGCCACGCCCACATGATGGCTCCGATCGCCGCGCACGACTCGTTGTAGGCACGGGCGTTCGGCAACTCGTAGTCCTTGCCGAAGGCCTCACCCTCCCACCGCGCGCCGATACCCCCGGAAATCGAGCTCCGGCGCGTCGTCATGTTCGCCCACATCCGGTCGAGCGCGGCCCGCAGCGCCGGATCGCCCTCCTCGGCGACGAGGTCGGCCGCCCCGGTGTTGAGGTAGACGGCGCGCACGGCGTGGCCGACCATCTCCTTCTGCTCGGCGACCGGCACCCGGTCCTGATGGTAGTCACTGCCGCCGACCGTGCCATGGCCACGCACGGTCAGGAAGAAGTGCGCCTGATCGAGGTATTGCTGCTCGCCGGTCGCGCGGTAGAGCTCGATCAGCGCGAGCTCGATCTCCTCGTGGCCATCGGTCTGCTCGCGCTTGCCTTCCGCCGCCGGGCCGAAGACCTCGCAGACGAGATCGGCGAAGCGCCGGGCGATCGTGAGGAAGCGCTCGCTGCCCGTCGCACGATAGTGGGCGACGGCGGCCTGGATCATGTGTCCGCCGCAGTAGAGCTCGTGCATGTCGCGCAGGTTCGACCAGCGCTCACCGGCGCGCTCCAGCGAGAAGTAGGTATTGAGATACCCGTCCTCCCCCTGTGCCGATTCGAGGTGGCCGATCGCGGTGTCGAGCAGGCGGATCAGCTCCTCATCGGAAACATCCACGCCCGGCTCGGCGGCGGCGAGCGCGCTTGCGGCGGCCTCCATCCACTTGTAGACATCGGAATCGTTGAAGTAGATACCGTCGAACGGCCCATCGAAGGTGCCTGCGACGCGCTCGAAATTGCGAAGGCGGTTGGTGGCGACGAGGTGCGTGAACTGCGAGGGGATCGTCACCTCGCGGTTGACGCGGATGCGCGGAGCGAGGAAGGCGTCGGTGAGCCGCACGTTGCCGAGCGGCACCGGCCGGTGGGAAGCGTGCGGACTGCGCGACGTATCGACGACGACGGCATCATGGATGGCGGGGATAGCGGGGGCGGCCATGGGGATCACCTCACTGGGCAGGAAGAAGACACGTCTGCCCCGATTTTCTCACAGCAGAGGGCGAGCCGGATCGGGCGGCGTGGCACAATGGCACCAGCGCTGACCATCCTCGCCAGCGCGGATCTTCCAGCAGCATCGACACCCCGCCCGGACTCCTGGAACGGCCATCGGACCCGCCGCTCCAGGACGCCGCTCGTCCTCCGGGATCCTCCCCATGCCCTCCTTCACGCCGGATACCGCCGCTGACCATCCGGACGACCGCCCGCTCCCCGCGACACCCGTTTCCCGCACCCCGCTTGCCGCGTTCATCCTGGCGATGGGCATCCTGCTCACGGCGATCAACATGCGCACGACCACGATCGCCCTTCCGCCGTTCATGCCGACCATCCGCGACGACACCGGCCTCTCCGCGACCGCGACCGGCCTGCTGACGACACTCCCCGTCCTCTGCTGGGCGACGCTCTCGCTCTCCGCACCGCGCGTCGCCCGCCGCATCGGCTTCGACTGGGCGATGATCCTGACGATGATCCTCGTCGCCGCCGGGTCGATCCTCCGCCTGCTGCCCGCGATCTGGCCGATCTTCGCCGGCACGCTCGTGATCGGCGTCGCGCTCTCACTTGGCAACGTGATCGTCCCTGCCTCGGTCAAGCGCGATTTCCCGCACAAGCCCGGCCCGATAATGTCGCTCTACGGCCTCGGCATGACGATCGGCGGCACTCTGGCCGCCGCCGTGATGATGCCGATCCACCTGCGCACCGGCCTCTCCTGGCGGGCGACGCTCGGCCTGCTGGCGATCCCCGCCATCATCGCGGCGGTCGCGCTGCTTCCCCGCCTGGGAATGCCTTCGGTCCGCGCGGCGAACGCGGCCCTGCGTCGCGCAGAGCATGCGGGGACTGCCGCGACTCGTCCCCATCTGTGGGGCGATCTGCTGGCCTGGCAGATCTCGCTCTTCTTCGGCCTGCAATCGACCATCTTCTACGGCCTCGGCACCTGGACCCCGACCATCCTGACCGAGCGCGGGATGTCGGAATCGACAGCCGGCCTGATGTGGGCCTTCTCCCAGATCGGGAGCATTCCCGCCTCGTTCCTGGTGCCCTTGCTGATCCAGCGCGGTGTGCCGATCCGCCGGATCATGGCCGGGATCTGCGTCTGCTTCTCGATCATGATCGCGGGGATGCTCGTCCTGACCGGGGCGCCGACCGTGCCTATCGCGGTGCTGATGGTGCTGTTCGGGGTCGCCGGATCGAGCTCGATGGCCTGCACGCTGATGCTTTCGGTGCTGCGCTCCCCGAACACGGAGTACGCCGCCGCGATGTCCGGAATGTCGCAAGCGGTCGGCTACGCGGTCGCCGCCTCCAGCCCGTTCCTGTTCGGGATGCTCCACGACCTCTCCGGGAGCTGGACGCTGCCGATCGTTGTCACCCTGGTGACGGTCGCCCCGATTGCCTGGGCGGGATTCGGCGCGAGCCGGGAGCGGATGCTCGGGCACGGTTCCGAGCGCGGTCCGCATCTCGTGATGGCGTCACCGGAGGCCACGGGCACCAGCCGGGCGGACTGAGTGGACTGTCAGCACCACCGTCTCGCACCAACGCCTCAGGCATCCAACCAGCACCCGTGTCATCCCGAGCACGGCGAGGGATCACCTCTCCCAAACGGCGCCACGACAGGAACACGCAACGCATTCCCGACACCATTCATGCGATGCGGTTCCTCGCATGCGCCCGGAATGACACTGGCGGAGTTTCATGCACCAAGCCGCCTCTGCAGCGCGTTGGCGTGGCTGCCCCACAGGACAACCGGCCGCAACCGATTCACCATGGGTCAACCAACGGTGAAGACGTTGTACATGCCCATGAAGGCATGGGGCACACCGGTTCCCGGCTCCGGCACCCAGCACATCGCCGCGTAGGTTCCCGCTTCGAGCGTCACCGCAATCCATTGCGTGGTGCCCGCCGATTGATCAATGGACTGGAATGAAATCGAATAGTCGATGGCGTCGCCGGTGGGTCCGCTCGCCACCGGGGTGCCCGTCATCTCGGCGTCGAGGATGGCGCCGAGCTGTTCCCTGGTCAGGCCATCCGGCCCCTTGAAGCCGATCATGAAATGCGGCAGCTTGCCCTCGTTCGCCAGCATGATGATATTCTGCCCCGCCAGGAGCTGGCCGTCGGTCAGCTTG
>JAFIHI010000022.1 GCA_017848755.1 Nakamurella sp. | reverse complement strand
AGCACGCTCACCGGGGGGACGACGATAACCAAGGCGGACAAGAAGATGAGGGCTGTCGGAAGGATATGGAGGCGTCGGGGGACTACAACCCGTCCGTACACGACGATCATGAGCGCTCCGACGAACAGCACCTGCAGGTGTTCCGAGAACTCGGCAACCTGCTCGAGGCGCAGCTTCGGCCGATTACCGAGGTAGATGCCCAGCAGCGTGACGGTGAGCAGGCCGCTTTGCGGCTGCAGGACGTCCGAGAGCTCTAATGCCCCGACAGCGGCAGCGAGGAAGACGACGCCGTGCAGGAAATCCGGAATCGCGCGGCGCCGCATCAGGGCTTCCAGGGTGACGCCGACCACGCCCGCGCTCACGACGGCGATGACGACGGTCTTCACCAGCGCCGTGATCACACTGGTGACCGCGGCCTCGGCCTCGCCCGCCGTGACGGCCTGGAACACGAGCAGTGCCAGCACCGCGCCGATCGGATCGACGACAACGGCCTCCCAGCGCAGCAGGGACGCGACTCGGCGGGTGGGCCGAAGCGATCGCAGGATCGGGTTGATCACGGTCGGGCCGGTGACCACGAGGATGGCGCCGATCAGCAGAGCCACCCGGATGTCGAAGCCGAGCAGCCAGGCCGACGTCGTGATGAGCGCCCATGCGATGAGGACCGTCACGCTGGTGAGCCGGCGCACGGGCCGCCCGAGGCCGCGGACCTGCTGCAATCGCAGCCCCATGCTGCCCTCGAACAGGATGACGCCGACCAGGATCCCGACGCCGTCGAACAGGATCTGGTGGCCGAGCACGTTCTCGGCGCGAACGACCTGGCCGATGCCGAAACCGACGATCAGGAGCAGCAGGATCGAGGGCACGCGAAGCCGCCACGCGACCCATTGACACGCCACGCTGATCGCGATGACGAGCGCGATATACGCGCCGGGCTTCATGGCGCCGAGCGCGTGCAGCACGTCTGCGGCGGACCGCGGCATGTCGCTCAGCCGTGGCAGTGCGTGCAGCGCATCGAACGGGGCCGCGAAAAACACCCCTTCTACCATTCCAGCCCGTGTGGCCTTCGCGCAAACCGCCCGGCGGGGCCGGAGTCAGCGCCGAACGTGGTCGATGGCGTCCTTGAGCGCGGCGAGCAGTTGCAGGGCGCGATCCGGCCGGGCGTTGTGCCCCATCAGGCCGATCCGCCAGACCGTGGCGGCGTACTTGCCCACCCCGCCGCCGATCTCGACGTTATGGACGTCGAGCAGGTAACGACGGACGGCCGCGGAATCGACATCGGCCGGCACCTTCACGGTGGTGAGCTCGGGCAGCCGATGCCCATCCGCCGCGAAAAGCTGTAGCCCCATCTCGCGCACGCCCTCGGTGAAGATGCGGCCGGCCTCCGCGTGGCGCGCGTACACGTTCTCGAGTCCCTCGGCGAGAATCGCCCGCAACGCGGCGCTCAGGCTGGACACCATCGATGTCGGCGCGGTGTGGTGATACGTCCGCTGCTGCTTGTGCGAGGCCTCGCCGACGTATCCGCCCAGCAGCCCGAGATCGAGGTACCACGAGCGCGGGTGCTCCACACGACGGGCGAAGGCCCGGTCGTTGATCGTGAACGGTGCCAGGCCGGGCGCGACGCCGAGGCACTTCTGGCTGCCCGCGTAGGCGACGTCCACACCCCACGCGTCGCAGGGCGTGGGGATACCGCCGATGGACGTCACCATGTCGACGAGAAGCAGTGCGTCGCCTTTGATCTCGCCGAGCGCAGCGATATCCGACTCCACGCCGGTGGACGTCTCGGCGTGCACGGCCGCGATGATCGCCGGGTTGGAGTGCGCTTTCTTCATCCGTTCGGGGTCGATCGGTGTGCCCCATTCGTGATCGACCCGCACCACGGTCGCGCCGCAGCGCGCCGCGACATCGCACATGCGCTCGCCGAACAGCCCGTTGACGCCCACGACCACCACGTCGCCGTCGTGCACGGTGTTCACGAAGGCGGCTTCCATCCCGCCGGAGCCCGTTGCCGACAGCGGTAGGGTGCGCCGGTTGTCCGTCGCGAAGACCGTCTTCAGCCCGTCGCACGCGGAGTCCATGATGTCCAGGAACTCCGGATCGAGGTGCCCGAGCAGCGGGGCTGCGAAGGCGGCGGCCGCCTCCGGATATTGGTTGGAGGGTCCGGGGCCATAGAGGTGCCGATCACGCATGCGTCCGACCCTAGTACTCCGTCATAGACGATCGGCGGCACCGGACCGCCGCAGCATGCGATCGCGATGTGGGCCTAGGCTGGCGACACCGCGCCGGGCGCACCACCCGCCGGACCGACCCTGACCGACATGGAACGGACCTCGAGGACGACATGACCGACCACACCCTGTCCATCGACGACATCGCCGCGCTGCGGAAGGATTTCGCTGCGAACCCCGTCTATCGAATCGCGCAGAACGCGGTGACGAAGACCACCATCGACGACATCGCCCTCGACCGGGAGGTCGTGACCGGCATCGACACGTCCATGTCGCATCGGCTGGATGACTGGGCGGTGACCAACCAGAAGAAGTCGGGCCGGTGCTGGATGTTCGCCGGGCTGAACCTGTTGCGGACGGGCGCGATGAAGAAGCTCGGCACCACCGACTTCGAGTTCTCGCAGAACTACATGCTGTTCTTCGACAAGATCGAGCGCGTCAACTACTACCTCGACGCGATCATCGCGACGGCCGACGCGGATGACGACGATCGGACCGTTGCCTTCCTGCACGATTCGCTCATGGGCGACGGCGGGCAGTGGAACATGTTCGTCTCGCTGGTGAAGAAGCACGGGCTGGTGCCGAAATCGGCGATGCCGGAAACGGAATCGTCGTCCTCGACGGCGAAGATGAACGCGTCGCTGCGCGCGATCCTGCACCAGGGGGCGAAGGCGCTGCGCGAGGCCGGGTCCGACGAGGCTCGAGCCGCCATCCGGACTGACGTGATCGCTGCCTGCTACCGCATCCTGGCGATTCACCTTGGCACGCCGCCGGAGTCGTTCATCTGGCAGTGGACGGACAAGGACAAGACGTTTCACCGGGACGGGGAACTCACCCCGCTGCAGTTCGCCGAGCGCTACGTAACGGTCGACCTGGACGACTACGTGTGCCTGGTCGACGACCCGCGCGCCGCCAGCCCGCGCGGCCGCACGTTCACCGTCGATTACCTGGGAAACATCGTCGGCGAGCGCGTCACGTACCTGAACGTCGAGCCTTCGGTCCTGAAATCGGCTGCTGTCAAAGCGATCACGTCGGGCGAGCCGGTGTGGTTCGGCTGCGACGTCGGCCAGCAGATGCAGCGCGAGTCCGGCGTGTGGGACGCCCGTCTGTACGACTACGGCGCGGTCTACGACACCGAGTTCACGCTGGACAAGGCGGCCCGCCTCGACTATCACGAGACGCAGATGACGCACGCGATGCTGTTCACCGGCGTCGACGTGTATGACGATGTTCCCCGCCGCTGGCGGGTGGAGAACAGTTGGGGCGACGAACACGGCGCCAAGGGCTTCTACACGATGAACGACTCGTGGTTCGACGAGTACGTCTTCGAGATCGCGGCGCGGAAGAGCGACCTGCCCGCAGAGCTTCTCGCGGCCCTTGACACCGAGCCGATCGTGCTGCCGGCCTGGGATCCGATGGGGGCGCTCGCGCGGTAGCCGCCGGCCCCGGATTCACGGAGTCGGGGTTGACGGATTCACGCCGGCGTCGCGAATGGATTGACTACGCGCACTCCGCCATAGTCCTGGCCCTCCGCCAAATCTTCAGAGAGCACCTCGCTGCAGCCGGTCGCGCGGGCCGCCTCGAGGATCGCCGCATCCCAATAGGAGATCTGAAACCGGTTCTTGGTGACGAGCGCGGATCGAACGACCCGATAGGTGAGCGCTTGAATTGGATAGCGCGCCATCGATTCGATGAACGTGGCGGCTTGGTCGTGGGTCAGCCTGCCGGTCCGCGTCGGCCTGGTCGCTTGCACGTAGAATTCGCCGAGCACCTGTGCGGATAGAGCAAGGTCGCGGCTGTCGAACAACTCCTCCGCGACCGCGTGTTGCCGCGCTTCCGCCGGATCTGTCGACACCGCATACAGCAGTACGTTGGTGTCAACGAAGCGCGGCACGATCGTGCACCTCGTCGCGGGTCAACCGGCCTGTGGCGGTGAACCGACGAACCTCGGCACTGACCGTGCGCTGCAACTCGCGCAGCCGCGCGAATTCGGACTCGTCGTCCGACGAAAGGCTCCGCAGGTAGCCCGTGACGAGAGCGCTGACCGAACTCCCGCTCTCGGCGGCTCGAATGCGCGCACGCCGGTACACCTCGTCCGGCACCGACACCGTCACATTTTTCACAGTTTCACAGTAGTACTGTTTCACAGTTCCGTCGATGCCGGTGTGGACCCGTCGGCCACAGTGCTTTCGCCGAGTTCGCTGTCCGGTTCCGCGCCGGCGACGAGCTCACCCGCGGTCAGCACGCGCGGGGTCGCGTCGAGCCCCGTGAAGGTGGGCAGCACCTTCGACTCGTCCAGCGCGGCGAGCTTCCGCGCGGATGGCAGCACCTGGCGCTCCAGCGAGCCAACGAACTTGTTGTAGTTGTTCACGCTGGCGGTGATCGAGCGGCCCAATGTGTCGATGTGCCCAGCCATGGTGGCGATCCGGGCGTAGAGTTCGCGGCTCAGGTCGAAGAGTCGCTTGGCGTCCTCGGTGAGCACTTCCTGCTGCCAGGTATAGGCCACCGATTTCAGGACCGACCACAGCGTGACGGGCGAGGCGAGCGCCACCCGCTTACCGAACGCGAACTCCATGAGCCCGGGATCGGCGTGCATGGCAGCCGACACCAACGACTCGCTCGGGATGAACGCGATCACGAACTCGGGGGACGCGTCCAGCCCGTTCCAGTAGGCCTTGCCGCTGAGCGTCTGCACGTGCCCGCGCAGCGCCTTGACGTGGTCGTCCATCAGCGCCTTCCGGCGGGCGGCATCCGCCCCCTCGGCGTTCTCGGAGATCGCGCTCGCCTCGAGGTACGAGTTGAACGGCACCTTCGCGTCCACCGCAATGGCTTTGCCGCCGGGTAAGTGCACGATCATGTCCGGCCGGCCGGCACCCGCATCGGAGCTGATGGCGGACTGCTGCTCGAAGTCCACCTTGTCGATCAGCCCGGCTGCTTCCACGACTCGGCGCAGCTGGGTCTCCCCCCACACCCCCCGCGTGTTGTTGGAGTTCAGCGCGCTGGCAAGGGATTCCGCGGTACGCCGCAACCGCTCCTCGGACGCCGTCGCGGACCGCAGCTGTTCGGACAGTTCCCCATGCTGCCGCGTGCGCTGCTGCTCGAGTTCGGCCACCTTCGTCTGCATCGTCTGCAGGGTTTCGCGAACCGGGGCAAGCGCCTGCAGCACCTTGCTCTCGGCCTGGTCGCGTTCGGCCTGCGCGCGGGCATCCGCCCGCTGCCGCTCGACCAGGTCGCGATACTGCTCTTGCTGGACGCGTGCCTGCTCCCGCAGCGATTCCACCGTCGCGACCGCGGACGCGAGCTGCGCCTGCAATTCCGCGCGAGCAGCCGCCTCGGCGGTCTGCAACTCCGCCCGCGCAGCGCCTTCCGCTGCCTGCAACTGCGCGAGGGCAGCCTCGTGCCTGGCCGCGAGCACCTCGGGGCTTTCGCTGCCCACACCGGGCCCGGCGCCGCGAGCAACGTCATATCCGCGGCGACGGGCGATCGCGACGAGCGCGCCCAACGCCACGCCGACGGCGAGTCCGATGAGCAACCCGACGATGAGCGCACCGGTGGTATCCATGCGTCCCAGCATGACAGGCACCACCGACACTGCCCCGACAACGCCCCCGGCAGTGCCATCGGCAGCACCGCCCGAACCCCCCGCTGCGCTCGCGACCCAACCGGGCCTATCAGCACGTCGTGAGCCTCTTCATATTCACGATCAGTTGTGGATATTCGTCGCTAGAGTGGAGACATGCCGATTGCCCCCACTGTCACCCTCGGCGACCTGGTGACCGAAGACTCCCGCCGTAGCAGAGTGCTGGAGCGATTCGGCCTGGACTACTGCTGCAATGGCGCCGACACGTTGGCCGACGCCACGGCCGCCGCCGGACTCGACCTCGACGTGGTCGCCGCAGCGCTCGACCTCCCTGCGGCGGCCCCAGCCGCGGAACACGGCCCAACGAGCAATGCCGACCTGGCGCACGACATCGTCGACACCCACCACGCCTACATGTGGGAAGAGATGCCGCGGCTCGCCGCGCTCGTCGAGAAGGTGTACCGGGTGCACGGCGAACGGCACCCCGAGTTGGCGCGGGTCCACGACGCCTTCGTCGAGGCCGTCACAGCGCTCGAACCGCATATGACAGCCGAGGAGCGTTCGGTCTTCCCGACCATCGCGAAGCTCGAAAAAGGCCATCCGGCAACGCTTTCCGCGTCTCTTCCGGAATCGATCGATCGCCTGGTCGCCGAGCATCAGGTGGTCGGCGACCTGTTCCACGAGATCAGGTCGCTGACCGGCGGCTATACCTGGCCCGCCGACGGCTGCAACTCCTACAAGATGATGCTCGAAGGCCTACAGCAGATGGAACTTGACCTGCACGAGCACATCCACAAGGAGAACAACATCCTGTTCCCGCAAGCGCTGAGGCTCGTTCAGGCGTAGCCGAGGAGCGCCGGGCCGACGCGAGTAGCCAAATCGCCGCGGCCGAGTCACGCTCCGCCATCTCGGCCCTGCACTACGGCAGGCACAGACAGAACGGGTGCCCTGCCGGGTCGAGGAACACCCGGAACGTCGTCCCCGGCTGGTGTTCGTGCTTGGTGGCGCCGAGCTTCAGGACCGCCTCCTCACCGGCGTCGAGATCGTCCACATCGACATCGATGTGCATCTGCTGCGGCACCGACTGGCCGGGCCATTGCGGCGGCGTGTAATCGGGGACCTGCTGGAACGCGATGAGCGCGCCGTAGTCGGCGCGCACGTCGGCCCACCCCTCGGAGACGGTCACCTTCCAATCGAGCAGCGCGCCGTAGAACGCCGCGAGCGCGGCGGCATCCGGGCAGTCCAGAACGGTGACGGGAAAGCGTGCGATAGCCATGGCCGGCAGCGTACCCGGCCGGTCCGACAGCGCCCCCCACCTGGGCAGATCGATCGCATATGACGTTGTTCGCGCGCTCCGCGCGGCTGGCCCGACCCACGCACGCCCTACCCCGCCGAGCCCCGCTCGGCCAAGGCAGCGAGACGTTCCAGGGACGCCGCGAGTCTGTCGGACGTGGTGCTGCGCGCCCGCTTGAACCTGCCCGGGTCGGTGAGTCCGGTCCAGTCATAGGTGTGCGTGACGAGAGTGCCGCCGTCGGTAACCGGCTGGAGCTCCCATCGCCACAGCTGGCCGAACGGTGTCCCGCCCGGCTCGGCGGGCTTCCAGGCGATGAGCTCGCCCTCCGCGAACTCCACCACGTGGTTCTCGCGCACCCGCCCGCTGGTGTTCGTCATCACGAAGACGTCACCCACCGCGCGCACGCGCTGTCCGTCGGCCGCCCGCGCGAGATTGTCGTTGCCGTCCCACCGCGGCTGGTTCGCCGGATCGGCGATCAACTCGAAGATCACGCCCGCAGGGGCGGCGATCTCCCGCTGGGCTTTCACCACCCGTGGCGCATCGCCCGGAACATCGTCATCGGAGATTGTCATCCCCCTATACAAGCACCGGCGCCGTCCGGCGGACTGAGTATGACGGTCGTTCGGCCCGGCAGCCGTCCGGGAATCAATGCGACAGCCTCGGACAGCGGTGCCGAACAGTCGTTACCTCGCGCTCATCGCGGCAGCGCGAGGAAGTCCCGGAGCCAGCGATCGACCTCACGCATCGTCGCGGTGTCCACAATGCCTGCGGTATCGAAAAGTCGTTCCCGCGTGACGGTTCGGGGTTGCTCGGTCATCGCGTACGTCGGCGATTTCAGCGCCAGATCCGACCCACAAAGCAGCACATGGTTCGGCCATCCGCGGTCGGTCGTCGTCGCTGGCACGATGATGGCCAACGAGTCCGCCTGCTGCAGGTAGAGGTCGCTCGCGACCACGAGCACGGGGCGGCGTCCAGACTGCTCGCGCCCGCGCACCGGATCGAGTTCGGCCCACACCACCGCGCCCCGCCGGAGGTCAGTCGACATCGCGCCCGTCGCCCAGCGCCACATCCCATTGATGAAACTCGTCCCAGTACCCCTGGTCGGCTCCGCGGACCGCGCGGCCGAATGCTTCCATGCGCCTGCGACGCTCGTAGCCGTCGAGCAATCCCTCGATCAGACCCGCGGCCGTCAACCCGCGCTCCCGCGCGTCACGATTGATGCGGTCACGAAGCTCGACCGGCACCTTGATCGTCGTCGCCATGACTCGAGTATACCTTCAGGAATACCGTCGAGTAGGCCGTACGCCGGGTTGGAGCACTTTGTCCCCAGAAGGAAAAGAGCCCGCCGTTCATTCACCCCACGGGTTGACAACCGAAACGCCCATCGGCTCGAAGTCACCGACGCTGCGAGCGGCGACGGTGAGCCCGTGCACGAGCGCGGTGGCGGCAATGTACGCGTCGCGCTCGGGACGGGGGTCGGGAACGTGCAACCTGGCCGTACGCCGGGCGACCGGGACCGTGACGGCAAGAATCCTGTCTCGGAACTCGTCGAGCACCTCGTCCACGAGCCAACTTGTCAACCGGGCCGCCTGAATCGGGTCGCGTCGTTCCAGTCGTGCGATCCCCCACTCGACTTCGAGAATCGTCACCACGCTCAGGCAAAGTTCCGTTGGATGGTGCGAACTGACCCATCGTGACACGCGTGCCGAAGCGCGCGCAGCCGGTTTGCGCATCTCGCTCAGGACGTTCGTATCGAGCAGAAACATCAGAACTGCGCAGCCCGAAGCGAAAACATCGTTGGGATCGGCCCGAACTCGATGTCGATGTCTTCGTCCATCCGCAGACGTGCGACGAGATCCGCCCCATCCCCGCTCAGCCGCCGGTACTCATCCACTGACAGCAGCACATACGCGGGCTGGCCCCGGTCGGTGATAACGACCGGCCCCTGGTCCGCCGCCCGCTTCGCCGCGCTCACGTCGCGGTTGAATTCACGCGCACTGATCGTCGTCATGGGCCATCACCTCCAAGTAGGTACGTACCTACTCTAGGTCGATCAACACTCGCAGACAACCCGACTCTGCAACAGATGCGTACCCGATTTCGCAAGCCTTTTGCACCCGATTCCGCAATGACTGCCGGGCCGGTAGTCCGGAACGGCAGCTACACGTTAAACCGGAACTCGACGACGTCGCCGTCGTGCATCACGTAGTCCTTGCCCTCCATGCGCACCTTGCCGGCCGCCTTGGCGGCATGCATCGAGCCCGCCGCGAGAAGGTCGT
>JAFIHI010000021.1 GCA_017848755.1 Nakamurella sp. | reverse complement strand
TTCCAGGCCACCTACCGGCAGCACCGTCCGATGGTCGAACGCTCCATCGCCTGGCTGGCCCGCGGCAACCGGCGCGTGCCCTACCGCGGGATCGAGAAGAACAACAACTGGCTTCACCACCGCGTCGCCGCCCTCAACCTGTGCCGACTTCTCGCCCTGGGCCTCACCATCCAGGACGGAGCCTGGACCCTAGCTTGACTGGCCCGCCCAGGCACCAACGGCCCGTGCAGGCGGCCACCGAACCGCGCAGGATGACCCAAGGCGAGCGGACGACCCCGTTGTCGCACCCACAGTGTTGACTCAAAACTCGCCGCTCGACGGCCATATCGGCGGCGCTCCGCCCACCGCCAACCCGGGCCACGCCAGACGACGCCTTGTTCAACAGTCTCCTAGGGCGAGGACGGCCGTCGCAGCAAGGCGACCAAGGGAATGAGTGGGCAATGCAGGACCTCCTTATGGATGCGAACCGAGCTGAAACACGAGAACGGATGGCTTCTTGGGATAGTGCGATGCGGACCCTATGCACAGTGCCGCCTGCCGTCATGCCTCGGTGGGGCCGAGGTCGAGATCGTCGACGAACGCAGCCGTCGCCAGCGGCCCGGTCATGTCGAGCACGATGAGTTCGTTGTCCTTGTTCCGCAGCGCGGGCCCAGGGAGGTACAGCGTCCGCTGCGGCCCGCGGGACCAGAACCGTCCCAGGGCGAAGCCGTTGATCCACGCCTGTCCGCGACCCCACCCCCGGGTGCTCAGAGCGAGGTCGCAGACGGCCTCGTTCGGAAAGTCGAAGTGCGCGACCGACAGCGCCGGACCCGCTCCGACCGGTGCCGACGCGCCGCCCGACATCGCAAGCTCCGCAAGGGTAGGGGCATCGATCCGATGGAAATCCAGCGTCCACTTGGTGAGCTCACGCCCGTCCAGCAGGACCGGGCCGATCAGTCCCTTAGGCTCGCCGATCCGCGGGCCGTAATCGACACCCCCGAGGTCCTCCACGAGGATCTCGAGCACGCCCTCGACGCCCTCGGGTAGCACGATCCGGGTGTCGTGGTGGTCGCGTGCGAGCGTGCCGACAGGGTTCCCGTCGACGATCACCGTGGCGAGATCGCGCACCTCGGCGACGGTGAGAAGAGCGGCACGGTCGCGCTGCGGCAGAGTGGTTCGATATCGCAGCAGCGACTGCGACGTATGCAATGCGATCGATGTCGGGGTTCCGTCGACCTCGGTGACGTCCAACGTGCATGACGGCAGCGAGCTGAACCGGTCGAACGGCACCTCGAAAGTGGCGAATCGGTAAGGTTCGGCCGGCAAGGGAGGGGGCGCGCCGAATCGACGCGTGAGCACGTCACGGAACGCGAAGAACTTCTCTGTGGGTCGCCCAGCCTCGTCCAGCGGAGCGTCGTAGTCGTACGACGTCGTGATCGCGCGGTAGACGCCTTTGTCGTTCGCCCCACTCATGGCGCCGAAGTTCGTTCCGCCGTGGAACATGTAGATGTTCACTGATGCGCCCGCGTCGAGGATGTCCTCGAGGTGCTTCGCCGCGTCGGGTGCCGACGTGGTGTGGTGGTGCTCACCCCAGTGGTCGAACCATCCGATCCAGAACTCCATACACATGAGCGGACCCGTCGGCTGATGTCTGCGGAGCGTCGCGAGGCGTGCACCGACGTTTCCACCGAACGACCCGGTGAGATGAACCCCGGGAAGGCTGCCCGCCGTGAGCATCTCGTCGGTGGGCTGGTCGACGGTCACAAACGGAACCGTGAACCCCAGTCGTCGGTACGTCTCGGCGAGGTGCTCGAGGTAGCGGGTGTCGCTGCCGTAGGCACCGTACTCGTTCTCCAGTTGCATCAGAATGATCGGCCCACCGCGGTCGATCTGCCGAGGTCCGAGCACCGGCGCGAGCCGTTCGAGGTATCCGTCGACGTCGGCAAGGTAGTCGGCATCCGTGCTGCGCATCCGAGCCCCGTCGCGGAACAGCCAGGACGGAAGGCCGCCGTTGTTCCACTCCGCGCAGATGTACGGGCCGGGACGAACGATCGCATGCATCCCCGCCTCGGCGATGAGGTCGAGGAATCGACCGAGGTCGAGCCCGCCATCTAGATGGAAGTCGCGGGGGTTGGGCGCGTGCGCATTCCACGCGACATAGGTCTCGATGGTGTTCAGCCCCATCGCCCTCGCCATCGCGATGCGATGCGCCCATTGGCCGGGATGCACCCGGAAGTAGTGCAGAGCACCAGAGAGCACACGGTGCGGGTTCCCGTCGAGAAGAAAGTCCTCGGGCCCGATCTCGAACGACCTCATCAAGGTCTCACACCGCTGCGGGACCGGAGGACGATCTTCTCGAGCATCGCGGCGTCCATGGTCGTCGCTTCGACGAGCAGGTTCATGACCCCGCCTCGAAGTCGCGGCGGCACGATGAGGATGTCACTCCGCCCCCCGCGCAGGGAGACACCGCCTGGCCCCTCGCTCCAGACCCGCCCGAGCACGAGGCCGCCCATGACTGCCGTCGCGAGGAAGCCGGTGCCGGATATCTCGATGGTGAGATCCGTATCGCCATTCGGAGTCGGCACATCGACCCACCGTGCGGTCCCCACCGGGACAGAGACTGGCAGGGAAATGGTCTCGCGCGGATGCGGTGCCTGAGCGCCGGCCACCAATTCGCCATGTCCCTGCACGCTGATGCGCCAATCCACGATGCTCGTGCCTAGGAGAAGTTCCGCGTCGCCGACGGGTTCGCCCCAGGTCCGGTGGACGGTCAGGGAGACCACTGCACCGACGTCCAGATCACCGAGTGTGACGATCGGGACGAGCGGGGTGAGGACACCGCGCCGGTCGCCGTCAATGTCCACGTCGATGCGGCACCCGCCGCCGCGCACCCGCAGCGCGGCATACCCCGTCTCGCGCGCCGTAAGCACACGCTCGTACCGGATCCGTTGCGGCGAGACCGCCGTCATCCACCCGCCGAGCCAGCCGCGCGGCGCCGGATGGGTTCCCACGGCGGAGCCGTCCGACTCACGGACGAACCAGCCTTCACTGAACGGCACGATCCTGGTGACGACGGACGCCCCACGGATGCCGCGCGTCGAGCTGAGTCGTAGGGCCGGCAGGCGCGGGTCATCGAAGTTCGAGTGGCCCCAGGTGAGCGTCATGATGTCGATCGGCTCGCCAGCCTCGGCAGGGAGCAAGACATCGGCTCCACCCAGCGCGAGCCAGGCAGCCCTACCCGGCTGAACTCGGACGATGTCGGCACCACCCTCGACGATCAGGCCGAGGGCGCCCTCCGGGACCGGCAACTGGCTGCGGTAACGGGCGGCTCCATGGCCATCGCCCCAGGACTCGAGCGGCCTGGCCGGACCCGCGGCTTGCACATCGCGCCAGTCGACGGGCTCGTCCAGCGGCTCAGTCGTGACGACGTCGGCGAGCGCAACCGACATCGGCTCCGGTGTCTTCGGCGGCGCCCACGTGGAGAGTTCGACGGTCAGCGTGCAAGTGGAGAGCCGGACGTGGACCACGGCATCCGTCCCGGTGATCTCAATGATCCCGTCCTCGATCACGGCGGAGGCGTCTCCGTCAATCTCCGTGCCGAGGGCGTCCGCCTCGATGAGTAGCCGCGACGACCGCTGCGCCGTGACGCCGAGGATCATCTCGCCATCCGCCGACTCCAGTCGGACGAGTTCGCCGGTGCTCAGCAGGAGGACAGCGCCATCGCCAATCGGCACCTCACGGGGGAGCAGCAGGCACGCGCCAGCAGGGATCGGTGCGTCGACATGGTGCTCACCTGCGCGCAGCCGGACGACGGCGTCCGTCGGTGCCAACTGCGTGACGGCGATCAGTTCGCCGCCCCCGTCGAGCGAGATCGCCTGCGGCGTCACCATCAAGTCCGCATCGACATCGCGCGCATCTCCCTGCGGAGTTCCCGCCGCGAGACGCGCGCCGAGAGCCGCGATCGTCGCTGTCAGGCGGCGGGCCTCGGCGGCCTCCGGGCGCTCCGTTCCGTCCGCCGCGATGGCGCCGTCGAAGTCGTAGTCGTGGGTGAGGAAAGCCAGCGGGTCGCCCCAGTTGTTCACTGCGGTGCCGCCGCCGGTGTTCCAGCCCGACGTCTGGAGGTACGGGCCCAGCAGTCGCGCCCCGGCGACCACGAGGCGCTTCAACGTCCGATGTTTGCGATTCGTCTCGGGCACGAGCAAAGGAAGACCGGCATCGCGTGCGGCTCGCTCGTAATACGCTGCGTGAGCTTCGATATCGACAGAGTCGTCATCGGGATAGAGATTCGGCGCGGGCGCGACTCCAGCGACGCCGCCGCTCGCGCGAGCCAGGTCGCCCTGCCCGGCGCACGCGATCAGCGGAACGTCGATTCCGTGGCGCAGCGCCGCGTCGCGAAGGAACTCGAGATATCCGGCGGGGTCGTCGCAGTCGAAGAAGTCGAGCTCGTTCTCCAACTGCACGAGCGCCACCGGCCCGCCGACGGTGATCTGACGGGCAGCAAGGATTGGCAGGACCGCGTCGAACCAGCATCCGACCTCGGCGAGGTACCGCGGTTCGTTCTGACGCACCCGCAGCCCCGGGACGAGCGCGAGCCGCGCGGGCAGCCCGCCCCCGTCCCATTCGGAGCAGATGTAAGGTCCCGGCCGGGCGATGACCAGCAGCCCGGCATCGGCGCACAGATCCAGGAAGTGGGCGACGTCTCGGTCGCCGCTGAAGTCAAAGGCCCCTGTGTGCTGCTCGTGCGCGTTCCACGGCACGTACAGGTCGACCGCGTCGTAGCCGAGGCCCTTGACCTGCGCGATACGCGATGCCCACGAGTCGCGGTCGATGCGGAACGGGAAGACGGAAGCGGCGAGCAGGATACGCGGCGTGCCGTCGATCAGGAGAAGGCCGCCACGAAGTTCGACGGTCGAGGGGGCAGCGGTCACTTGAGCCCCACACTTCCGCTCACGAGTCCGGTTTCGTAGAGGTACTTCTGGCCGAAGTGATAGACGGCGACCATCGGGATGATGAGGATGAGCGCGCCCACCATCACCATGTTCCACGGTGGAGTCTGCGCGCCTGAACTGGTCGCCGACAGGATTTGGATACCGAGCGCCAAGGGCATCTTCGACTCCGTGTTGATGTAGATGAGCGGGCCGAAGAAGTAGCCCCAGTTGAATGTGAAGGTGAAGATGGTGATCGCCGCGAGTACCGGCATCATCAGTGGCATAGCGATGCGCCGGAAGATGCCCCAGTGGCCGAGGCCGTCGAGCATGGCCGCATCGTCGAGTTCGCTGGGGATCCGAGTCAGGAACTGCCGAACGAGAAATACGTTGTACGCATTGGCGAAGAAGTTGGGCACGATAATCGGCAGCAGCGTGTCGATCCAGCCGAGGTTGCGGAAAATGATGAACTGCGGGATGAGCAGGACCTCCGCAGGGATCATCATCGTCGACAGCAGGACCATGAAGAGGAAGCCCTTGAAGGGGGCCCGGATGCGCGCGAACCCGTAGCCGACCACGGCGCTGGAGAACACCATTCCGATGCACGAGAACACGACGATGAGAATGCTGTTGATGAGGAACTGGCCCATGGGCAGGTCGGACGTGAAAGCGCGCACGAAATTGCCGAGGTGAAACTCGGTCGGCAAGAACGAAAACGACATCTGCTTCGACGTCCGGTCGCTCGACAATGCAATCGAGACCATGAACACCAGGGGTGCCATCAGGATGGCGGAAACGACCGTCAGGATCGCGTATCGGGTCGCCCGGCTGTGAACAGGCTCGATGGTGGTCGCGCTCATCGCCGCACCTCCGTCTCGTAGAACACCCATGCGCGCGACGACCGCAGGACGATCGCCGACAGCGCCATGATGATGAGGAACAGGACCCACGCGAGCGCCGATGCGTAGCCCATGTTGTAGTTGCGAAAGGCGCTGTCGTACACATAGGGCACCATCATGAGGCTGGCATTGTCCGGCCCGGACGTCCCGTCGGTGAGGACGTACACCTGCGAAAAGACCTGGAACGCGCTGATCATGCCGGTGATCAGATTGAAGAACAGGATGGGGGTGACCAGTGGGACGGAGAGCCGCCAGAACTGCTGGAAGCGACTGGCCCCGTCGATACGTGCCGCTTCATACAGTTCCGGAGGGATGCCCTGGAGAGCGGCGATGAGGAGAATGGTGCCGGCCCCGACCTGCCACAGCGACAGGAGGATGATTCCCGGAATGACCCAGTGGGGATCGAGCAACCACGCCGGTCCCTTGATCCCGAACAGCGCAAGGAATCCGTTCACCGGCCCGCTATCCGGAGCGAAAAGCCACTTGAAGATCATCGCGCCGGCCACCAGCGGTACCAGGGCGGGAATGTAGACGATCGTGCGAAAGAAGCGCGCACCCCGCATCGGCCGGCTGAGTAGTTGCGCAAGGCCCAATGCGATCAGTAGCGACAGCGGCACGGACACGACGGTGAAGTACAACGTGTGCACGAGCGCCTGCCAGAAGAGCGGATCCTGGGTGAACATCTTCACGAAGTTGGCGATGCCGATAAAGACCGGCGGTTGGAACGAGTCCCAGTTCGTGAAGGCCAGCACCAGCGATGCGATCATCGGAATTGCGGTGAACACGATGAATCCGAAGAGCCACGGGGAGATGAAAGCGTAGAACGTCAGCGCCTCGCGCGTCCGCTTCCGTCGGAGACCGGGTCGCGTGACGGTCCCTTTCTGGCGGTGGGGCGTGAGCGATGCTGCGGGAGGGCCGGCCGGTCCTCCCGGCCGGGGGACGGAGTCCTCCCCCGGCCGGGCGGTTGTCGTCATCGTTGCGTTCAGCTCCTACCGAAGTCCCTCAGCTGATCCAGGTGACCATGTCCGTCGTTGGCGATGCGCACGATGACATCGGTCATTTGAAGATGCCCTCCAACGTGCTCTGCACCTTGGACAGTCCGTCGGCCACGCTGGCCTGACCCTTCCACGTGGCGTCCATGCCGTCGGTAAACGCCTTCTGGATCTGGTTCCATTCGGGCACCAGCGGCGGACTGTAGATCGACTCGGCGGAATCGGTGAATGCGCCCAGATCGATCCCGCCCTTGTTCCACGGCGCCTTCAGAAAGGTGTCCGACTTCAGCAGCTTGAGGTTCGATGGGATATCCAGGCCGCTCGTCGCGATCGGTGTCTCGCCCTCGTCGGAGGTGAGGAAAGCGACGAGATCCTCCGCGGCCTCCTTGTGCTTGCTCTGCGACGAGACCGCCAGTGCGCTGCCGAACGCGGGGACCGCCTTGTCCTTGCCGTGCCAGAGCGGCGCCACGCCCCACTTGAATGTGGCATCGCTCAAGGAGGCGATATTCCAGAAGCCGGTCGTTTCCATCGCGAGCTTGCCCTGCGCGAACAGCGGGTCCGGTTGACCGTTCTTCAGTCCCGCATCTGCGTAATCCTGAGGCGACGGCGCTGAGTGATCCTTCAGAACCATGTCGTTGTAGAAGGTGAGCGCCTCGACGTTCTCCGGCGAGTTGACGACCGGCTTCCCGTTGTCGTCGAGGATCCTGCCCCCGTTCTGGTACATCCACGTCATGTACCAGGGCCACCAGTCGCCGGCGGCATAGCCCCAGGTCGTGGTCTTGCCGTTCGCAGAGACGGTGAGCTTCTTGGCGGCATCTCGGAACTGCTGCCAGTCCCAGGTGCCGTCCGGGTACGCTACGCCCGCCTTGTCGAAGAGGTCCTTGTTGTAGTACAAGACCATGGCGCCGGCCCGGTCGGGGACACCCCAAAGGTGCCCACTCGTGGAGTAGGTCTTCACCGACCCCTCGCCGAACGTCGCGACGGGGTCGATGCCGCGCTTCTGCAGGGCGGGCCCGAGGTCCTCGAGCTGGCCCTTGCTGGAGAGCACGTTGACCGCTTCGGCCGTCATGATGACGTCGGGCGACTGGCCGCCGGCGATCATCGTCTGCAGCTTGGTGTCGTAGTTGTCCGAGATCTGCACCAGCTTGACGGTGATGTTCGGTAGGGCCTTCTGCGCCAGCGCAAGGCGCTCGGTGTAGACCTTCTTGTCGACGTCGCTCCCCCAGATGGTCATCGTGAGGTCGACGTGCTCGTCCGTGCCGCCCGAGGTTCCGCCGGAGGTGCCGCTCGACGAACCGGCCGACGAGCCGCTGGACGTGTCAGCCGATGTACCGCTCGGCGTGTCGGCCGAGGTGCCGCTCGAGCAGCCGGTGAGGGCCACGATCATCGCGCCGGCGACACCGAGCGCGAATAGGGACTTTTTGCCTTTCACTGCGATGTGATCCTTTCGGAGGGCGCGCCGTGCGGCGTGCGTTTGATGGTGCAGATGGGGACGGGTCAGAGGGAGGTGCCGGTGCGCAGCGTGGGGACGCTGTCGACCGTGGTGGCGTTCGAGAGCGAGTGGAGATACCCCTCGAGCGCGAATGCCGCGGCGCCCATGCTTACGGAGTCGTCCGCTGACGTGTCGACGCGGAACGACGCTGCCAGTAGCGGCGTGGTCAACGCGTGGGCAGCCATGTGCGGCAGTGCACGCTCAAGCAGGTGCTCGCCGAGGTCCCGCGCCACCCAGCTGCTGAGGATGACGACCTCGGGGTTCAGCATGTTCACGATGCCGGCGAGTCCAATGCCCAGGTAGTAAGCCGTGCGTTCGAGCGTCTCGACGGCAACTTCATCGCCGGCCGCGCATGCGTCACGGAGCGCGCGAATGGTTGCGGCCTGGTCGTCGCCGCGCAACAGCGTGCTTTCCGGAGAGACCTCGCGAAGCGTCTGGAGAATCCCTTGCGCCCCCACGTACGTCTCGATGCAGCCCCGGGAGCCGCAGCGGCATTGGCGCCCCCCGGCGACGACCACCGTGTGGCCCCACTCTCCGGCGCTGTTGGTGCATCCGCGCAGCAGGCGGCCCTCCAGCGCGACGCCAATGCCGACACCGGTGCCGAGGTTCACGACGACGAAGTCCTGTGACCCGAGCTCCGGGTGTGCCCATAGCTCCGCGAGAACCAGTGCCTTCAGCGGGTTGTCGAGGTACAGCGGCGCATTGACCGCGCCCCTCAGCATCTCGAGCAGCGGAATGTTGCGCCAGTTCCAGTTCGGCGCGAACACCGACACCCCGCCGGCTCGGTCCACCTGACCGGGAGCGGATACGCCGACGCCGAGGAACGGGCGCAGGTCATCCGTCGCGGTCTCCGCTTCGATCGCCTCGCGCACACGG
This sequence comes from Nakamurella sp., assembly GCA_017848755.1. Classification (GTDB taxonomy): domain Bacteria; phylum Actinomycetota; class Actinomycetes; order Mycobacteriales; family Nakamurellaceae; genus Nakamurella. The sequence continues at coordinate 1,446 of JAFIHI010000021.1, read as the reverse complement.
GCGACGATCTGGCGGGGACTGTGGCGGTGCAGGTCGATCTCGAGTTCCGTCGACGAGATGAGTTCGAGCGCCGACGTGCGCGTCTCCACGTGCACATAGGTCTCGGCGAGGTCGATCCCGAGGAGGCGGCCGTGCTCGGGGTTCAGCGCCAGTTGTGCGGTGGGGCGGCCCGTTGCTGCCTTCGCGCGGGACACCTCGCTGACCAGCCCCGTCTCCAGCAGCTCACCGCAGATCGTGGCGACGGTCTGAACGCTCAGTCCCGTCCACTCGGCGAGCTGGCGACGCCCCGCGACTCCCGCCGCATGCAGTGAGCGGATCACGTCGAAGGCGTTGGCCCGGCGGATGTCGGCTGCGGTGCGCATCATTCTCCCTCGGTGAGTGTGGTGACGAGAATGACATATTCCAATAGGTTGCACAAGTACTTTTTCTAAGTGGTGTTCACCGCTGCAAGAGGGCGGGCACTAGCGTCGCGACAGTGATGTGATCGGTCGCGCAGACCGGCACGACGTTCCTTCGTGCGCAGCGCACACTCCGGCAGCGCCGTGGATCAACCCGACGCCGTGTCACCCGGTCGGGCCGAACTCGTCAAACGCTCGCACGGCGCTCGCGTCGGCGAGTTCCACGTGGGCTGCATTGTCGGCGGACCAGAATTCCGCGATACGCGTCAGAGACGAGGAGCAGGCCTCAAGGTTCGGAGCGCGGATCGAAGCTGTTGTCGGCGCCATGGATCCGCTGCGTAGGCGAGCAATCCGACCACGAGCAGCGCGATCGCGACGGTCCATGCGGGTCCTTCGCCGGGGGGTCGGGCGGTGAATTTCACCAGCGTGGGCCTGAACGGGTGAAGCCCCAGAAGATCAACGCGGGAAGCGCCGCGAGCGGGCCTGCCCACGCCAGTCGCCAACCCAGCAGTCGGCCGGTCAGCGCCGGGATCCCCCACCAGCCGATGAACCCGCGCAGGACGGCGACCGCGATGGCATCGCCGAACGCCGCCCAGCAGATCACGGTCAGAAGAACCGTGCTGCCCGTCGCAGTACACCGCGAGGACCAGGGTCCGCAGCCGGCGTCAAGGGTGTCCGCAGGCGGCCTCGCTTTCCCCGAACGGGCTCTGGCAACACATCACCGGAACAAAGGCGACCGCGACGGCGACGGTTGACATTGGACCTGCAGAACATCGGCCGGTGGCTTGCGGATCTGCCTGCACCGGCTTCGGTCGGCTATGGCACAGCAAGTACGGGGGCGGTGGTGTCTACCCGCACTGCGGGAGGTCGGGGAGGCGGGCCAGGTCGATCATCGTCTGATTGAAATAAAGGGCTATCCATTTAGATGCCCAGCCGTGAAGTAGTCTGGCTGACGTAAGAGGCCCCCGCGCTGCGCTAACAGCCGGGGGCGTGGACGACACCGCGAAGGGGTGTGCGTCGTGGCCGAGCATACCGTCGTTTCCGCTGC
>JAFIHI010000167.1 GCA_017848755.1 Nakamurella sp. | reverse complement strand
GGGCGGCGCCCGTCGCGACGAAGTCGCAGGGCGCCGGGGAGCGGAGCCGGAGCGAACCGGTGATACAGCGAGCGACGGCATAGTGGGCGGCGCCCGTGCGGAACCGGGCGCACCGCGCATCCTGATCGCCACCGGGGGGACGGCCGGGCACGTCGAGCCGGCCCTGGCCGTGGCCGATGCGATCCGCGAGATCCGGCCGGACGCAGGGATTCTCGTCATGGGATCACCACGCGGGCTGGAGGGCGCGCTGGTGCCGGCACGCGGGTACGAGCTGGTCACCGTGCCCGCAGTCCCGCTGCCGCGCAAACTGGGGATGGATCTGCTGCGGCTGCCGCTGCGGCTGCACCGTGCGGTGCGAGCGGCGCGAAAGGTGTTGCGGGAGCGGCACATAGACGTGGTCGCCGGATTCGGTGGGTACGCCAGTCTGCCCGCCTACCTTGCTGCCCGGCGGCGCATCCCGATCGTGGTCCATGAGGCGAACGCGCGAGCGGGCCTCGCGAACAAGATCGGCGCCCGGTACGCCGTGGCTGTCGCCGCGGCAGTGGCCGATAGCGGGCTGCGCGGCGCGCGCGTCACGGGAAACCCGGTGCGGCGCAGCATTTCCGGATTGGACCGCGTGGCGGTGCGCACGGAGGCGCGGGCCTACTTCGCGCTCGACCCGGTTGCGCCCACGGTGCTGGTGACCGGTGGATCGCAAGGCGCTGAGCGCATCAACACCGCCGTGCGTGCCTGTGCGGCGGATCTCGCCGCCGCGGGCATCGGCGTGTTGCACCACCACGGCGCCAAGAACGTCGTCTCACCAGTGGACATAGCACCGGTAGACACAGCACCAATAGACACAGTGCAACCGAGAACAGCGCCCCCCTACGTGCTGACGCCGTACATCGACCGCATGGACCTTGCCTATGCTGCGGCCGATCTGATCGTGGCGCGGTCCGGTGCCATGACCGTCGCCGAGGTGGCCGCGGTCGGGCTGCCCGCCGTCTACGTCCCGCTGCCGCACGGCAACGGGGAGCAGCGGCTCAACGCCGCGGCTCAGGTCGCGGCCGGGTCGGCCGTGCTGATCGACAACGCCGACTTCACCGCCGATGCCGTTCGCCGCGACGTGATCGGCCTCATGAACGACCGTGAGCGGTTCGCCGCGATGTCCGCGGCAGCGGCCGGCGGGGTGTCGGTACGGGCCGACCTCACCGTCGCCCGGAGGGTGCGGGACGCCGCGCGCGGCGCCGGCGTCACGGAAGGGTCCCGATCGTGATCAGCATCGTGACGGAGTCCGGCGCCGACCTCCGGCGCGCGCACCTGGTCGGCGCCGGGGGAGCGGGCATGAGCGCGATCGCGACGCTGCTGCTCGACCGCGGTGCCGAGGTGTCCGGTTCAGACGCGAAGTCCTCGCACGCCCTGACCGGGCTCGGCGCCCGCGGCGCCCTGGTTCGCGTCGGCCAGCGCGCCGAGAACCTCGACCTCCTGCCCGGCGGGCCTACCGCCGTGGTGGTGTCCACCGCCATCCACGCCGACAACCCGGAGGTCGTCGAGGCGCGGCGTCGCGGCCTGCCCATCGTGCGCCGAGCCGACGCGCTCGCCGCCCTGATGGCCGGCAGCCGCGCCGTCTGCATCGCCGGAACGCACGGCAAGACGTCCACCACCTCCATGCTCACGGTCGCGCTGCAACATGCCGGTTTGGACCCGTCCTTCGCGATCGGCGGCGAACTCAATGAGTCCGGGTCCGGCGCACACGCCGGTTCCGGGGACATCTTCGTCGCCGAGGCCGACGAATCGGACGGTTCCCTGCTCGCCTATGCGCCGCACGGTGCGGTGATCACCACGATCGAGCCGGACCACCTGGACTTTCACGGCACCGCCGAGGCGTACGAGGCCGTCTTCGCGCAGTTCGTCGACCGAATCCGCCCCGGTGGCTTCCTGGTCGCCGGCATCGACGACCCCGGAGTGCGCGCCCTGCTGGAGCGGGTCGGGAACCCGGCTGTGCCGGGCGCGGCGCAGGCTCAGCGCGTGATCACCTACGGGCGATCGCCGCAGGCCGATGTGCAGCTCGGGGCGACGGCCCTGCACGGGCACGCCGGTTCGGCGGATCTCCGCTTGCCGAACGGCACGCACCTGAGCATCGACATCGACGTCCCCGGCGAGCACATGCTCGCGAACGCCGCCGCCGTGATGGCGGCCGGTGTGGAGCTCGGCGTCGATCCGCAGGCGATCCGCCGCGGTCTCGCCGCCTACACAGGCGTGCACCGGCGCTTCGACTATCGCGGGCGTGTCGGGTCGATCCGCGTCTACGACGACTATGCGCACCACCCCACGGAGGTCGCCGCGACGCTCGCCGCGGCGCGACCGGTCGCGGGCCAGAACAGGGTGGTCGTCGTCTTCCAGCCGCACCTCTACTCGCGCACCGTCACCTTCGCGTCGGAGTTCGGCCGGGCCCTGGCGGCGGCGGACGTGGCGGTGGTGCTGGACGTCTACGGGGCGCGTGAGGACCCGCGCCCGGGGATTACGGGCGAGCTGGTCGCGCGCGCCATACCGGGCGGGGCGACCGAGGTGCATTACGTTGCGTCCATGGCGCGCGCCCCGCAGGCCGTCGCCGCGCTGCTGCGCTCCGGCGACCTGGTGCTCACCATGGGTGCCGGGGATGTGACGATGCTCGGACCGGAGCTGTTGCGCGAGTTGGATTCTCGTGCTGCCGGAACGTTCGGCGAGGAGTGAGGGCGGTGGCTCGGACGGGGCGTCGATCGGCGCGGGAAGTGGGCGTGCAGGTGCCGTCGCGTATGACGGGTATGACGAGCCGGACGTCGTCCCGGCGCCGGGGTTGGATCGGTAGGGCCTTGGTCACGGTGCTCCTGCTCTGCGTGGCGGGTGGTGCCGCGGTGGTATGGGCCTCCCCGGTGCTCGGGCTCAAGACCGTCGCCGTCGACGGGCCCGGTGCGGCCGACCTTGCCGTGCCGGTCCGCAGCGCCGTCGCACTGCCCGTCGGCCTGCCGCTCGCCCGCATCGACCTCGCGACCGTTCGCAACCGCGTGCTGTCTCTCGGCCCGGTGGCCACCGCCACCGTGCAGCGCCAGTGGCCGAACACCTTGCGCATCACCGTCACCGAACGGATCGCGGTCGCGACGACCCAGGCCAACGGGCACTGGTGGCTCCTCGACGCGACGGGCCTGCCCTATCGGCAGCTCGATGCGCAGCCGGCCGACCTGATGCCGATCGAACTGGCGACCCCCGGCCCGGACGACCGGGCGACGACCGCCGCGCTGACGGTGCTGTCTTCACTGCCCGCCGCGTTTCGCGCGCAGGTCCATCGCATCGTGGCGCCCACGGCGTACGACGTCACGTTGCAGCTGAGCGACGGCCGCACCGTCATCTGGGGGAGCGCGGGCGATGCGGCGACCAAGGTCGCCGTCCTGCCGGCGATCCTGAAACGGCCTGGCAGCGTCTTCGACATCAGCGATCCGACGCTCGTCACCGTGCGCGGCGACTAGATTCCCGGGAGTAGAACCGCGGATTTCTTGCGCGTCGGCGCGCCTCCGCGGTGCGCCGTGCGCGGCGCCCTACCGTTGCGTCTACAGCGGTACTTGACATAACTATAACCGTATGGTGGAGGTTGAGGGTTCATGACACGCCGACTCGACTGCCCCGCCGGACCGGAATTCCCGTAGTAGCAGAGCTCGTAGTGAACGGGCCCGCAGTGAAAGGGCTCGCAGTGAAAGGGCACAGCGCATGACGCCTCCGCACAACTATCTGGCCGTCATCAAGGTCGTCGGCATCGGCGGCGGCGGGGTGAACGCTGTCAACCGGATGATCGAAGTGGGCTTGCGCGGAGTCGAGTTCATCGCGATCAATACGGATGCGCAGGCCCTGCTGATGAGCGACGCGGACGTCAAGCTCGACGTCGGGCGCGAGCTCACGCGGGGGCTCGGCGCCGGCGCGAACCCCGAGGTCGGGCGCAAGGCCGCCGAGGACCATCGCGAGGAGATCGAGGAGGTGCTCAAGGGCGCCGACATGGTCTTCGTCACCGCGGGCGAGGGGGGCGGAACCGGCACCGGCGGAGCGCCTGTCGTCGCGTCGATCGCGCGGGAGCTCGGTGCGCTGACCATCGGCGTCGTCACCCGCCCGTTCGCCTTCGAGGGCAAGAGGCGCGGCAATCAGGCCGAGGAAGGCATCACCGAACTCCGCACCGAATGCGACACGCTGATCGTCATCCCGAACGACCGCCTGCTGCAGTTGGGCGACCTCGGGGTGTCGCTGATGGACGCGTTCCGCTCCGCGGATGAGGTGCTGCTCAACGGTGTTCAGGGCATCACCGATCTCATCACCACGCCCGGGCTGATCAACGTGGACTTCGCCGACGTCAAGAGCGTGATGTCCGGCGCCGGGACGGCGCTGATGGGCATCGGCTCGGCGCGCGGCGAGGGCAGAGCGGTGCAGGCCGCGCAGAAGGCGATCAACTCCCCGCTGCTCGAAGCGTCGATGAACGGGGCGCGCGGGGTGTTGCTGTCCGTGGCTGGCGGGTCCGACCTCGGCCTCTTCGAGATCAACGAGGCCGCGTCGCTGGTGCAGGAGGCCGCCCACGAGGAGGCCAACATCATCTTCGGCACCGTGATCGACGACTCGCTCGGCGATGAGGTCCGTGTCACCGTGATCGCGGCAGGGTTCGACTCGACGCCGTCGGTCATGCCGCCGCGCCGCACGTTCGCAGCCGAGACGACACCGGCGGAACCGGGGATCCGGCCCGCGCGGGGAAGTTCGCTTCCGCCGTTGCCGGAGCGCGGCGTGGGCGCTGAGGTGGGCCCTGCAACTGGCTCTGCGACAAACACCGCGGCAGAGACCGACGGAGGGCTGGCCGAGTCCTCCGCAGCCACGCCGCCGTCGGCCAGCTCGCCGATGGCCGGCGGGCCACTCCCGCACGCGCGCCCGGTGTTCGAGGATGACGACGAGGTCGACGTCCCTCCGTTCATGAAGCTGTAGCTCCGGGCACGGTGTCCCGGTGTCGCCCCGGGGCCGAGGGGAAGTATTCCGCGGGAACGGCGACCGCAATACCCGCGGATCGGCCGGGTGTGTCGCGCCGGAATCGGCGCGATCGGCCGATAGCCTCGTGACAGCAACTATCCGAAAGGTTCCGGTCACGCCGCACGTCGCGGCCGGCAGGGAAGGAATGGCCGATGGGCTCGTGGCGCAAAATGGGGGCCTTCCTCGGACTGGTTCCGGAGGACGACTCCCGGGCAGCGGATTATGACTACGCGGACGAGGAGTACGACGAGGCATTCTCGCCCGAGTATGCGACGCGTCGGGGCCGGGAGGCTCGCCCGGCAGGGGAGACGCGGGCGTCGCGGGAGACGCGGGAGACACTGCCGCGGGCGGAACGCGGCTCCGGGTACTCGGAACCGGTCGTGCAGGGTGCCTTGGCGATGCAGGTACGCCGGGAGGTCCGGCAATCGTCCCGGCAAACAACAGAGCCTGGCATGGCGGCCCGTCCGCTCACCGTGAAGTTGACGGGCTTCGGAGAGGCGCGGATCATCGGTGAGCGGTACCGCGAGGGCGCGTCGGTGATCCTGGACATGACCGACCTGTCCGACAGCGATGCCAGGCGCGTGGTGGATTTCGCGGCCGGACTGGCGTTCGCGCTGCGCGGATCGATCGACAAGGTCACGGCCCGCGTGTTCATGCTGCTGCCGCCGCATGCCGACATGTCCGCCGAGGATCGGCGGGCGTTCGCCGGGACGTACGCCCGCTCCTAACGGGATGGCCCGGCGGATGATCCGGCTGGTCATCCTGCGGGGGACCCGATGGAGCGGCCCGACACCTCGGGCCGGTGAGGTAGAAGTGGACAGGTGAGCATCTTCTGGCAACTGTGCTTCCTGGCGCTGTGGTTATTCCGGCTGGCCTTGCTGGGCCGGATCGTCTTCGACATGGTGCGCGTGCTGGCGCGACGGTGGCGGCCGGTCGGCGGCCCTGCGGTCGCGCTGGAGGTCCTCTACTCGACCACCGACCCGCCGGTCAAACTTCTGCGCCGCATGATCCCAATGGTCCGGTTGGGCGGAGTAGGGTTCGACCTCAGCATTATTGTGTTGTTGATCGTCGTCTACATTCTGATGGAATTAGTGGTGGGGCCGCTCGCCTTCCGGTGAGTTGCTCGTCCACGTCCCGCGTCACGCCACGGAGGAAGCTATGCGGCTCACCCCGGCCGATGTCCACAATGTCGCGTTCAAGAAGCCGTCGATCGGCAAGCGCGGCTACGACGAAGACGAGGTGGACGCCTTCCTCGACATCGTCGAGGCCGAGCTCACCCAGCTGATCGAGGAGAACAACGACCTCAAGCAGCAGCTCGCCGCCGGCGCGCCCGCAGGGCCGGCGGCGCCCGCGGGAGATGGCGCCGTCGACGCCGAGGTCGCCCGGCTCACCGCGGAGAACGACCAGCTGCGGCAGCATCTCGCCGATGCGCAGGCAGCGGCGCAGGCGGCCCAGTCGGCCCAGGCGCAGGCCGAGGCTGCCGCGCAACACATGCAGGCGCAGTTGGAAGCACAGTCGCAGTCGACCGCACAGAACGCCGCACAACCGGCCGCCGCACCCGCCACGACCTCGTCCGAGACGAGCGCGCAAGCCGTGCGGGTTCTCGATCTCGCACAGCAGACTGCCGATCGCGTCACCGCCGAGGCGAATGCGCAGGCGGAGGCGCAGCTCGCCAACGCCCGCAGCGAGTCCGAGCGGATGCTCAACGAGGCGAAGAGCTCGTCCGATGCGATGCTGGCGAGTGCCACGGCGAAGGCAGATGCCGCCGTTCGGGACAGCCAGATCAAGGCCGAAGCCATCGATCGCGAGGCGCAGCGCAAGTACTCCGAAGTGATGGGCCAGCTCACGGCGCAGCGCACCAGTCTGGAAAGCAAGATCGACGCGTTGCGCACCTACGAGCGCGAATACCGCAGCCGCCTCAAGGTCTGGATCACGGACCAGCTACAGCAGCTCGAAACGACCGGCACGGACGGCGCCGAGGTGGCCGCCGCCGAGTAGTACCGGGTTGCACGGAGCAAGCGATCGCTGCGGTCGGGCCCGAGCAGTCGGGTCGGCGGCCGTGACAGGCGGGCTGGCAGCCGCGACTACACTGGCAACGTTGAACGGCGATGACCCGGCAATCACCGGCGAGGCATTCGGAAGAACGGGCACCCGCACCGCGGAGCGCCTCACTAGAACCGAACGGGTCCGGCCCGTCATAGCCGGATAACGAGGCGATCCGCGCCCGGACCCGCGAGTTGCGGTGGGTGGGCGCGGGTAAGCGGGGTGGTACCGCGGGGCGGCCCAGAACATCGGGCCCGCTTCGTCCCTGCAGCGCCCGGCGCGAGCCGCGGCGCACGGGTCCCGGCGCAAGCCGGGCCGGACGCACGGACGAGGAGCGCCGCGATGACGACATCGAGCACGACCGCCGACGGCACTAAGGCGCCGTCATATCCGCTGGCAGGGGCCGAACGGCCGACGACGCACCCGGATTTCCCCGCGCTGGAGAAGGACGTCCTGGCCTATTGGGCCGTCGACGACACGTTCCGCGCGTCGGTCTCGAACCGCCCGGCCGGCGAGAACGGCGCGAATGAATACGTCTTCTACGATGGCCCGCCGTTCGCGAACGGGCTTCCGCACTACGGGCACCTGCTCACCGGCTACGTCAAGGACACCGTGCCGCGGTACCAGACGATGCGCGGCAAGAGGGTCGAGCGCCGATTCGGCTGGGATACGCACGGCCTGCCCGCCGAGGTGGAGGCCGAACGCCAGCTGGGGATCACGCACAAGAGCGAGATCGACGCGATGGGCATCGCCGCGTTCAACGAGGCCTGTCGCACCTCCGTGCTCCGCTACACCGACGAATGGCGTGAGTACGTCACCCGCCAGGCGCGCTGGGTCGATTTCGACAACGACTACAAGACGCTGGATCTGCCCTACATGGAGTCCGTCATGTGGGCGTTCAAAACCCTGTGGGACAAGGGCCTGATCTACGAGGGGTACCGCGTCCTGTGGTACTGCATGCGCTGTGAGACGCCGCTGTCGGCCACCGAGACGAAGATGGACGACACCTATCGGGACCGCACCGATCCGGCGGTGACGGTGACGCTGCCGCTCGTCGTGCCGGGCGACGACCGGCGCGCCGAACTCGACGGTGTGCGCGCCCTGGTCTGGACGACCACGCCGTGGACGCTGCCGAGCAACCTCGCGGCTGCCGTGCACCCCGAGGTGATGTACGTGGTGGTCGGCGCGCCCGACGGGAAGCGGTACCTGCTCGCCGAGGCCCGGCTCGCGGTCTACGCCAAGGATCTCGGCTTCCCGGACGCGGAAGCGGCCGCGAACAACGTCATACACAGATACCTCGGAACCGAACTCGCGGGGCTGGCGTACACGCCGCCGTTCGACTTCTTCCTGGGCCGTCCGAACGCACACCGGGTGCTCCTCGCGGACTATGTCACGACCGAGGACGGCACCGGCATGGTGCATATTGCCCCGGCGTTCGGCGAGGAGGACAAGGTCGTTACCGATGCCGCGGGCATCGAGATCGTGCAGCCTGTGGACGCGCAGGGACGCTTCACCGGGGAGGTGCCGCCGTATGCCGGGCAGGTGATCTTCGACGCGAACCGGCCGATCGTCCGCGATCTGAAGGCGGCCGGGCGGCTGATCCGCGACGAGAGCTACGTGCACTCCTACCCGCACTGCTGGCGGTGCGAGACGCCACTCATGCAGAAGGCGGTGAACAGCTGGTTCGTTGCGGTGACGAGATTCCGCGACCGCATGGTGGAGCTGAACCAGCAGATCACCTGGGTGCCAGCGCACATCCGGGACGGCCAGTTCGGCAAGTGGCTGGAGGGCGCGCGCGACTGGTCGATCTCCCGGAACCGCTTCTGGGGCTCGCCGATCCCGGTGTGGGTGTCCGACGATCCGGCCTACCCGCGCGTGGATGTGTACGGCTCGCTGGACGAGCTGGAACGCGACTTCGGCGTGCGGCCGGACGACCTGCACCGCCCGTATATCGACCGGCTCACCCGGCCCAATCCGGACGATCCGACCGGGCGCTCGGTGATGCGCCGGGTGCCGGAGGTGCTCGATTGCTGGTTCGAGTCCGGGTCGATGCCCTATGCGCAGGTGCACTACCCGTTCGAGAACCGCGATTGGTTCGAGCACCACTACCCGGGCGACTTCATCGTCGAGTACAACGGGCAGACCCGCGGCTGGTTCTACACGCTGCACGTGCTGGCGACCGCGCTATTCGACCGGCCGGCGTTCACCACCTGCATGGCGCACGGCATCGTGCTGGGCGACGACGGACAGAAGATGTCCAAGTCCCGGCGCAACTATCCCGACGTTGCCGAGGTGTTCGCCCGCGACGGCTCGGACGCGATGCGCTGGTTCCTGCAGGCCTCTCCGGTGCTGCGCGGCGCGGACCTCGTCGTCACGGAGGAGGGGATCCGCGACGGCGTGCGGCAGGCGATCCTGCCGCTGTGGAACGCGTGGTACTTCCTGTCGCTGTACGCGGGGGCCGCGGGCGGGCCGGGCGGGCCCGGCCGGGTCGGCGTGGTGCGCACGGATTCGCCGGATGTGCTGGACCGCTACATCCTCGCCAAGACCGCGGATCTCGTTTCGCAGATGACGGCGCAGATGGACGCGTACGACCTTGCCGGTGCGTGCGCATCGGTGCGCGCGTATCTGGAGGTGCTCACCAACTGGTACATCCGGCGCTCCCGGCAGCGGTTCTGGGACGGCGACGCGGCGGCCATCGACACGCTGCACACGGTGCTGGAAGTCGTCTGCCGCGTCGCGGCGCCGCTGCTCCCGCTGACCACCGAGACGATCTGGCGCGGCCTGACCGGCGGGCGCAGCGTGCACCTGACCGATTGGCCGGCGCGCGGTGAAGGGCAGGGCGCCCTGCCCGCGGATCCCGCGCTGGTGGCCGCCATGGACGAGGTGCGCGAGGTCGCGTCGGTGGCGCTCTCGTTGCGGAAGGCGGGCGGCTTGCGTGTTCGTCAACCGCTGGCGAGTATGACGATATCCACGGCGGAACCCGATGCGCTGCAACAGTTCTCCGGCCTATTGGCGGACGAGGTCAACGTTCGCCAGGTGGTCGTGACCGGGCTGGACGAGGCCGACGACCGCGTCTCGCGGCAGCTGACCGTGAACGCCCGCGCCGCCGGCCCACGCCTGGGCCAGACGGTGCAGCAGGTGATCCGCGCCGCGAAGTCCGGGGACTGGTCGGTCGCCGACGACGGCTGCGTGACGTGCGGCGGGGTGGAGCTGGCCGACGGCGAGTACACCCTGGAGCTGGCCGCCGCGGGGGATGCGGCTGGCACGGTCGGGCTGCTGCGATCCGGCGGCTACGTGCACCTGGACACGGATCTCACCGACGAGTTGCGCGGTGAGGGCGTGATCGCAGACCTGCTCCGGGTGATCCAGCAGGCCCGGAAGGACGCCGGCCTGGACGTCTCGGATCGAGTGTCTGTGGTAGTGGATGCTCCCGACGATGTGTGGCAGTTGGCCGGCGCGCACGCCGAGAAGATCAAGGCCGAGACGTTGGCGGTGGCACTGGCGCGCCGCATGGTCGGCCCCGACGGCACGCGCGGTCTGGTCGGCGACGGTGTGGTCGTGCGCGTACAGGTGACCCGCGTGACGGCGTAGGTTGCAGACCGGATGGCAGGCCGGATGACGGCGGTCGGCGCTCCGTGCTGTGCCGGTTTGTGGCCAGCCGCCGCCGTCATCTCCGGGTGTCTCAGGACGTGACGTAGCCGACGTTGGTGACGATCACCCGGGCGTTGCCCGCGGTGACGCGCAACTGGATGGCGCGGTCGATCAGCGGCACCAGCATCAGCGTCGACACCGACTGCCCCTTGCGGAACTGCTGGACGCCGATGCTCGAACCGCTGCCCTTCGGCGCGACGATCAGGTTGCCGGCCGCGGACGGATTCACCACCTGCACGTTGACCAGGACCGCTGCGGCATTGCCGGGCACGCCGAGCAGGCCCGGCACCATCCAGCGGGCGCCGACCGCGTTGACGCGGGAGTCCCAGGCCAGCGACGGGCTGGTCGCCACGACCTGCCCGGGAATGCCGGCCATCGTCGGGACGCCGCCGGTATCCGTCGTGCCCGCTCCGGAGTCGATGCCCGGCACAGTGGTGATCGGCGCCAGGTAGCCGACGGCGGTCACGATCACCCGAGCCTTGCCCGCGGTGAGCCGGAACTCCATATTGCGGGCCCTGAGCGGCACCAGCACCGTGGTGGAGATGGCCTGGCCCACGCCGAACTGCTGCATGCCGATGACGGCGTCGCTCTTCCACGGCTTCACGATGAGGCTGCCGGCCG
>JAFIHI010000166.1 GCA_017848755.1 Nakamurella sp. | reverse complement strand
GGGCCATCGAGGTGGAGGGCCGCGTGGTCGAGCCCCTGCCCAACGCGATGTTCCGCGTTGAGCTGGAGAACGGACACCGAGTGCTCGCCCACATCAGCGGCAAGATGCGGCAGAACTACATCCGCATCCTGCCCGAGGATCGCGTGGTGGTCGAGTTGTCGCCATACGACCTCTCCCGCGGACGCATCGTCTATCGCTACAAGTAAAACCGCTGCCGGTGTGGCGAGCCTGCCACGCGGCGGCCCTGATGAATACCGATGAGCACCAGCTCGCAACCAAGAGATACAGCGCGCCCACTGCATGTGGCCGCCCGTCGGCCCGGCACCAGGAGAGAGCAATGAAGGTCCAACCGAGCGTCAAGAAGATCTGCGACAAGTGCAAGGTCATCCGCCGGCACAGCGTCGTCATGGTCATCTGCGACAACCCGCGTCATAAGCAGCGTCAAGGCTAAGTTTGGTACGACCCTTTTATGACGATGTTCGCGGCCATTTCGCTGCCGTGAACCCGTAGTACCCCCATCGCGTCACCAACCGCCCGGGCCGATTCGACCGGGTGGCCCACCCCCGGACGGAGGCCGGGGCTCGAGTTCCGACTCGGGACGGGACGCGACCGACACCTCCGCGACGAAAAGGAGAGCGCGCCAGATGGCACGACTCGTCGGAGTCGACCTCCCCCGCGACAAGCGGATGGAGGTCGCACTGACCTACATCTACGGGATCGGCCGCACCCGATCCTTGGCCTTGCTCAAGGCCACCGGCATCGACCCCGATATGCGCAGCAAGGACCTGACCGACGATCACGTCTCAGCGCTGCGCGATGCGATCGAAGCGGGCGATTACAAGGTCGAGGGTGACCTGCGCCGCGAGGTGCAGGCCGATATCCGTCGCAAGATGGAGATCGGCTCCTACCAGGGGATCCGTCATCGCCGTCACCTGCCGGTCCGCGGCCAGCGCACGAAGACCAACGCGCGCACCCGCAAGGGACCGAAGAAGACCATCGCCGGCAAGAAGAAGGCCAGGTAATCCCGCATGCCACCCAAGTCACGCCAAGCCGCCGGCCAGGTCAAGAAGATCCGGCGCAAGGAGCGCAAGAACGTCTCCCACGGCCAGGCGCACATCAAGAGCACGTTCAACAACACCATCGTGTCGATCACCGATCCGACCGGCGCGGTGATCAGCTGGGCATCGGCCGGCCACGTCGGCTTCAAGGGCTCGCGCAAGTCGACGCCGTTCGCCGCGCAAATGGCCGCGGAGAACGCGGCGCGCCAGGCGATCGAACACGGCATGCACAAGGTCGACGTGTTCGTCAAGGGCCCCGGCTCCGGCCGGGAGACCGCCATCCGCTCGCTGCAGGCCGCCGGCCTCGAGGTGGGCGCCATCTCCGATGTCACCCCGCAGGCCCACAACGGCACCCGTCCGCCGAAGCGGCGCCGGGTCTGACGCGGGCGCATAAGGGAGGAAGCGAAAACTCATGGCCCGTTACACCGGACCCGTCACCAAGAAGTCCCGCCGCCTGCGCACCGACCTGGTCGGCGGCGACATGTCCTTCGACCGCCGGCCGTTCCCCCCGGGGCAACACGGCCGCGCGCGCATCAAGGAGAAGGAATACCTGACGCAGCTCCAGGAGAAGCAGAAGGCCCGCTTCACCTACGGCGTCATGGAGAAGCAGTTCAGCCGGTACTACAAGGAGGCCGCGGGGCGCGCCGGCAAGACCGGTGACAACCTGCTGCAGATCCTCGAGTCGCGCTTGGACAACGTCGTCTACCGTGCGGGCCTGGCGCGCACCCGGCGCGCCGCTCGCCAGCTCGTCACCCACGGTCACTTCGCGGTAAACGGCCAGCGCGTCGACGTGCCCAGCTATCGGGTGGAGCAGTACGACATCATCACCGTCCGTAAGCAATCGGTGGAGAAGTTCCCGTTCGAGCTGGCCCGCGAGACCTACGGCGAGCGGCAGGTCCCGGCCTGGATGCAGGTCGTGCCGGGTTCGCTGCAGATCCTGATCCACCAGCTCCCGGTGCGAGAGCAGATCGAGTCGCAGCTCACCGAGCAGCTCATCGTCGAGTACTACTCGAAGTAGCCATGGCGCATGCCGGGCGGGTCTCGCGACTCGCCCGGCGTGCTTCGTCATTGAAGCGGCCGGGCCCGGCCGCTTTGATCCGCATGACGTCATATAGCGGGCGTCACGTGTGAATACGGAGGAATCTACGTGCTGATCTCACAGCGCCCCATCCTGACCGAGGACGTCATCGTCCCCGATCTGCGTTCACGGTTCACCATCGAACCGCTCGAGCCCGGATTCGGCTACACCCTCGGCAATTCCCTGCGTCGAACGCTGCTGTCGTCCATCCCCGGTGCGTCGGTGACGAGCATTCGCATCGACGGCGTGCTGCACGAGTTCACCACCATCCCCGAGGTCAAGGAAGATGTCACCGAGCTGATCCTCAACCTCAAGGAACTGGTCGTGTCCTCCGATGAGGACGAGCCGGTGACGATGTACCTGCGCAAGCAGGGTCCGGGCGAGGTCACCGCGGCGGATATCGCGCCGCCGGCCGGTGTGACGGTGCACAACCCCGAGCTCAAGCTGGCCACTCTGACGAAGAAAGGCAAGCTGGAGATCGAGCTCACCGTGGAGCGGGGCCGCGGCTACGTTCCGGCCGCGCCGAACAAGGTGGTGGGCGCCGATATCGGGACGATCCCGGTCGACTCGATCTATTCTCCCGTCAAGAAGGTCACCTACCGCGTCGAGGCGACCCGTGTCGAGCAGCGCACGGACTTCGACAAGCTGATCCTCGATGTCGAGACCAAGCCGTCGATCACCCCGCGCGATGCGCTCGCATCCGCCGGCGCGACCCTCGTCGAGCTCTTCGGGCTCGCGCGCGAACTCAACGTGGAGGCCGAGGGGATCGAGATCGGCCCCAACGCGGCCGAGGCCGACCACATCGCCGCGTTCGCCATGCCCATCGAGGACATGGACCTGACGGTGCGGTCCTACAACTGCCTCAAGCGCGAAGGCATCCACACCGTCGGAGAACTGGTCACCCGTACCGAGGCAGACCTGCTGGACATCCGCAACTTCGGTCAGAAGTCGATCGACGAGGTCAAGGAGAAGCTGTACGGCCTGGGGTTGGCGCTCAAGGACTCCGGCATCGGCTTCGAGCCGGGCGGTGAGGCCGTGTACGGCGACGACGAGTGGGCCGACGACGACGGCGACGACTACGCCGAGACGGAACAGATCTGATCGGACCCTTCGCCTTCGCGGAGCGTCCGACGCAGCAGACGAGATCAGGAGCAATCACCATGCCCACCCCCACCAAGGGCCCCCGGCTCGGCGGGACGCCTGCGCACGAGCGGCTGATTATGGCCAATCTGGCGCAGTCCCTGTTCGAGCACGGAAAGATCACCACGACGACGGCCAAGGCGAAGCGGCTGCGTCCGCTCGCGGAGAGGCTGATCACGGCGGCGAAGCGCGGCACACTGCACTCGCGGCGCACGGTGCTCAAGACGATCCGCAACAAGGACGTCGTGCACAAGCTGTTCGCCGAGATCGGCCCGTCCTTCGCCACGCGCGAGGGCGGTTACACCCGCATCACCAAGACGATGCCGCGCAAGGGTGACAACGCGCCGATGGCTGTGATCGAACTGATCAGCGAAGAGACCGTGTCCGCGGCCGCGTCGCGCACCGCCCGCGCCGCCGCCTCGCGGCGTAAGGCTGCCGTCACCGCCGCGGCGACCACGCCTGCGCCGGCCGCCGCTGAGGCTGCCGAGGCTGCCGCGACTTCCGAAGCGGCTGTCGCCGATGACGAATTGTCCGTGGCAGAGCCCGCCCCGACAGCCGAAGTCGCCGAGGCCGAGGTGACCGAAGAAGTCGTCGAGGTCGAGGAGTCCGCCTCCACGGAGGAGGCGCCCTACGGAGAGGGCTCACACGCTCCGCTTGCGGACGGATCGCAGCCGGAAGGCTTCGCGATCAAGGGCAACGCCGACTCGATGCTGTACCACGTGCCGGGCAGCTCACACTACGAGCAAACCGTCGCCGAGGTGTGGTTCGCGTCCGCGGAAGCCGCCGAGGCGGCTGGATTCTCGTTGCCGCCGTCACAGCGGCCCAGCGAGGGCTGAATCCCGGGAAGATCACCAGTTGTGGAGGATGTGCGCCGCGAGTCGGCGCGTTCACTTCGCAACTGGTGATCTTTCTGCATTCGGAGGTGTCGATGCCCGGCGGTGACGCGAGTGTGGCCGAGCCGATGCGGCTCCGCCTGGACATCTCGTACGACGGCACGGACTTCTCCGGCTGGGCCGTGCAGCCCGGGCGCCGCACCGTGGCAGGAGTGCTGGGCGAGGCCCTGGCCACGCTGTTTCGCGCGCCGGTGCCCTTGGTGGTCGCGGGCCGCACGGACGCCGGTGTTCACGCGACCGGGCAGGTCGCACATATCGATGTGGATCCCGACCGCTTGGCGGCACTCGCGCCCCGACGGCTCCCCGGGCAGGCGCGGGACGGCGCGGACGCGGGCGTGATCGGTCTGCGGCGGCGGCTGGCCGGGTTGCTTCCGCCCGACACCCGCGTCCCCGTGATCGGTGTGGCGCCGGGCGGGTTCGACGCGCGATTCTCGGCCCTGCGACGGCACTATCGCTATCGGATCGTGTGCTCCGACTGGGGCGCGCCGCCGCTGGGGCGGGCCGATGTGCTGGCGTGGCGGCGGCAGCTCGACGTGGACGCGATGCAGGACGCCGCCGATCGGCTGCTGGGTCTGCACGACTTCGCGGCATATTGCAGGCCGCGTGCCGGCGGAACGACCATCCGCGACCTGCAACGGCTCGCCATCGCCCGCGCGGCGTCACCGGCAAGGGCCTGCGCCCTCGTCGAGATCGACGTTACGGCCGATGCGTTCTGTCACTCGATGGTGCGAAGCCTGGTCGGCGTGTTGATCGCGGTCGGCGAGGGGAGGTTCGAGGTGGATCGGCCCGCGCAGCTGCTCGCGGCGCGGCAGCGGACGGAGCACATTGCGGTGGCTCCCGCTCACGGGCTGACCCTGATCGGCGTGGACTATCCGCCCGAGGCCATGCTTGCCGAGAGGGCCGCGGCGACCCGGGCGTTGCGCGACGATCCGTGCGATTGCGGCGGGCTTGAGCAGTAATGTGTCGCGGACCGTGAGGCGCGAACAGTGCGGTCCATCGCGCAGTGGTGGTACGTTGTCACCCATACAGGCGAGGCCAGCGGACGGAGTGAGCATGAGCGATCTCATCGCCGGCTCGCGCGCAGGTGCCGACGCAGTGACGAACCCTATGACGAATCCCGCGACGAACCGTGTGCCGAACGCAGCGACAGGCTCCACGACCACCGAGCAGGACCTGATCGCGCGCGCCGCCGAGATGAATGTCGGCGTAGGCGTGATGCGGATCGACAATGGCGAAGATATGCAGCGGTGGGTTGATCAGCACATCTGCGCCGTGAGGCAAGAGGTCTGGAGCATACTGCCTTCTGGCCCATACCCACTGGACGTGCTTCGCAGCTCCTGGGACGGCGATACGAATCTCATCGCGCGGGGCGTCAAGCTCAAGATCGTGTATCAATCGGACGCGGTACGTACTCCGCCGATGATGCAATATGTGTCGGACCTTGCCTCGGTCGGGGCCGATATTCGAATTCTGCGGCGTCTCAGTCACCGGATTATGATCTTCGATCGACGAGTCGTGTTCATTGCCACGCAGCCCGACACGCTCGACCTCCCGTATCTCATGGTGAGCGAGCCCGCGCTCGTGCGGAATTTCCGCAACCAGTTCGCCGGTCATTGGCGCGTCGCACACTCCATCGGCATTACGGCTGAAGACGTCCTCGATGTCGAACGGGTGCATGAAATCTTGCGCGTGCTCGCGTCCGGGGCCACCGATGAAGCCGCGGCGAGACAACTCGGCGTGTCCGACCGCACCATTCGGCGACGGGTAGCGGCTGTGATGGACCTACTCGGTGCGACCAGCAGGTTCGAAGCCGGAGTGAAGGCCGTCGAGGCCGGCTGGCTGTGACTTAGAAGTGCAGCCCGGCGGCCGCGGAGCCGACCGATGCCGCGATATTCGGTGTCATGATGTGCACACTACGAACACCCGGACCCCAGCAAGTGCCACATGCGATGTGGCTGGACACGGACGGCGCCGGAGCCGCCGAAGCGGCGGATGTCGCGAAGACGGTGCATGCGGCTGCTGCCGCGATGGTGCCGACAAAAGCCATGATCCGGGAGCGGGACATTGTGGGGGTTCCTCTCTGTCGCCGGTGGAGGCGTTGAGTGAATGTGATACCTCACTATCCGGGACGGCCACCGGCATTGATGGGTGGCTGTCCGGAATAGGACACGGTTTTCGGCGTCCGCATCCGGACACGAGGCTCCACAAAGCCCGCGGATGTGTCGTACTTGTCACCATGATTGATCGTCATCTTGAAACCTGGCTCACCGGAATGTCACCCGATGGGGCCGACCGCCCCGAGACGGTGTTGGTCGCATCCGCGGACGCCCCGCGCGATGCACGCATCCTGCTGCAGGGCGCCTCCGTACCCGCCGCGTCCGAGGCACTCGCGGGCGCTCTCCCGGCCGCCGCTGTCGCCGGACCGCGCCTCGGGGACGGCAGCGCACCGTTCGGCGCCATCCGCGAGCTACGGCAGGCGCCGGACGGTGCCGAGCCGCGGCACAGCGACGAGTTCGCCGGCCGGTTCGCCCCTGACGACGACGTCCGATTCGGCGACGGGCTCGTCATCAAGATCCGGCACTACGGTGTCGCGGACTTCGAGCCGTTCGACGGCCCGACCGCGCTGGTGATCCACGATGACGACGATTTCTCCGCCTACCTGCGCGATGCCGATCGCGCCTGGCACTCGGGCTCCTTCGCGAACTACGTCACCCATCCGCAGGCGGTGATTGCGAACCTGTCCGCGCTCGGCGGGTCCGAGCAGTACGCCGGACCGAACCATCGTTTGTACCTCGACGACGACGGCATCGTCCGCACGTCTCCGGCCGGCCGTGGCCTCGGTCTCCCGGAGGAGGGCCTGCCGACGATCGACGCACGCTGGCAGCGTCACAACGCCACCAGCAGCTGGCCCGACGCCTGCTCCCTCGATGACGCCCTGCCCGACGCCGATCGCACCGCCGCCCTGTGGGAACGGCCCTGGATGCGCCGCTACGTGAACGTGCTGCGGGCGACGCGTCAAGCCCGGCTGCAGGAGCGCATCCCATCGCGCATCTCCGGGTTCGGCGGCCGGCTCTCCCCGGGCCTGGCCGACACCGATGTGCTCGACTCCACGGACGCCCCGGTGATCGCGCAATTCGGCGCGACCTTTCGGGCGCTCGACCCGCACGGCGAGACGTGGGTCGAGATAGATTCGGATCAGGTTCGCGCGCTGGAGATGCTGCTGGTGGGCATCGCGGTGACGGAGATCCCACAGATCGCAGCTGTGCTGCAGCGCCTTATGGCGCACGGCGTGGCTCGGACGTGGTGTCTGGTGGTGCGTGGCACGCGGGTCCCGGCCCGCGGCTGACGGCGCGCCGTCGCCCATGTTCCGCGCAGTCGCCGCCTATGACCCGCCTATGACGAGGTGTCCGGCGATGCCCGTCCCGGTGCGACCGAGGTCATTTTGACCTCG
>JAFIHI010000165.1 GCA_017848755.1 Nakamurella sp. | reverse complement strand
TTCACCAGGCCGACTGACTGACCACCCGCGCACGGCGTATCGATCGAAGCACCGCTGCCGTCGATGGCTCGAACGAGAACGCATGCGGCACAGGACCACTCGGACAATGGAGTGACCCGATGAGCATGGACGAGTCCGCCACGAAACTGGTGTACTCGCCTGCCGAGGTGGCGCACATGATCGGAACCAGCGAATGGTGGGTGCGTGAGCAGATGCGGCGCCGCCGCGTGCCGCCCGCTACAACCCCGCGCTCCCCGTGCGCCGCCCGAGAGAATGATCGCCCGCTAAATTGGCTGATGAAGACCCCGGAACGATCCCTGGCTGCGGCTACATCGCCGGGGTCATGTTTTCCCGTGACGTTCGCCTCGTCCGAGATGCCATCGTGATGAGGCCCGATTCGGCTCAGCAAGCCACGGTGGCAGTCCCACGGGCCACCGCGAGGAGGAAGACCAGCGATGACGACACATGAGTTTCGGAGCGTCTTCTGGGATGACCTTGCGGCAGACCTCGAAGACCCGGTCTTTCGCGACAGCTACGCGCAAGCCGCCACCGAGATCGCAGCCATTGACCGGGCTGAAAATGAGCGACGTGACTCGGAGGCGAAGTCGACTTCGGCTTCAGAGTGACGCTGTGGCCGCACCGTTTCTTGCACGGCCCCGTTTCGCACGCGACGAAACACCTCGATTTAGGAAACACCTCGCGAGTTCGCGCCCGCCTCCTGAGCGGAGCCGTGGTCTTCAGGCGGCGCCGAGGAATTTGCGGAGTACCTCGCGGACCAGGTGAGGTACGTTCGCGTCCGTATCGCACGCACGCTCAACGAGCGCGAGGTACAGGTCCGAATCGAGGCGCACAGACACCGTCGTCTCAGAATCGCCGCCTGTAGCGGGCCGTCCGACGGCGCGCCGTGCAGTGACGCCTGGAAACCCCGTCTCGGCGTTGGTGACGAGCTGGTCGATGACGTCATCGGTGATCGGCACGCCGTTGACGGTCCCGTATCCAATCGCTTCCATCACCAGTCTCCTTTCGTCAATCACGTCGCCGAACTGCATCTATCGCAACGAGCACGGCGCACCAGCCCGTGGCAATCTCGCTCATGAGGACCGTCGACGAGCGCTTCGCCGTCGAGATAGCGACAGCCAAAGGTTGCACCGCAGTGTCAGCTTGACGTCGCCGTTTCGCGTAATACACTGTTTCGCGTGGCGCGAAACGGCTCGGTTGACGAAACTGTCACGGTGCGCCGCGTCATGCCAGCCCTTCGGGCCGCACTGCCGGACGGCTGGTCGGCCCGCTGGCGGCCACCGGAAAATCCCGGTGGTCGCATCGATGGGCAAGTCGACGTGACCGCGCCGGGCGGACAGGCCCTCACATTCGCTGCGCAGGCAAAGGCAACGTACCGCCTTCCTGCGCCAAAGACGGTTGGCGAAGCGCTCCAAGCAGGGTCTGCCCTCGGAATGCCCCCGCTCCTGCTCATCGACTACGCCAACAAGGCCATCCGCACCGAATGCGAAGCCCAGGGCGTTTCGTACGCCGACTCGACCGGATGGGTGGCGCTCAACGCCGCCGGCCCGCCCGGTCTGTACGTCAAGACGCAGGGCGCGCCGCGGTCGCCCGTCGTACGCGACGGATCCATCAATCGTCTTGACGGACCGGGCGCCGGCAAAGTCATCCGCACACTTTGGGAGCTGAACGACGGCTCGCACCTGCCCCGAGGCGTGCGGGAACTCGCCGCGGAAGCCGGGGTTTCGCCCGGAACGGTGTCGAAAGTGTTGCCCGTGCTCGAATCGTTCGGGGCCATCGAGCGGGATGGGTCCGGGCGCATCCTCAAGCGAGACCGTCGGCTGCTGCTGGAGCGGTGGGTGCAGGATTACAGCTTCGCCAAGTCGAATGCGCGTGTCGAATGGTTTCTCGAACCCCGCGGAATCGATCAGGTTCTCAGGAAAATTCCGTCGGTACCGGACGCCAATCGGTTGGTGATGACAGGCCCCCTG
Organism: Nakamurella sp.; assembly: GCA_017848755.1. GTDB lineage: Bacteria > Actinomycetota > Actinomycetes > Mycobacteriales > Nakamurellaceae > Nakamurella. The sequence goes on along the minus strand of JAFIHI010000165.1, from coordinate 2,217 downwards.
GTCGCTCGTCGGCGCCTCAACGGCAGGGGAACGATCCCCGTTGTTCCGCTGGCCACGCTGGCCTACTACACGGCCGACATCGACGGCGCCGCTGCGACTCTAGGTCTGCAAAAGGCACCGAATCGTGGTGCGGCCAACATTGTGCTGGCCGAGCCGCGGCGATCCCAAGACTCCGCCCTTCTGCCGCCAGCAAACCTGGAGCGCGAGGCCCCGTTGCCCCAGGTACTGGCCGATCTCATGACGCTCGGCGGGCGATACCCCGAACTGGCAGACCAGCTCTTAGACCAACTCGAACAAGGCAATGAATGATGAACGTCCCCACCGAATAGCGGGCGGCGCGCCGCATCCTGCTCGACGCGCTGCAGGCTCTCGGCAGTCACCTATCAAGCGTGACAATCGTTGGTGCACAGGCGATCTACCTGCGCGTCGGCGACATCGATGCCGGACTTTCCAGCGCTCCCACCACCACCGACGGCGACCTCGTGCTCGACGTCGACGTCCTCACGCCGGCGCCGGAGTTGTCACAGGCGCTTGTAGCCGCGGGGTTCACGTCCGCGGACCAGCCAGGGACCTGGTGCAGTGCCGAAGGCATCTCGGTCGATCTGATGGTCTGCCCTCACCAGAGCGGCCGCACGAGCCCGTCGGCTCGCAGCGCGCACCTCGCCGCGCATGGCCACCCGGACCGCCATACGGCCAGGATCGCCGCCGGGCTGGAACCGGCCCTGGTCGATCGCGACATCGTCACCCTGATGGCCCTCGATCCGACCGATCCGCGGACCGTGAACGTGAACGTTGCGGGGCCGAGTGCGCTCGTCGTGGCCAAGCTCATCAAGCTCGAGGAACGCATCGCTGCTGCAGCATCGGGTGGTCGGGGCCGAGTGCGCGGCAAGGACACCACCGACATCTTTCGACTCCTCGTCGGTACGGAGCCAGATGCACTGTGCGCTGGATTTCAACGTCATGAATCCGACTCATGGGCCGCCAGCACAACAAGTCGCGCGCGAGATTTCGTCCGAGCCGAGAAGCAGGCTCGAAGTCGATCGATGCTCCGGCGCGTTTTCGGAACAGAAGTTGGCGACGACGCCCTCCAGCTCGCGCGGTGGGACGCGCTTGTCGATGAGCTGATTGCCGCCATGGCAAGCGCCACCGAGTAGCCGCATGGGAAAGCCTTCTACAACCCCTCCAGGGCGCGTCCGGCGGCGGCAGCGGCGGAGAGGTGCTGCTCCGGGAGCAGGTGCGAGTAGCGGCCCATCGTGGTGGTGATCGACTCGTGGCCGAGTCGGCGCTGCATGGCGTCGATCCGGCGGCCGGGGCGCATGATCGGCAGATACCCACCCCTGCTCCCGCTGCAGGCCGAACTCCGATCGCCGACATCACGCACTGTGACGGGGCGAAGACTGAATTGTGACGAGTGCGCAGTCGGTGAGCACCCCGGCCGCGGCGACGGGTCGACGATCTCGGTCAGCAGTCTTTTTCGTTATACGATAAACGTCATGAGTGAGCGAGAGACGATCGGCGGCGTGCCGGTCACCGACGACCAGATCGACGCGTGGGTGGCGGAAGCCGAGGCCGGGTATGACGTCGACGAGTTGAAACGGCGCGGTCGTGGGCGCCCGGGGCGTGGCGCCGCGCCGTCACAAGTGATCGCCGTGCGATTGACGACAGAGGAGCTTGCCGCGATCGACGCCAGGGCGCAGCGCGAGCACAAGACACGATCCGAGGCTATGCGCGAGGCACTCACGCACTACGTCGCGTGAAGGTCCATCCATCCGCTGCTAAGCACGGGATTGCTGCCGAGGACGCCATCCAGGCAGCAATGTGGCCCCAGCACATCGAACCGCTCGACGAAGGCAACCCTGGGCGGGAACTTCGTCTGGGGTTCGACACCAAGGGCCGCCTGTTGGAAACGGTCGTGCTCACCTTCGACAGCGGAAACGAACTGGTCATCCACGCGATGAAGATTCGACCGCGCTACGTTTCCCTGCTCGACTGACGAAATCGACAGCGCCCGGCGCAGGAGCGGGTGCAACTACGGGCGAAGTCGCATCCGGGGGCAGCCTGCCGCCGGAAGTAGCCGAGCCCGCCGAACCCGCCGGTCCGCCCGGAACGGGCCGACACTGCACCGCGTGCGTCGCCATCCGGAGAAGCAGGTGCGGAAGAACGGTGCGGAAGACCTAGAGGTGACTGTGTGTGACCGTGAAGGACCTGTGAGAAATC
>JAFIHI010000164.1 GCA_017848755.1 Nakamurella sp. | reverse complement strand
GTCGGGATGGCTTGGCCAGCCCGACCGGGCGGGCCCGGGAGTGGTCTCGTCGGTCATCGTCGTACCCGTCGATCGGGGTGTGGGCTACGAGCCGATCTGAGTCGCCCAGGCGAAGTCGACACCGGTCAAGGTTTGACTGGCGATGCCGTTCGGCGTGCTGGCGGGAAGGGTCCAGGTCAATCGGTAGGCCATGGTCGCCCCGACTGCCAACAGGCCGGTGCCCGAAGGAGCGACCGCGGTCGTGTAGTCCGAGGGCAGGCCGGCGATGTTGGCGTTATAAACGGTCGAGCCGGTAGTGAACCCGGAACAAGACCCGGTGTTGCCGCCCGTGACGGTGTCCGTGGACTCCTCCACCGTGAGCATGAGGTATTGGGCCAGCTGGTTGCTCGCCAGGTTCGGCGGGGCGGGAGCGTAGAACTTCACCGGGTTGGTCGCCTTGGCGTCGCCGGTGCCGGCGTTCTTCACGTTCACGCACCATTGGCCGGAATCGCCCGGGAACACATTGCCGGGGTTGAACATGAACGTGCCGGTAGTGGCGTAGGTGCCGGTCGTGTCGTTCGTGAGCGCCAAGCTGCCCGCCGTCCATTGGTTCCCGGGGCTGTCGGTGGAACCGGAGAACGCCTCCTGCGACGCGCTCCATACCAACACCGCCGAGCCGATCACCGCGATCGGCACTACTGCTAGCGCAAACCACCGCCTCCGGTGGTCCACATCCTGTTGTCGCGCCATGGCTGCCTCCTTGCAGTCGCGGGGTGCGTTGTCTTGTGAGACTTCTTCGCACCATCCATCGACGGATTCTGGACGAAGGTGAGCCGTTCTTCCGCTGCACAGGTGTCCCTGAGCGTTGGCAGGTGTACTATTCGGCGGTTCGGCACCGCGCTGGGGCATAAGCGCGCGAGTCGTTTCGCTCCCGACCGGCGGTGCGTCAGATGCGCTGTGTGATGCGTCGGTGGGTGATCGGCGCGGCAGCGCCGCGAACTACGTCATACCCGATTCGGGGCGGCGCCGGCGAGGTAGCGCTCGATGCGGCGATCCGGCACGAGCCAGAGCAATGCGACCGCGACATAGCACGCCACCGATATCCACACTCCGGCGCGCCAATGCGGGACAAGAAGCAGCGCAACGAGTATCGCCACCGTATAGATCGCCGGCGATGCCTTGCCCTTGGCGTCCCGGCCGAGCGCCTGCCGCAGCCGGGAGTCGGCGCCCTCGCCGTGGATGATGGCCTGCTGCAGGACCCAGTAGGCGATGGCGGCCGCGGCCAGGTCGATGCCGTAGACGATCACCGGCGCGCGGGCGAAGCCGGTGGCGTCCATCCACGCGGTGGTCAGCGGCAGCAGCGAGAGCCACAGCAGCAGATGGAGATTCGCCCACAGCACGGCGCCAGTGGTGCGCTCGGCGATCTGGAAGAGATGGTGGTGGTTGTTCCAGTAGATGCCGATGTAGACGAAGCTCAGCAGGTAGGTGGCGAGTCCGGTGCCGAGGGTGCCGGCGAACGCGGTGAAGGTGTCGCCGTCGGGCACGTGCAGGTCCAACACCATGATCGTGATGATCACGGCCATCACACCGTCGCTGAACGCCTCGAGTCTGTTGGTCGGCACGGGTGAGATTCTGCCGCACCCGTGACCGGAACGACGTGGTAACCGGTGGCGTCGGCGGGTCGTCGCGGGGCGCCCGGGCGAAGGGGCGGATCGCCGGTGGATCTGGGTGTGGCGCTCACCTTCGACGTTTTCTGACCGATCGTCGCCTCATGATGCGGGTGGTGTCGGAGCTGGCGGGCTGGCTGCAGGTGGACGGTACGCCTGCGGTCCGTCGCGAGCGCACCCGGTTCGTGGCGGGGCTTTTCTTCGCAGGCGTCGCGCTCGGTTTGCTGGCTTTCGTCGCCATCCCCGGATGGGAGGTGGATCGGGGCCGTGTCACCGGGGCCTTCCTGGGGGCTTCCGCCGTGGGGGCATTGTTCTGGGCGTTGTCGCGCTGGCTTCCGGCGGAGGTCATTCACGTCATCGGCGTCGGCAGTTCGATCACGGTCGGGGCGATTCAGGCGGTGGTCGGCGATCCGCGAGCGGCCATCGGGGTCGGCCTGCTGTATGTCTGGATCGCCGTGTTCTCCGGCCTATATTTCCGATTGGGGGTCGCGATCGCGCACATCGCGGTCTCCTGTACGGCAGAGGCGATCGCACTCTCCAGCGCGGGCGATCCGGCGGCAGTGCCGCAGGTGCTGCTGACCTTCGGCACCTGCCTGGCCGCGGTGATCGTGATTGCCACGCCGGCCCGGCGATTGCGCCGTGGAGCTGCGACCGATCCGTTGACGGGGTTGGCGAATCGAGCCGAGGCAATCCGGCTGATCGAAGCGGGGTTGGCCCGCGCGCACCGTCATCGCGGGCTGTGCGCCCTGTTGTTCATCGACCTCGACTACTTCAAGCAGGTCAATGACACGCATGGGCACCGGGCCGGCGATGCCGTGCTCACCGCCACGGCGACGCGCATGTCCGCGGCCATCAGGCGCGGGGATGTGGCCGCGCGACTGGGCGGTGACGAGTTCGTCGTGTTCCTCGAAAGCATCGAAAGTCCCCAGGTTGCCGTGAGTGTCGCCGCGCGCATCGTCGCCGACATCGAGCGACCGCTGCGCATCGGTGACGTGAGCGTTCGGGTCGGCGCGAGCGTCGGCCTGGTCGTGTCCGTCGATGCCGGCCTCGATGCGGACCGGATGTTGCGCGACGCGGATACCGCCGCGTACAAGGCGAAGCATGACGGGCGCGGCCGAGTCATCCTCTTCGACGAGCACCTGCGCGCCGAACTCGACCAACGTGCGCGGCTCGACGCCGAGATCGAGGCCGGGCTCGACGCCGGCCAGTTCGTTCTGCACTACCAGCCGCTCGTCGACCTGAACACCCGTACTGTGTACGGCGTGGAGGCGCTGATCCGTTGGGCGCACCCGACCCGCGGGCTCGTGCCGCCGGACGAGTTCATCCCGCACTCGGAGACCAGCCACCTGATCCACGACATCGGTCGGTGGGTGTTGACCGAAGCCACTCGGCAACTCGCCGCGTGGGACATACAAACCGGAACGCGCCGACTTTCCATGGCCGTCAACATCTCCGGCCGTCACCTGGCGAGCGACCGCATCGTCATAGACGTCGAAGACGCGCTGGCCGCGGCTGGCATCTCGGCGGACAGGCTCATCATCGAGGTAACGGAAACCGTGCTGGTCGGCAATACCGCCGCGATCGAACACCTCGACGCGCTCCACGATCTCGGCGTGCGGATCTCGATCGACGATTTCGGAACCGGGTTCACCTCGGTGGCGCAGCTGCTCGCCATGCCGGTGGACGTGCTGAAGATCGACCGATCCTTTATCGGGTCCACGGACCCGAGCAGGTGGGCCCTGGTGGAGCTGATGACGCACGCCGGCCACACGCTCGGTGCGACCGTGGTCGCCGAGGGCATCGAGACGGAGGACGTCGCCCGGCAGGTGACCGCCTTCGGAATCGAGTGCGGACAAGGCTTCTGGTACTCGCGACCGCAGCCCGCCGAATCCATTCTGGCAGCCATCGAGACGTCGCCCGTACCGTCGGCGGATCCTCCGGTGTCGGCATCCGCTGCGGCCATCCCTGCGCCGCGTTCCGCCCGGCAGCGGGTCACGACCGCCGCCTGATCCACTGCCCGACACCGCTGCCTGTCCGGTCCGTGACGTG
>JAFIHI010000163.1 GCA_017848755.1 Nakamurella sp. | reverse complement strand
GGGGTTGCGTCGTATCCGCTTCCCGACGCGGGTTCGACCCGAGAGGCGGCCCGCATCCGCGCCGCACCGGCCGGTCTCGCTCGGGCGGCCGTCACCGCGTCGAGGGTCCGCTGACGGTGGACGGGACGGTCGGTGCCGCCGAGAGGTTGTCCGGCGTCGAGCCGTGCCGACCGGCTCAGGACGGTTTCGAGCAGGTGCTCGGACGGCCAGCCCTCCGTGAACACGGTGGGAAGGTCACCGATGCCCGCGCGGACCGCCGATGTGAGGCTGTCGAGGACATGGGCGGCGTCACTCCGTCTCAGGCCCATCGCCGCCGCTTCGTCCAGAAGCGCCGAGCGGTCCACCGTGGCGAGCGAGCTTTGCGAGCCGATGCGGGTCGCCATCTTGCCGGACAGTTCGGCGTATTCCAGGGTGCACAGCGAGTCGTACAGCGGCGCGACTCGTACATCGCCGCCGTCGAGCAGCAGCGAGTAGTTCTTGCCGTGGCCGTCCTCGTCACCGATCAGCGCACGGAAGGCGACTTGCCGGTAGAGCGCGGTCAACTCGCGGATCGGGTCGTCCGCGAACTCGCGCAGCACTTTCGCCATGCGTTGCCCTGGGTTGCCGATCAGGTACTTGTCCATCGGTCGTAGCCCGGCGGCCTGACACATGTCTTCCTGGTGGACGCGCCGGATCACGCCGTCTGGGTCGGTCATCCGGTCGTAGCGCTGGACGATGAGCACGTCTCTGCCACCGACTTGTTCGACCCACGCCGGATTGTCGGACAGCCCGAAGTCGCGCGCGAGACGCAGCACCAGGTTCTCGTTCCGGGCGGCATGCGGCCACACTGTTTCCGGTTTGAAGATGTGTGTGGACGGGTAGCCGTCGAGCGGCCGACACCACCGCCCCTCCACTCTCGTCAGGAGCAGTTTCGGTTGTGCCCCCGCGAGTGACAGTCGGATTTCCCGCGCCGGGTCGGACCCGAGCGGCGCCGCCGGCAGACCGTTGATGAGGTCGGTCAGGTCGCGGTCAGTCAGTGGCTCGGATGGCCGGCCGTGATGCGGGGGACCGTCGCCGGCGGGCACGACGACGACCGCCCCGGCGCACTCCCGGCCGTATTCGGCAAGCAGCGCCGCGGCGTCCCAGGCGGTCTCCGGCGCACCGCTGAGGTCGAGCCCGACTCCGCGCAGCCGGGAAGCGGCGGCGGTCAGAGCGGCCCCCTCGGGCAGCAGCCCTTCGAGGAAGGCTCGGGATGCGGCGGGCGGGCACGGGCCGTTCATCGATGGCAGCGAGCACGACAGGATCGGCGCACCGCCCCGGTATCCGGCCCGGCCTTCGTCGGTGTAGTCGATCACGATTCGGCGGCCGGCCCGCATAGGCACGGCACGAGCGGCCAGCGCACCATGCAGCCAGAGGTCCAGTTCAATCACTGCGACCACCCCCGCTTCTGCCGGACAACCAGTTCGAGGTCGAGCGCCGCGAGCGCGTCGAACAACTTCTCGACCGCCCTGGTGGACCGGCCGGATTCGATCTGCGCGACCGAGAACCGGTCGGTTCGTGCGAGTTCGGCCACCTCGCCCTGGGTAAGCCCGCGGGCGATGCGGGCGACATGCAGCGCACGCCCCAGGCCGGCCGCGGACCTCACGGTCACCTCACCGATGCCAGATGTTGCCATATCGTCACATTACTACTTGTTGTGCCGAAGTGAGAAGAAATCATCACATCTCACTCGACCAACGGAATGTTGATAAACCATCACACGTCGGGTTTCGTGACTGGGACTCTCGGGGGCCGGGGTGGGCGTTACGTCCGACGGGCGACGCAGACGGCGGCAGGAGTTGATCTTCCCGCTGTAGCAACCGTTGTAGCAACGGGGGTTCAGCGGGGCCTTCCCCGCGATGTGGTGTGATCCTGAAAGCGCAGGTCACGGCCCTGCGCGGTCTGGGATGGCAGTCAATTCGCCCGCCTGAAAAGTGGAAGGTCGCCGGTTCGATCCCGGCCCTGGCCACCCACGCTGAACTGCGGGAACGCGCTGTCGTGGCGATCTTGCCCGGCCGACATCGGCCCGACTGGTGACACTCGACGCCGGCCGGGGCGCGATGGGACTGTTGCTGGCTTGCTGTCTTGTCCGGCCCCAGTGGGGGACCGGCGCTGATTACTTGTGCGCGTGTACGTCTATCGTTGCGCCAGGGCTTCCGTGGCCGTGATCGATGATGACCTGCCGATCACGGTGAGCAGTTGGCGCAGCCGTAACTGTGCTGACCTTGTTAAGCTAGCGCCATGCACGCCCAACTGACGATCGATCCATCGCGGCAGTCTGAAGAGGAATGGCTCGCCGCGATGAAGTCGTACGTGCTCCGGGCGCGTGAGAACGGTGAGGTGGTCAGCCTCCGCTCCCGCCCGGAGTTCCTGTCCCCGCAGGCAGCTGGTCTGCGACTGGGCATGTCCCGCTCGACGGTCACGCGGAAGATCGAAGCAGGCGAGATCAGAGCCATCAAGGTCGGCACTCACCACCGCATCCCGCTTCGGGAGTTCGAGGCATACCGCGACAAGCTGGTTGGCTCAATGATTGCCGCCACGAGCGACGACATCGAAGCCGACCTGCATGGCGACTGATCCACCGCTGGTCTTCATCGACGCCGACACTCTGGCCCGGCCGGTCACACGCACGTTGTTGATCGCCGGCAGCGACCCGGCCGGCCTGGCGCTCACCTGGAGTGAATACGCCGAGGTGCAAGCCAACCGGCACCTTCCGTCCAGGGCGACCTCCGTCACCGCGCTGCGTGAGATTCTCGGCCGGGAACTCGGACCCACTGGTCGGAACGCGGGCCGATTCGCAAGCACCACACGGTCCGACCGGCAGATTCTTGCAGACGCGGAGATGGCTGGGGCGGTGTTCCTCGTCGCGGCTGACGTGGACGACTTCGCGGAGGTCGACCTTGTCGGCACCGCGATCTCCGTCGTGAACCCGGACCTGTTCATGTCGATCCGGTTTCCGTTCGAGGCTTATGAACATGCGTTGCGACAGACGGTATCTAACATGAAGCACCCTTCGCGCACCGTCGGCGAGATGCACGCGCTCGTCGCGAGACAGCACCCAAGGCTGTTCGCCCGTCACGCCGGTGCATTCCCCGGGATCAGTCCGGCTGCGCCGGCAGGCTCGGAACCGCGAACGGTGTTCCGCGGCGTGCGCTGTCTGGGCTGTGGCACCGTGGCGCCTGACCTGCAGCGCCTGGAACTCGGTCTCGACCTGGATTGCAGCAAGCTCGTCTGATCGAGCCTGGCGCCTCTCTGGCGGTCACGGTGTGAGTACCGACTCGGCCCAACCGTTCCTGCCGCGCACGGCTGGGCAGTCGCGCGTCCATCGTGGTCGAACAGACTGCGCCAACGTGCCCGGCTGGGCGGCGGTGTCGCGGCGTCAGCCGGTTTGGTAATCGACGGTGACGGTGGCGCTGCTGGCGCCGAAGCGTTGTTGCAGATCGACGCGGGTTTGTTGCGCATCGGCGAGGATCGCGGCGCGCTGCAGGTTGGGCGGGGTGGAGCGCATCGTCTGCGTGATGCGGGTGGCGAGTTGCCCGGTTTCCGCGTCGGGCGTGGTGGTATCCGGGCGCGGCCGGATAGGCCCGGCGCCGAATAGTACGTATTGAATGGCGACGGCGGTGCTGTCGCATCGGGTGCAGGTGGCGTTGATCGCGAGGGCGCGGTTGGTGACGGTGACGGATGCGGCGGTGCGGGCGGTGACAACCTGGATGGATACCGCTTGTGCGCTGCAGTTTTCGCAGTTCGCGTTCCATGCGGTGGCCACGTTGTCGGCGCGGATGGACCCTGCCGCGGGCAGGAACCGGACGTGCGCAGCGGCGGTGGCGGTGCCTGCGCAGCCGTCGCAGGTCGCGGAGGCGGTGGCGACGGTGTTGGCCTTGCTGGGCCTGTTCAAGATCAGGGCTGTGGTCTGGCTGTCGGTCGTCTGTGGGTCGGCGGCGGTGGGTTGGGCTGATGCGACCAGGTCGGGCCGCAGACCACCGGCGCCGGGAAGCGGCAGCGGCCCGATGACGTCTGCCGTCATCGCGGCGGGGGATGCGGGCGGGTCGGGCCGTACCTGGGCAACGGCGATCGGCGGGCCTGTCAGACCGGCGGCGGCCACGGCGAGCGCGAGTGCGGCGATGCGTCGCGGCCAAGCACGCGTGACACGGCGGCGGGGTTGTGGGTGGGAGGTCATGGCGGATCATCTCCGGTCGGCTGCGGCTGGTGGATAGTGTCGCGCCGTTTGCGGTCGCGGTTCACGGCCCAGCGTGTGGCGCGGTGGAGCAGGGTGTAGCCGAGGAACGCGACGCCGACGGCGGGAATCGCGGCGATCGCGGCGGCGACGGCAGCCAGGATGACGGCGAAGGGGTTACCGGCCGCCCACCCGGTTTGCGCCGCCGCCCACTGGTGCAGGATGGACGCCCAGGTGGCGGTGGCGATGGTTGGCAGTTGCCACACCAACAGCGCCAGCCCTGCAGCGAGTAGGGGCACCACCAGGAGCACCCACACGGTGACGGTGATGCGCACGCCGCGGCGAAGTTGCGATATCTGCGGATCGAGATGACGGCCGGGCAGCAGGCCCTCGAGGATGGGTCTCACCCGGCCGAACGGGTCCGGGATGCCGATCAGGTCGCCGAGAACGAAGTAGCCGTCGAGCCGGACGAACGGCAACAGTTGTTGGGCTAACTCGGTTTGGGCGAGCAGGCACACCACGAGTGCGACAGGCTCGCCGGTCGCGACGTGCACGGCACCGGCGCATGCCGCCACGATCGCGGAGAAGTACACCCCGCCCAGGTCGGTGCGCAGCCGACCGCGGCGAGATAGTCGGTAGACGTCGGTGACGTCGGTGTAGAACGCGGGGAAGATCACGTACAGTCCGACGCCGATCGCGCCGGGCCGCCCGCCGCCGCGCACACAGCCTGCCGCGTGGCCGGTCTCATGAAACAGAGCGGCGACGACCATGACGCCCAAAAGCGCGAGCAGGTCCGCCGGCTCGATGATCACGCGGCGCATCGCGGCGGACAGGCTGGCGTGAAACAGCAGGTAGGCATCGAGTGCCGGTAACAGCGCCACCACGCCGACCACGAGCACCGGATGAAATAGCGGAGCGAAGATCCGACCGAGCCGCGGCACCCAGGGCGCCGGTAGCAGGGTGGCGTGCAGCCGCACCCGCAGCAGTGGGTTTGCGACCGGTGCCGCCTGGGCCGGTGACGCGACTCCGGGCGGATCGTCCAGGAGCCCGAGCGGTCGTAGCTTCTGCTCGGCGAGCAGGCGCAGGCCGTCGGCGGTGAGCTCCCGACCGATCTTGCTGCTCACGGCGGCCGAGGCGGCCACGGCGTCGCGTGTGCCGTCCAGGGCTGCCAAAACCTCGTACAAGACCCGGGTGACCTGAATGGCCTGCCCGTCCCCGCGCACCACCAGGAAACGGGGTTGCTCGTAGCCGGACCCGTCGTAGGCGCCGGCCAATGTGACCCCCGCGCGGCGGGTTAACCGACCGGGCGCGGCGGCCGTCCTCCCCC
>JAFIHI010000162.1 GCA_017848755.1 Nakamurella sp. | reverse complement strand
GCCGCGGATCACCGGTTGGCCGCTGGCCGCGACGATCGCCATAGGGGTTGCGGGCTTCGCGGGGAACTTGTGTTTCGCCCTCGCGAGTCGCGCCGGATTGTTGACCGTCGTCGCGGTATTCGCGTCGCTCTTCCCGGCCGTGACCGTGCTCCTGGGGCGACTCGTCCACAAGGAACGCCTGTCAACGCTTCAGATGGCCGGCGTGCTGCAGGTGCTCGGCGGTGTCGTATTGATGGCACTCGCGACCTGATAGCGCATTGGCCGGCGACTCGCCGGCATGAGTATCGGGAGCGCGGGCGGGCCCAGGTCAGTTCGCGTGGGGCGCCGTCATACTCGCTGGTGCGTAGTGATCCGGGGTGCGGCGGTCAGGCGGCCGAGATTCGGTCCTCAGCCGGCCGGGTTGGAGGTCACGTCGACGTGCACGCGGCCCCAGAGGATCAGTGTCACGCCGTCCACCAGAAGATTGATGCCGAGCAGGACGCCCAGCAGCGTGAACGTCGCCTGCACCGGGTTGAACAGCACGATCAGGCCCAGGACGATGCCCGCGATGCCGCTGACGACCAACATCCAGCGCCCCGGCACGGGTTGCACGCCCGCGATCAGGCGGACGATCCCGGCGACCAGGAAGACCATGCCGGCCATCAGCGTGATCACGCCCGCGCCGATCTCCGGGTGCCGCAGGATCATCAGGCCGAGCACGCCCACCAGCGCACCGGTGAGCAGCGTGGACCAGAATCCCCCGCCCTTGCCGATCTTGAACAGCGACGCGACTACCCCGACGATGCCCGTGATCAGCGCCATCCACCCGAGAAACAGGACGGTGACCACGGTCGCGATGACCACGTCCCCGAGCACGATCAGGCCGCCGATGATCAGCAGGATGCCCCATGCGATGTCGAAGCCGGTGCGTCGTCGTTGGATGGAGATTTGCGTCATGCGGCCAATGTAGGCAGTTGGCGTCGATCCACCCAACTCGTCGGCGTGCCGCTCACCGAGACCCAGGCCTGGCCGCTGCGAACGGCACGCCGACGCGTCACCGGCCGATGTTGCGGTACTTCCGGGTGCACAGCAGCCCGAAGAGCAGGCCGATGCCCACGGTCCAGGCCAAGGACTGCCACACCAACGATCCGGTCGTCGAACCGGCCAGCAGCATCTCGCGCTGAGCGCCGGTCGCCGTGTCGCCGAGGATCAACGACCGGGCCGCGTTGATCACCACGCTCACCGGCTGGTGCGTCGCGAACCCCTGCAACCAACTCGGCATGGTGGCCACCGGCACGAAGGCCGACGACGCGAACGTGAGCGGGAAGATGATCGGGAACGTCGCGGCGTTCACCGCGTCCGGGCTTCGGACGGTGAGCCCGATCAGCGCCTACCCCAGGCTCACGGCCAGCGCGAACAGGAGCAGCAGCAGACCGGCCAGGATCAGACCCGACACGCTCGCCGGCCGGAAACCCACCACGAACCCGGTGGCGAGGAGTACCAGCAGGCCGATGGCGTTGTTCAGCGTGTCGGCGACGACCCGGCCGCCGAAGACCGCGCTGCGGGACATCGGCAAAGATCTGAGCCGGTTGACGAACCCCTTCTGCAGGTCGTCGGAAAGCGCGAAACCGGTGACCCCCGCGCTGAACAGGACCGTTTGCACGGCGATGCCGGGGATCAGGTAGTTCACATAGTTGATCCCGTTCAGCCCGCCGATCGCGCCGCCGAACACGTACCGGAACAACAGCACGAACATGATGGGGGAGACGATGTTGAACATCACCATCTCGGGCTGCCGCATCAGCCGGCGCACATTGCGGCCGGCCATGGCCATGGTGTCGCGTACCGCCCACCATGCGCCGCCGGTAGGAAGCGCGAGCGGCGGCAGGGGCGCGGACAGTTGCGTCATGAGTGCACTTCCCGTCGGACGGCGGTATCGGTAGCAGCGGCCCGGGCGCCGGGCGCACCGTCCGGCGGCCCGGCCTCCTCGGCGGCATGACCGGTCAGCGCGAGGAACACATCGTCCAGGCTCGGCTCCCGGAGCTGCAACGACCGGGCCTCCAGACCGGCCGCATCGAGCGCACGCACCACCTCGACGAGGGTCGCGGTGCCCTCGGCCGGAACCGTCGCGACGTCACCGTTCACGCTGACCTCACCGGAGCCGAGGCCGGCCACCGCCTCCCGCAGCCGGCCCGTGTGCTCCGGGTTCTCGAGCTGGATCTCGACGACGGCCCCACCCAATTCCGACTTGAGCTGCGCGGGCGTGCCTTCCGCGATCACCCGGCCGTGATCGACGACGGCAACCCGGTCGGCGAGTCGATCCGCCTCCTCCAGGTACTGGGTCGTCAGCAGCAGTGTGGTGCCGCCCCGCTTGAGATCGTCAATCACGCTCCACAGATCGATGCGGCTGCGCGGGTCGAGGCCCGTCGTCGGCTCGTCCAGAAAGAGCACCGGCGGCCGACAGATCAGCGCGGCGGCGAGGTCAAGCCGGCGGCGCATGCCCCCCGAATACGTCTTGGCGATGCGTCGTGCCGCCTCCGTGAGCCCGAACTGGTCGAGCAGTTCGACTCCGCGCTCCCGAGCGGCACGCGGGGACAGATGGTTCAAACGGCCGACAAGCGTCAGGTTCTCGATACCTGTCAGCATCTCGTCCACCGCGGGGTACTGACCCGCCAACCCGAAACGGCGGCGCGCCACGGCAGGATGCTTGACGACGTCCACATCCGCGACGAACGCCCGGCCGGCATCCGGAAGCAACAGCGTGGTGAGCACGTTCACCGCGGTCGTCTTGCCGGCGCCGTTCGGGCCCAACAGCCCGAGCACCGTGCCGGACGGCACCGCGAACGACACCCCGTCGAGCGCTCGCACGGACTTGCCGAAGCCCTTCACCAGGCCCTCGGCAACGATGGCAGCATCGCTCATCCGCTCCTCCTGTTCGGCGTCTTTCCTTCTGCGTTCCCGGCAGGGTACACGGAAGATCTGACAACGCGTCATCTATGTGCCGCGCCCATCCGGTTCGGCTCCCGACCCATTGTGTGGCCGCAACGTCTCGCCGGAGAATTCGCCAGCCGCGCCGCGTCTGCCGGCGGCCTGGCCGCTGACCACCTGGCCATGCGCCGGGAGGCCCAGGCGATCCGCGATAGTCACGATCTGGTAACGACTCTTTTGCAGTCAGACTCGCGCTGCTTTACTTACTACTAAACAAAGCCATGAATAAACGACTGCTACCATGCCGACCGTGAAGCGAGGAGCGATGAGCGTCGAATCCACGCCGATGCAGGACACGATGATCCAGTCCTCGATCCTCGGCATGCTCGGCTCCCGCGGCGCCATGTCCCGGGCCGACCTCGCCCGCGCGCTGAAGGTGAGTTCGGCCACCGTCACCCAGATCTGCAAGCTGCTGATCGCGCGCGAGATGATCGCGGAGACCGATGATCTCGCGCCCTCGCGCGGTGGGCGGCCGGCCCGGTTGCTCGAACTCGTCAGCTCCGCCGGGACCGCCGTCGGCGTCAAGGTGACCGCCGACCACATCGCCGTGGTGCAGGTCGGTCTCGACGGCACGGTCGAGTCGTCGCAGACCGTCGAGTTCGCGGCGCTCCGGCCCGACTCCCTTGACCAGCTCGCGCGGGGCCTGGGCGAGGTGATCGGTGCCCTGCCCGGCCGTCTGCTCGGAGTCGGCGTCGCGGTCCCCGGTTCCGTGGATTCGCGCGATTCCGGGATCGTCGATGCGCCGACACTGAATTGGTCGGCTGCGCAGATCGGGGCGATCCTGCGCACCCGGCTCAACCTGCCAGTGCTGGTCGAGAACGACGTCAACGCCGTCGCGGTCGCCGACCGACTCTACGGTGCGGGGCAGGATCACGACACCTACCTCGTCGTGACCATCGGTCGCGGTGTCGGCTCGGCCATCGTCATCGACGGGATCGTGCGCCGCGGCGCGAACGGTGGCGCCGGCGAGATCGGTCACATGTCTGTCGACCCCGCGGGGCCGGTGTGCGAATGCGGCTCGCGCGGGTGTCTCGAGGCCCTGATCGGCGCGTCCGCGCTCGTGCAGAAGGGTCACGAGCGGGGCGTGCTGGCCGGGAGACAGGGCGGCGCAGAGCTTCTCGAAGCCGCGCGGCAGGGCAACGATGCCGCCCGGCGGATCTATACCGACGCCGGCGACGTCCTCGGCCGGGCGCTATCCGGAGTGGTCCAGATGCTCGACCCGGAGATCGTGGTGCTGCTCGGTGAGGGCACCGACGCGTGGCCCTATTGGCAACCCGGGTTCGAAACATCGTTCCGCAGCGGGCTCATGCCGTCCCGCCGCGGCGTGCCGTTCCTGGTGGAAAGTTGGTCGGACTACCAATGGGCGCTCGGCGCCGCCGCACTGGTGCTGTCCGCGCCGTTCGACGCGAGCGGGGCCGGCGGCGAACAGGGGCGGTGGGTCCGGGCCAGACTGCAGCGTCCGGCCGAAAACCTGGCATCGCCGACGGCCGGAGCACGGCCATGACACCAACCCCGGCGAGCTTCGCGGCGGCCCGGAGCGCGGACGCGAACGACGTCATAGCCGTTTCAGGGCAAGGAGACTCAGCGCAGCGCGACCGTCACAGCGGGCCGGAAGACACCGATCGCCGCTCACGCGGGGCGCGTCGGATGCGCCCCGGCCGCCGCGGGTCCGGCTGGCGTAACGCGGGCTGGGTGCTCGTCTTCCTGCTGCCCAGCGCCGTTCCGCTGCTGCTGTTCACCGTGATCCCGATGCTGGCGTCGATCTGGGTGAGCCTCACGAAGTGGAACCTGATCTCGGCGCCCACCTTCGTCGCATTCGCCAACTACCGGCGCCTGCTCACCGACCCGGCGACGCTCGACTACTTCCTGCACACCGGCGCCTACATCGTCGGCTACCTCCCGCTGGTCTACATCGGCGGCCTCTCGCTCGCGTACGTACTCGACAAGAAGCTGGTCGCGCGCTCCTTCTTCCGCGCCGCCGTGTTCCTGCCGGTGATCACGAGTTGGGTTGTGGTGGCGCTGGTCTGGCAGTGGCTGCTCAACCCGGCGCACGGGGTGGTGAACACCGTCCTCGGCGCCCTCGGACTCGGTCAACCGGGGTGGTGGACCGACCCCGACTGGGCGATGCCGTCGATCATTCTCGCCTCGGCGTGGAAGGACCTGGGCTTCGTGATGGTCATCATGTTGGCCGGGCTGCAATCGATCCCGGGCGATGTGCAGGAGGCGGCGACCGTCGACGGCGCGACCGGCTGGCAACGCTTCCGGCGGGTCACCTGGCCGATGCTTTCGCCATCGACCTTCTTCGTGGTGGTGATCTCGCTGATCAACGGCCTGCAGGTGTTCGACCAGGTGTTCGTGATGACGGGCGGTGGGCCGCAGGGCGCGACACAGGTGGTGGTGGGCCAGATCTACAACCTCACCTTCCGCTACGGCCGGGCCGGGGACGCCGCCGCGCTGTCGTGGATCCTGTTCGTCGTCATCCTCGCGATCACCGCCGGGCAACTGGCCGGGCAACGCCGGTGGGTGACCCATGCGTGAAGGATCGGTCGCGACATCGCCTGGGCCATCGAGTATGACGATGTTCCGGGCCGCGCCCCACCGCCGGATCACGCTGCGCCGGGTGCTGCTCTACCTGGCACTTGTCGCGTGCGCCGCGGTGATGCTGTTCCCGTTCCTGTGGACCGTGGTCACGTCGATCACGCCCGAGGGGACGCTGGCGAACGGGCCGACTCTGCTGGTGAAGGACCCGACGCTGAACGCGTACCGCACGCTGTTCGCGACGCTGCCGATGTGGCGGATCGTGGTCAACTCGTTCGCGATCGCGGTGGCATCGGTTGCGCTGCAACTGGTCACGGGCGCCATGGCCGGGTATGCCTTCGCGCGGCTCAGTTTTCGCGGCCGTAGCGTGGTGTTCGGCGCCTATCTCGCCACTCTCATGGTTCCGCTGCAGGTGCTGGTGGTGCCGTTGTTCATCGAGATGAAGCTGCTGTCGTTGCAGGACACCTACTTCTCACTGCTTGCACCGTCGATGGCTTCAGCGCTGGGCGTCTTCCTGCTGAAGCAGGCCATTGAGGCTGTGCCGAGGGAACTCGACGAGGCCGCCGTGATCGACGGCGCGAGCCACCTGCGGATCTTCGCGAAAGTGATTGTGCCGCTGATCAAACCAAGCCTCGCGACGGTGGCGATCCTCGCGTTCATGGCGAGCTGGAACTCGTTCCTGTGGCCGCTGGTGGTGATCCGCTCGCCGGAGCTGATGACGCTCCCGCTGGGCCTGTCGGCGCTGCACGGCCAATACACCACCGCGTGGGACGTCGTCATGGCCGGCTCGGTGGTGTCCATCGTGCCGATCGCCGTGGTGTTCGTCCTTGCCCAGCGGCACATCGTCGCCGGGCTCGCACATACCGGAATCAAGTGATCATCCCGATGCGCCGCGCATCGGTCCAATGGAAAGGAATCAGGTTGTGAAACGCACCAGAACCACGCTCGCCGTGGCCGCGATCAGTGGGCTCGCATTGCTGCTCGGCGCATGCGCCCAGGGATCGGCGAGTCGATCGGGCACGTCGTCGCAGTCGAGCCCGGCTGGGGACACATCGTCATCGTCGTCACAAAGCTCGTCGGGATCCTCTTCGGAATCCTCGCCGGCGGAGAGCAGCGGGAGCAATGCACCTGCCGATGCCGTGACCGGAGATGTGACGTACATGGAGTTCTCCGCCAACGGCGGGCACGAGGCGGACCTGAAGAAGATCGTCGACGCGTTCGAAGCGGCCAACCCCGGCATCAAGGTCACGGTCGAGACGCTGCCGTACGCGGACTACTTCACGAAGCTCCAGACGGCCATCGCGGGTGGTACCGCCGCCGACGCGTTCGAGCTCGACTACCAGCACTTCGTGTCGTATTCCGCGTCCGGCGCTCTCGCGCCGCTGGCGAACGTCGACCCGTCCCCGTACAAGAAGAGCCTGATTGACGGATTCAACATGGGCGGCAAGCAGTTTGCACTGCCCGAGTCGTTCTCCGACGTGGTGTTGTTCTACAACAAAGACCTGTTCGACAAGGCCGGGGTCGCGCCGCCGAACGCCAATTGGACGTGGGCGGACGAGAACGCGGCGGCGAAGAAGCTCACGGACAAGGCAAAGGGGATCTGGGGTGACTACCAGCCGATCTCGTACAACGAGTTCTACAAGGTCCTCGCGCAGAACGGCGGCCAGTTCTTCAACGCCGCCAAGACCGCGGCCACTTTTGCATCACCGCAAGGGATCGCGGCTGCGCACCAACTGATCGACAGGTCGGGAACCGTCATGCCGACGGCGGCCGACGGCGCCGGTACGCCGGACTTCGACACGAACCTGTTCAAGTCCGGCAAGCTCGCCATGTGGCACACCGGCATCTGGATGTTCGCGGCGCTTGCGAATGTGCCCTTCAACTGGGACATCGTCGTTGAACCTGGAAACACGAACAAGGCATCGGCCATGTTCGCCAACTCGGTCGCCGTGAGCGCGACGTCGAAGAACGCTGCGGCGGCGCAGAAGTGGCTGGAGTTCCTCACCAGCTCCGACGCGATGGTCAGCGCCCGGCTCGCGAGCGGCTGGGAGCTTCCGCCCATCTCCGACGCCACCAAGCTCGGCGCCTACCTGGATCAGCCGAAACCGGCGAACCGCAAGGCCGTGTTCGATGCCCTGGACAACGCGGTACTGCCACCGACCATCGAACGGCAGCAGGAGATGCAGGACGCGATCGACAACGCGCTGACCGGTGCGGCTGCTGGGCACACCAAGATCGAGGACTCGCTGCCGGCCGCCGAGAAGATGGTGACCTCGCTGCTCGGCGGCTAGTGCGCCGTGCGAAATCCATAGCAGCGCAACGGTATCGAATGACGATTGAAGGCGGACGGTTCGTTGTCTGTTAAGCATCAGGACGTGGCCCAGCTGGATCGGGGAGACCTGATCCGGCTGGGCCGGGTGAGCCGCGACATCATCGCGGACCTGCAGGATGCGGGCGGTGCCTACCCGGCGTGCCCGACGTTCTCGGCCTACCGCGGCTATGCGTG
Organism: Nakamurella sp.; assembly: GCA_017848755.1. Taxonomy (GTDB): domain Bacteria; phylum Actinomycetota; class Actinomycetes; order Mycobacteriales; family Nakamurellaceae; genus Nakamurella. The sequence goes on along the minus strand of JAFIHI010000162.1, from coordinate 20,416 downwards.
GCTGCGGGACGGATCCTTTACCGCAGAAGGCATGTCACGTGCCGGTGCGCCGGGGTCGGCGGACAGGTTCCATAACTGGGTGGCAGCAGTGCTCGCCGACCGGGCGGACCGCGTTGCGCGTATCGCGCAATCCGTCGCGGAAGGCGCCGCGCCGGACGCGGAACTCCTGTTGCCGACCCGGTTCACGCTGCGCGGCGACGACGGCTCCGATCCGTGGTGGGATTTCCAGACCGACGGATACGGCACCTGGTTGTGGTCCGTGACCACACACGGGCGACGTCATGGGCGAAACCTGGCCCAGTGGGTGAGCGGCATCGAGGTGTGCGTCGACTACCTGTGCGCCGTCGGCGAGATGGCCTGCTACGACTGGTGGGAGGAACATCGCGAACAGCGTCATACCTCGACGCTGGCGGCCGTGTACGGCGGCTTGATGGCGGCGGCGGGCCTCGGTGAACTCGACGCCGGAAGGCGGCGGGCTGCGCACGAAACCGCCGGCCGCGTCCGGGATGTTGCGGTCCGCGAGGCGATGGACAGCTCGCGATCGCTGGTGAAATGGATCGGCTCGGACGCGGTCGACGGATCGCTGCCGGCGGCGATCGTGCCGTTCGGGCTGGTGCCCGTGGGCGGCGCCGTCGCGAAGGCGACGCTCGGCCGGGTCGATCGCGACTTGAACGTCGGCGGAGGGGTGCACCGCTTCCGGGCGGACGTGTTCTTCGGCGGCGGGCAATGGCCGCTGCTGTCGTGCCTGTTGGGCTGGAACCTCTGTGCCGCAGGCGATGTAGACGGCGCGTGGCGACAGCTGCGATGGGCAGCGGCCACGTCCGACGCGGACGGGCACTTGCCCGAGCAGGTGTCGGACGTCCTGCTGCATCCCGCGCGCCGGCAGGAGTGGATCGACCGGTGGGGGCCGGTCGCCACGCCGCTGCTGTGGAGCCACGGCATGTACTTGATCCTCGGCGACGAGCTCGGTCTTCTGGGGGAGCTGTGACGGTCCGTGTGACGGAATATGCGACGAGCGGCGCCTTCCTGAAGCACCGGCCGTATGGTTCCGAGCATCCGTACGCCGCCACGGCCGATCAGCGTGTGCCCGCCATTCCTGAAGTCGGGCACGAGGTCTGGCTGGGAGTGGTGGCGACGGAGCCGCTCGTCGAGGTGGTGTGTGAGTGGGTCGCCGAGGACGCACGTGGACGGAAGACGATGCGGATCGCGTTGGCACCGGCCATCGCCGCTGCGAACGCCGCGGCGGCGTTGGCTGCGATCGGCGGGGAGGGGCACCTCGCCGAGGCGCAGGCGGAAGCAGGTTCTGCGCACGGGGACGCATGGGAGACGACAATCCCACCGGTTGAGCCCGACACTCGTTACCAGTACAGGTTTCTCGCGACTACGGTGGACGGTCGCCGCGATACGACAGACTGGTTCACGGTGGAACCCGTGCAGTGGCAGGCCGATCCGCCCGCGGGCGCGGAGCTGAAGTTTGCTCCGGCGAAGCTGGTGCCCGGGTCGGTGAGCTGGCGCCGTGCGAGGGGACCGGACGGCCCCGGCGCGGCCGACCGTATTCGCTTCGCCCTGGCGCTCGCACCCGGCGAACACGTGGTGGGGTTCGGGGAGCGGTTCGATGCTCTTGACCAGCGGGGCCGCACACCGGACTCGGTGGTGTTCGAGCAGTACAAGTCGCAGGGCCGCGTCGGCCGGACGTACCTCCCCATGCCGTTCGCGCATGTGGTGGGCGGCACGGGCTGGGGTTTTCATGTGGAGACATCGCGCCGCTGCTGGTTCGACGTCGGCGGCAGTGAGCCCGACCGAATCTGGGTGGAGGTTGCCCTGGGCGACGAGCCGCGGGTAGGGGTTGCGATCTATGACGGTTCCCCCCAGCAGGTGCTGGCAGCGTTCGGCGACGATGTCGGTCGGGCAGAGATGTTGCCGGACTGGGTGTTCCGGCTGTGGGCCTCGGGCAACGAGTGGAACACACAGCAGCTTGTGATGCAGCAGATGGATGCGCATCGCGACGCATCGATCCCGGTCGGCGTGGTAGTGATCGAGGCGTGGAGCGACGAGTGCACGTTCACTGCGTTCCGCGATGCTCGGTATGCCGCGAACCTCGACGGCAGCCCGCACGCGGCGGCCGACTTCATGTACGCGGCGGACGGCGCGTGGCCCGATCCGAAGGCCATGATCGATGAACTGCACGCCCGCGGTATCAAGGTGATCCTGTGGCAGATTCCGTTGCAGCGCACCGATCTCGACGTCGGCGAGGGTTGGGAACTGGACGTGACCGGCCAGGCGCGCGCCGACGCGCAGGTGATGGCCGAGCGAGGTTTGGCGGTCCGCGAGGCGGACGGGACTCCGTACCGCAACCGCGGCTGGTGGTTCCCGGACGCGCTGATGCCGGACCTCACCGACCCCACCGCGCGCGCCTGGTGGACGGACAAGCGGCGATACCTGGTGCGCGAGTACGACATCGACGGTTTCAAGACCGACGGCGGCGAGCACGCGTGGGGACATGACCTTCGCTTCGCGGCTGGCCGCGGCGACGAGGCGAACAACCTTTTCCCCGTCGCCTACGCCCGCGCGTTCGGCGACCTGTTGCGCGACCAGGGCAAGGCGCCGGTGACGTTCTCGCGCGCCGGATTCACCGGCACACAGGCGCACGGCATCGTGTGGGCGGGCGACGAGGATTCCACGTGGGAGGCGTTTCGCTCCTCCATCACCGCGGGGGTCACGGCATCGGCCTGCGGCATCGTCTACTGGGGTTGGGACATCGCCGGATTCTCCGGACCGGTGCCTGACGCTGAGCTGTATCTGCGGGCGACGGCGGCCTCGGCGTTCATGCCGATCATGCAGTACCACTCCGAGTTCAACCACCATCAGCGGCCGCTGCGGGACCGCACGCCGTGGAACATCGCGCAGCAGACCGGCGATGCCACGGTGGTCGACGAGTTCCGCCGATGGGTGCAATTGCGGGAACGGCTGGTGCCGTATCTAGTCACGCAAACGAGATTGTCGCTTCGGGAATCGTTGCCCTTGATGCGCGCGCTGTTCTTTGACTGGCCGGATGATCAGGAGGTCTGGGAGTACCCGCTTCAATTCCTCCTGGGCAACGATCTTCTCGTCGCACCCGTTACCGAGGAGGGTGCCACCAGCTGGGATGTTTACCTACCCGCCGGAGACTGGGTCGACGCGTGGACCGGCGAGATGATCCGCGGCGGGACGGTCGTGAGTAGACCTGCGCCGGTGAGCATCATTCCGGTCTACTGCCGCGCCGCCGCGTGGTCGACCCTGGCGGAGATCTTCGTGTAGACAGGATTAGCCCTGCTGCCTTCCGACCACGGCGGTGTTTCAGTCGGTGGCGGGATCTGTCAACCGGTCGGCACGAGTCGAGAGCGCGAGCGGGCTCGAGTAGGTCGCGTCAGGCGTCGTCATACTCGCGGGTAGACGCCGGGCAGCGCAGGTCAGGCTGGCCGGAAGCTGTCGTGCGAGGGGGGCGGCTCGTGGCGCAGCATCACGTGGTGCGTGACCATGTATTCGAGCAGTGACTCCTGGCTCATGTCCTTGCCGAAGCCGCTGGCCTTCACGCCACCGTGCGGAGCCTCGGACGCGATCGGCAGGTGATCGTTGACCCAGGTGACGCCGGCGTCGATCCGATGGGTGACGCGCAGGGCACGCTGCGCATCGCTCGTCCAAACGGAGGAGGCGAGCCCATAACGACTGTCGTTCGCCAGGCGCACGGCGTCGTCCTCGGTATCGAACGGGAGCGCCACGAGCACCGGTCCGAAGACCTCCTCCTGCACGACCTCCGAGTCCTGCCGCGCGCCGGTGAGCAGGGTCGGCGGGTAGTAGGCGCCGGGGCCGGCGGGAATCACTCCGCCGGTGCGGAGGGTTGCGCCCTGTGCCACCGCACGCTCCACGAAACCGTGCACTCGCGCGCGATGGTCGATGCCGATCAGGGGGCCGATGTCCGTCGAGTGGTCGGTCGGTGGACCCACACGGATTGCCTCGAATTGCTCGGCGACGGCCGAGACGACGGATTCGAAAACGGGCCGCTCGACGTAGAGCCGCGTCAGCGCCGTGCAATCCTGCCCTGTGTTGTAGGTGGCTGCCATCGCGATCCCGCGAGCGGCGGGGGCGAGGTCCGCGTCGGCGAAGACGATGGCGGGGGCCTTGCCGCCGAGTTCAAGGTGCAGGCGCTTGGTGGTGCCGGCGGCCGCGCTCATCACGTCCTGGCCGGCGCGGGTGGATCCGGTGAGCGACACCATGCGGACACCCGGATGCGCGACCAGCCGTGAGCCGATATCGGCGCCGCCGGTCACCACGTTGAGCACCCCCGCCGGAAGGCCTGCGGCGTGGGCGATCTCGGCAATCCGGAGAGTGGAGCCGGGCGTCTGAGGAGCCGGTTTCAGTATGACGGTATTGCCTGCGGCGAGGGCGGGCCCGAACTTCCAGATTGCCATGATGAAGGGAAAGTTCCAGGGTGCGATCCCCGCGACGACACCGACGGGGCGGTGCAGCAGCATCGACGTGTACCCCTTGCTCAGGACGCCGGCGGCGCTGCCCGCGAGCGAGCGTGCGGCGCCGGCGAAGAAGCGCAGGTTGTCGAGGCCGAAGGGCAGCTCGCCATCGGCGAAAACCGCTGTTGGCTTGCCGGTCTCGCGGATCTCGATGTCGATGAGGTCGGTGGCGTTCTTGATCGCATCCGCGACGTCGAACAGGATCGCGGACCGTTCACTCGGGGTGCGTGCCGCCCAGTCGGGCCCCGCAGCGGCCGCGGTCGCGACGGCCCGGTCCACATCGGCGTCGCCGGCCTGGGTGACGGCGCCGCTGGCGACGCCGGTCGCGGGGTCGATCAGCTCACGCGCCGCGCCGCCGCCGTCGGCGGGCTCGCCGCCGATGAAGACTCCGTTGAAAACTCCGCTGGATATTCTGCTGGGTATTCCGCTGGATATTCCGCGCATGCCTCAGTTCCTTTCCTGCCGTTCCTGCCGTTCCTGCCGTCGGAATTCGCCGTTGTCCACCCATGTGTGCGCCGCGATGAGTTCCATGACGGTCGTTTCGGTGAGCAGCCGAACATCGTCGTTCTGATCCGCCGGATAGCGCAGGCAATATGACGCGCCCGGGATATTCCCGCCGATGCCGACCACCGTGGAGCCGCGCTCGCGGGCCCACTCCAGCAGCTGCGGCTCCCACCGCGATCCTGCGAACAGGGCCATCCGGTAGTCCGTGGTCTTCGTCAGGTACACGTCGATGTGGCTCCAGTCGCCTGTCTCGCACCCGACGGCGGGTCGACGGGGGCCTTCGCGCAGCATGAGGGCCGACTGCTGGGCCGAGCTGAGCCGGCGGGCGGGCGCCACGATGGCCGTCCCGTCCGGCCCGAGCAGCAACTCGGACATCGGGGTCAACCAGTCGGATCGCGTGTGCAGGAGGTGCTCGGTGGCCGCGGCTGTGTCGTCGACCGGTGGTGGCGGTGTCCCGGCGAGTTCGTGGCAGAGATCGAGCAGCAGGACCAGTGTGTGCAGGTAGGACCGGCAGGCCACCCCGCCGCGTTCCTCCCCGGCCTCCATCCAGACCACGCGCTCGGCCATGTCGGTGAGGCGCCCCCGCCGATTCGCCAGTGCGATGAACGGCACGCCCAGCCGCTCGACGGCGTCGATCGTTTCGGCGGACTCGGCCGAGGCCGACACCGCGATGACGCACGTCTCGCGCCCGACGATGGGCAGCACGTCGTTGCTCGCGATCTAGGCGACCGCACGGATGCCGGCACTCCGCAGGCGCGCCGCCCCGACCATGTTCGCGAAATGGGAGGAGCCCATGCCGAGCAGCAGAATCTCCGCGGGCGGCGTGGGTAGCGCCCACGTCGCGCGCTTGCGCCAATTCCGCAGCCGATCGGGTTTTTCCTCGAGGTCGGCGAGGAACAACTCGGGTATCACAGCGTCCCCCTTTGCCTTTGCCTTCGCCTTCGCCGCAGCGCCGCCTCGGGGACGTAACGCCACTCAGGCAGGTGCGCATCGGCGTACGCCAGCTCGCGGTGAATCTGTTCCTCGATGTACGGCGTTAACAGTGACTCGTCGAGAAGCCGGCCAGCGGTCCGGCGGTACGCGTCGAGAAATTCCGTTTGGACCGCTGCGACCCACCCGTCGATGACGGCCTCCGGCGTGTCCGGGTGATAGTGCTGCACCACATGCCCGACGTTCTCCAAGGACAGCACCATGCCCGCGACGTCGTAGGCGGCCGGTCGGTGCTTGACGTTCTCCGCCGCACTGACCGTCGGATTCCCGTCGAAATCGGTGACGTAGAGGCGTCCCGCGCCGTCCCGCAGAATCTGGCCGACGTGAAAGTCGCCGTGCACGGCGACGGGACCGGTCGGCGTGTCCGCGAGAGCGAGATGCATCTGTGCCGTGAGTTCGCCGAGCTGCGCCGCGAATTCGAATTCCCCGGTGCGGTGGGCGGCGATGGCGGGTTCTGCGGCGAGACCCATGGCCGCCTTCGCTTGGGCAAGACACCAGGTCCATCCGTCGGTCGCCTGCTTCACGAGGCCGGTGATAATCGCGGCCGGCGCCCATTCGCCACCGGGCAGTTGCCATTCGACGAGCCCCCAGAGTGCGGGCATTGCGCTGAATCCGGCGGCCATGAGCCGCCGCAGCCGCTCGGGCGCCGGATGGGGGCTGCGAAGCGCGCCCGACATCCATTTCACGACGGCGCGTTCGGCGACGATCACGGACCGGTTCGTCTGATCGACTGTGACGGGCCGTTCCACGGCGGGGGATTCGATCGGGGGCACGACCCCGCGGAGCAGCCGGAAACCGGGTGGTGGTTCGTCGCGCCGCGCGAGCCACGCAATGAGCCGTGTGCTGGCGCCGTCGCCCACCGGCAGGACTCGGTAGCCGCCGTCATACCGTTCTATGGCCAGGGGGAATCGTGCATCGGCGTGTCTCATCGTCTTAAGGAGCGGTACTCGGCGCCCACGCGCTCGATCACGGCGGCGCCGACGCGCAGGCCGTCTCTCGCGCGGATCGAGTCGCCGGCCGCGGCCGCGCGCTCGCGTACCCGTGTGTCGCCGACCAGGGTGTCGACCGCGTCGAACAATTCCTCGTCGGCGAACGCGTAGGTCGAAAGCCTTCTGCCATAGCCCATCTCGTGAACCCGCTGGGCATTGTCGTATTGATCCCAGAAAAGGGGGAGCACGATCATCGGTTTGCCGAAGTGCATCGCCTCGGTCACCGTGTTATTGCCGCCATGCGTGATGACGAGATCGACCTGTGGGATGACGCTCGTCTGGGGGAGGAATTCCGCACCGACCATATTGTCGGCCAAGCGGATCTCCGCCGCCCGAGGACCCATGCTGACGATGACCTTGTGCCGGGTCGTGCCCAGCAGGTCGATCAGTCGTTGCAGAAGTCCGATATCGGCGCCGCCGAGTGACCCGAGCGAGAGGTAGATCAGCGCGGCATCGTCGGGTCGATTCGTGAACGCGTCGGGCATGTCCCAGCGCGAATCTGTTTCGCGCACGCTGGAGTCCATCCGATGCCACGTGTCGCCCAGCGGCCGGGCAGCGGTGTAATCGAGTTCCGCCGGGAACACGTAAAGGTTGGCCACCTCGGAGGTGTGAATGAACTCGCGAGGCGGCAGCGGTGGCGCGCCCTGGTCGACGACCCACTGGTTGAACGTCTCCCACATCTCGCGGTGGGTTTCATCGAAACGGGCTAGGAATGGCTCCCAGGCCGCTTTGTCGTCGGCGGCGTACCCGGAGAACACCGGCGCGATATCGGGGCCGCGAACCTCCAGCGGATTGCAGGAGACGATCCGGATGAACGGGGCTCCGGACGTCAGCAGCGCGGGGAACGTGACGACGTTGTCCTCGACGATCACGTCGGGTTTGAAGTCCGCGATGATCCGCTTGAGCTGGGGCTCGACGTAACGCGCGCCGTCGATGAGCGCCTGGTATGTCGGTTGCACGAAGGTGGCGAGTTGGTCGATGGTCGGCTTGCGGAACTCCGGCGCGGTGTCGTTGATGAAATCGATCCAGAACTGGCCAGCGGCTTCCTGGCCCGCGGCAGGATCCGGCTCGGCGAGATCGACGAGAGCCTCCACGAATCCGAACGGCTCGAGCTTGCCCTCCCAGGAACGCTCGGACGCGAAGATGACGCGGTGGCCCCGATCGACCAGCACCTTCCCCAGCCCGATGCACTGGTTGGTCGGCCCATATGCCGACTCCGGCATGAACATCACGGTCAACTGCTCGGTCATTGTTCGTCATCTCCTTCGGAGTTGATTACGAGCGGATTGTCGGTTGCGGTGCGCGCGTAGTCGAGGATGAGCGACACCGCGATATCACGGTCGATCGTCGGGTGGCCCGCGATGATGCGGTACCCGTAGGCGTCTTCCAGCGCCACGAGGTTCCGCGCGATCGTCAAAGCGTTGGATGCGAGCCGGAATACCCCGCGTGCCGCACCGACCTTGAGCATGGACTCGTACATGGCCACCTGCCGGTCGTACAGGGATGTCAGCAATGCCGCATACACGGGTTGCCGGCCGGCGGCGCCACCGAGTTCACAGAGCAGCCGCACCGAGCCGTCGTGACTGTCCACCGGCAGACCGTTGCGGACAGTGACCACGAGTTGTTCGACAGGATCGTCGAATGTCGCCAACGCGGCGACCCGCTCGTCATAGAAGCGTTCGAGGCCGGCTCGGTTCGCTTCGAGCAGCAGTTCCTTGACGTCGGGGAAGTGGTAGAGCACCGCACCGGAGGTGACGCCCGCAGCGTGCGCGACATGGACCAGCTTGGCATCGGTCCCGTACTCGAGAACGGCCTGCCGCGCTGCCCCCACCAAGGTTTCGCGACGCGCCTGTCGCGACTTGCCCTTCGCCATCCGCACTCCCCACGCTGCCCCGGTGACCTGCGCCCGCGGCTCGCACCCGAACGATGACGACACTGTGCCACAAGTCGGCCATAGTTTGAAGGGATGTTCAAATTTCTTGACGTCGATCGGTCTGAACTGCTGGAAAACACTTGCACTTTCCTGAACGGCCGTGCAAAGTAGCCCAACAACGCCCTGTCCACCCCTCGCAAGGAGGCGCCATGGCCATCCCCGGATCCTCACGAATCGCGCTGCTGGGAGCAGCGTCCCTGCTCGCTGCCGCGGCGCTCGCGGCATGCGGTTCAGCGGGAGGCAGTTCAGCGGGAGGCAGTTCAGCCGGAGGCAGTTCAGCGGGAGGCGGCACGACCGCGCCATCGCAAGGTCCATCCGGCAGTAGCGCAACCGATTTGTCCCAGCAGTCCATCGTGATCGACAACTGGGCGGGGTACATGCCGGAGGACATCGCGGCGCAGTTCAAGGCGAAGACCGGCGCCTCGGCGACGGTCAGCGAGCACGCGACGAACGAGGAGGTCATGGCCAAGTTGACGGCCGGCGGCGCCGTGGGCATCGACGTCGCTTTCGTCTCCGGCCAGTACGCGCAGGCCCTCAACGACGCCGGGCTGCTCGAACCGATCACCAGCGAGAAGGTCCCGAACATCAAGAATCTGTTCCCTGCCGCGACGAAACTCGCCTACGACCCGGGCAACACGTTCTCGGTTCCGTACACGTGGGGGAACACGGGGATCTGCTATCGCTCGGACCTGGTGGATGCCGCCCCGACGTCGTGGATGGACATCCTCAGACCGAACCCCCAATACGACGGCAAGATCACGATGCTGTCGACGGAGCGTTGGCTCGCGCTCCCGGCGCAGAAGGCGCTCGGATTCTCCGTCAACGCGGTGGACGACGGCCAACTGTCGCAGATCAAGAATCTGCTGATTGACGCCAAGAAGCATCTGCTCGGCTATGACGACACGATCTTCTACGAGAAGCTGATCAGCGGAGACGCCGTGATGGCCGAGGCGTGGGACGGGTGGTGCGGTTACGGAATCGCCGAGAACCCGGACATCAAGTTCACCATTCCCAAAGAGGGAACGGACTTGTGGGTCGACACCATGGTGGTACTGAAGGGCTCGAAGAACAAGGATGCCGCGTTCGCGTTCGTCAATATGATGCTCGACCCCGAAATCCACGCCTGGGTGACGAACAACGTTTACTACAACATTCCGAACGAAGCGGCCCAGAAGTTCGTCGACCCGACGCTGAAGGAAAAATTCCCTGCGTTGAATGTTGGCGCCGATGATCTGACGAAGGGCGAAGGCCTGGTCGACATCGGCCCTGACGCGGTGAAATACACGAAGCTGACCACTGACGTCACATCGTCGTGACCCTCGGACACGCGCCCAGGGCACAAGGACGCCGTCGTGTCGAGCGGCTGGTGTTCTTGGGTCCTGGCCTCGTCTTCATCACCTTGTTCGTGGCGGTTCCGGTCCTGCTGGTGGTGAGCTATACGGTCTTCCTGCGCGGACGCTTCGGCGGCGTGGACTACATCTTCACGCTCGACAACTTCCTGCGCGCATGGGAACCGACGTACCGCAAGGTCCTGGTGGAGTCGGTCGGCATCGCTGCAGCCGCGACGGCCATCGCGCTCGCGATCGGATACCCGGCCGCGTATGCGATCGCGCAGGCGCCCGGCCGGTGGCGCAATGTGCTTCTCGTCGCGGTCGTCATTCCGTTCTGGACGAATTTCCTGATCCGGATCTACGCGTGGGTGATCCTGCTCAGCAACCAGGGCGTGGTCAACGATGTCCTCGTCGGCTCCGGAATACTGAATGAACGGCTCACTCTCCTCTATACCAAGGGTGCCGTGGTCGCGGGGTTGGTCTATGTCTACCTGCCGCTGATGATCATGCCGATTTACGCCTCGGTGGCGCGCCTCGACGTCGAGCTGCGCGAAGCGTCCGCGAACCTCGGCGCCAACAAGGTGACTACTTTCTTGCGCGTGACCCTGCCGCTGAGCCTCCCCGGCGTCATCGCGGGTTCCATTTTCGTTTTCGTACCGAGTCTCGGCAATTTCGTCGTGCCGGAACTCCTGGGTGGTGGAAAGACCGTCATGGTCGGGAACCTCGTCCGTGACCAGTTCCTGAAGGCGCGGGACTGGCCTTTCGGGGCGACATTGGCACTCATCATGATCGTGTTGTTGTTCGGCTTGTTTGCGCTGCAATCAATCGTGAGCCGCCGTTTCGCCACCGAGGTATCGTGATGAATCCCGGAACCAATACGGCCGCCGTGGAGAAGAATCGATCTGTGGCGTGGCCTGGATCGGCGCGGAAGCGGCGACTGGGCTGGCTGTGGCTACCTCTGGTGGTCTGCTTGCTGTTCCTGTACGTCCCGATTGCAACCGTGGTCGCGATGTCGTTCAACGGCGGGAATTCCGCGCTGCACTTCCAGAGCTTCTCGCTGCGGTGGTATCCGGCGTTCTTCCGCGATGCGGACATGGTCCGCGCGCTGCTCAGCTCGTTGACCGTCGCCCTGTCGGCGGCCGCATTCTCGACGGTTGTGGGTACTCTGCTGGCTGTCGGCCTGGTCCGGTACGCCCGATCGACGTTCCTCGACTCGCTGGCGATGGGGCCCGCGATCATGCCCGACATCGTGCTCGCCATCGGCCTTCTGGCCTTTTTCACGCTCGGCGGGATCCCGCTCGGTTTGACCACGATCACGATCGCCCACGCCGCTTTTGGTGTTGCGTTCGTGGTCGCCGTGGTGCGGGCCAGACTTGTGCAGCTCGACCGCTCCCTGGAAGAGGCATCGGAAGACCTCGGCGCCGGACGATCCGCCACGTTCCTGCGGGTGACATTGCCGACGATCGCGCCGGCGGTTCTCGCGGGAGCCCTGCTGAGTTTCACGTTGTCATTGGACGAGTTCGTGATCGCGTTCTTCACGAATGGCCCGACGACCACGACGTTGCCCATCGCCATCTACTCGCGGGTGCGCTTTGGCATCACACCCGAAATCAACGCCTTGGCCGCGATGCTGCTGGTCCTGACGATCGCCTCAGTGATCATCGGCGCCCTGGCGATACGCAGGACGGAGAAGGAATGACGGAGAAAGAATGATAGAGCCACTCGTGACGATCCGCGGTCTTTGCGCGCATTACGGCTCGGTGAAGGCACTCGACAACATCACTCTCGATATCCGGGACAACGAGTTCTTCGCACTGCTGGGCCCGTCCGGATGCGGCAAGACAACCCTGCTGCGCTCGCTCGCCGGGTTCGAGGCACCGACCGCCGGCACGATCTATCTGGCGGGTGACGATCTACTCGCGATGCCGGCGAACCGGCGGCCGGTGAACATGATGTTTCAGTCGTATGCGTTGTTTCCGCATATGACGGTGGAGCGCAACGTCGGGTACGGCCCGGCACGTGCCGGCGTACCGCGCGCGGAAGTGGCCCGACGCGTCGCCGAGGTCCTGGAGACGGTGGGCCTGGCCGGCCTGGCCAACCGTCGCCCGAGTCAGCTCTCCGGCGGGCAACGCCAGCGGGTTGCGCTGGCCCGTGCCATCGTGAATCGGCCCCGGTTGCTCCTTCTCGACGAGCCACTGTCCGCCCTCGACCGCAATGTGCGGTCACAGATGCAGACCGAACTCAAGCGGCTGCAACACGACGTGGGAATCACGTTCGTGATCGTCACCCACGATCAGGAAGAGGCGCTGTCGATGGCCGATCGGATCGCGGTCATGTCGCACGGCGTGGTGCAACAGGTCGCGACCCCCGAGGATCTGTACCGCAGCCCGGCGAACCGGCACGTGGCCGAGTTCATCGGACGCAGCAACATCTTCGAGGGCGAAGCCGAGCCCCGGGGGTTGCGCGTGCCGAACATCGGAATCCTGCCGGGTCACGGCGAAGGATCCTATTTGGTCGTTCGGCCGGAGGACATCCGCATCGCGCCTCGCGGTGGCCTACCTAGTCCCGTGTTGACGGGCACGGTCGTCGACTCCCAGTTCAGCGGTGGAACGACGGTCACGTCCGTCATCCCCGACAACATCGAAACGCTGTCGCGGCAACCGATCTCGGTCACCCAACCCGGCTTCCCCACCTTCGCGCACAACACCGCGGTGGAGCTGGCCTGGCCCTCGCACAGCGCAGTGATCGTCGCATGAGCGGACGGCGGTTGCTCGCCGACGCCGAGCCCGTGTCGCTCTGGCACGGCATGCACGGCTCGGCTCCGGTGACCGACAAGCTGGTCGGCCGTGACTCCGCCGATCTCGTCGTGGTCGGCGGCGGATTCACCGGTCTGTGGACCGCGGTTACCGCGAAACGACGCGATCCGTCACGAGACGTGCTCCTCGTCGAAGGTGAGCACATCGGTTTCGGCGCGAGCGGGCGCAACGGCGGCTTCGTGTCGGATTCCCTGACGCACGGCCTCGCGCACGGCCTCGCCCTGTGGCCGGAGAGCCTCGACAGGATCCTCCGCGCCGGCCGGGAGAACCTCGCCGCGTTCGCCAAGGATCTGTCGGACGCGGGCATCGACGCGGGACTGCGCCTCGCCGGAAAGACCGTGGTCGCGACGCGACCCCACGAAGTGCTTGCGCTGGAAGCGGTGTCGCGGCAGCTCGCCGCGCACGGTGAGGACGTCACCCTGTTGACCGCGGCCGAGGTGCGCGCCGATGTGCACTCGCCGACGTATCTGGCGGGAATGCGTGTGCGCAGCGGCGGCGGCTTGATCGACCCGCTCGCACTGGCCTACGGCCTGCGGGACTGGGCTCTCCGGCTCGGGGTACGTATCCATGAACGCACGCCGGTGACGGCCATCTCGCCGGGCCTCGTGAAGACCGGCGAGGGATCGATCCGGACCGGCGCGATCGCCATCGCCACCAACGCCTACGTCAACCCGCTTCGCCGCCTGCGCAGGTACATCGTCCCGGTGTACGACCACGTTCTGGCGACCGAACCCCTGCCCCCGGAACAATGGGAGTCCGTCGGCTGGGCGGAACGCCAGGGTATGACGGACGCCGGGAACCAGTTCCACTACTACCGGCCCACGGCGGACGGCCGAATCCTGTGGGGCGGCTACGACGCCATCTATTACTTCGGATCTCACCGGGGCCGCGCCCGTGAGCAGCGCGATGCGTCGCACGAGTTGTTGGCCAAGCAGTTCATGGGCACGTTTCCGCAACTCGGAAACCTACGTTTCACGCACCGCTGGGCGGGCCTCATCGACACCTCCAGCAGGTTCACCCCGTACATCGGGACGGACAGGTCGGGCCGAGTCGCGCATGCCATCGGCTTCACCGGGCTTGGGGTCGCCTTCAGCAGGTTCGCCGCCATCATGATGCTCGATGCGCTGGCCGGCCGGCCCGTTCCGCGATTCGTCGGATCACGCCCCGTTCCGTTTCCCCCTGAGCCGCTCAGGTATCTCGGCGTCCAGGCGACCCGCGCCGCGCTTGCCCGCGAGGATCGCACCGGCCGACGGGGCATGTTGCTGCGGACCCTCGACCGGTGCGGCGTCGGGTTCAACTCCTGACCTAGCACAACGAAACACCTGATAACGATGTTGAAGGGCGGCAACGGATATATGGCAACTCCACCTCGACCTCGGCGCGGCGTGACCCACGCGGTGATCCCCGCGGCCGGACTCGGCACGCGGTTCTTGCCCGCGACCAAGGCGACGCCGAAGGAGATGCTGCCGGTCGTCGACAAGCCGGCCATCCAGTACGTGGTGGAGGAGGCGGTCGCGGCCGGGCTGACCAACGTGCTCATGGTCACCGGCCGGAACAAGCGCCCGCTGGAGGATCACTTCGACCGCAACTACGAGCTCGAATCGGCCCTCGCGCACAAGGGCGACCTCGACCGGCTGCACCTGGTGCAGTACGCGAACGACCTGGCGAACCTGCACTACGTCCGGCAAGGCGACCCGAAGGGGCTGGGACACGCGGTCGCCTGCGCCCGGGCGCACGTCGGCGAGGCGGCATTCGCCGTGCTGCTGGGTGACGACCTGATCGACCCGCGAGACCCGTTGCTGTCCGGCATGATCGCCGTTCACGAGGTGACCGGACGATCGGTAGTCGCGCTGATGGAGGTGCCTTCTGATCAGATCCAGCTCTATGGCTGCGCCGGGGTGGAGCCGGTGTCGCCGGCACTCGCCTCGGTGCCTGGGATCCGCGAGTCCGGGTGTGACGTCGTGTCGGTGTCCAGCCTCGTGGAGAAACCTCCGGCCGACGAGGCGCCGTCGAACCTCGCGGTGATCGGCCGTTACGTGCTCACGCCGGCGGTGTTCGAGATGCTCGCCCAGACGGCTCCGGGTCGCGGCGGGGAGATCCAACTGACCGATGCGCTCGCGGCGCTGACCGACAAAGACCCGGCCGATGGCGGCGGCGTTCTCGGCGTCATCTTCCGCGGCCGCCGGTATGACACCGGTGACCGGCTCGACTACCTGAAGACCGTCGTCGCACTTGCCTGCGAACGCGACGATCTGGCCGCGCCGTTCTTGGCCTGGCTCGCCGATTTCGTCGCGCTGCGCGCCGCCGATGGGAGCCTGGGCGCGCCACGGAGCGAGCTGATCCATTAACCAGCCGGTTTCTCGTCTGGGTCGGCGAGGCTGTACAGTGAACGAGGCTCCGGGGGCTTGAGGCCAGGATGTCAGGCGCCATTAGCTCAATTGGCAGAGCAGCTGACTCTTAATCAGCGGGTTCGGGGTTCGAGTCCCTGATGGCGCACCGCGACTCTTGCCCGTGATGGCCGCAACCTACCGAAAGATCTTGCGGATCACCACGAATGCAACCAGGGCTCCCACACCGACCACCGCCAGCTTGACCTTGGGGTTCGACCAGATCGCCTGTGCGCGGCGTTTGCCCTCGTCGACCGCGCGTTTCGGGTCGAGGCGTGTCGTCAGCTCGTCGACCGCCACGGCCAAACCGTCACGGGCACGCTCGATCTCGGCCTGGATCGTCTGCGCATCGCGAACCACGAGAACCTCCCGGTCGTAACGGCCATGTGCCGCGGCGACGGCGACAGGCTCTACCCTAACGCCATGGACACTCACCTTCCGGCCGAGGGCGACGCAGCCCCACCCTTCACGCTGAGCGATGCCGACGGTCACGATGTGTCCCTGTCCGACTTCGCGGGCAAACCGGTGATCGTGTACTTCTACCCAGCGGCCATGACCCCCGGGTGCACCACCGAGGCCTGCGACTTCACGGCCGCAAGGGCGCGGTTCGACGGCGCGGGGTACACGGTGATCGGCATCTCCCCCGACCCGCCCGAGAAGCTCGCTCGTTTCGCGGAAAAGGAGAACCTGGACGTGGTGCTGCTCTCCGACCCCGATCGGGCGGTGCTGCGCGCGTACGGCGCCTACGGCGAGAAGAAGAACTACGGGAAGGTTGTGCAGGGCGTGATCCGCTCGACGTTCGCGATCGACAGCTCCGGCAAAATTACGCGAGTCTGGCGGAACGTCAAGGCCACCGGGCATGTCGGGCGGGTGCTGGAGGGTCTGGGGATCGGGTGACCGGCGCGGATCGGGCCGTGCCGGTCGACCGATCCCGGCTGATCCGCGGCCGCTGGGCGGCGCCGGCTGCGCTATATCGAATCGCCCGCATCGGATAATCTGCATCGGTAGTCGGCACGGCGGCAGCGCCGCATCACCGGCTGCGCTGGGGCCGTAGCCCAATTGGCAGAGGCACACGGTTTAGGTCCGTGCCAGTGTGGGTTCGAGTCCCACCGGCCCTACTCCCGAACTGCGCCGGAACTACTCGGCGTGGTGACGCTCTCATCCGAATGCGCCCCGCGATCCTCACTGCGCGAGCGAAATCTGGCTGGTCGTCGCGCCTTCAACTCACACGCGCGGTCGGCCGATATGGTGATCGAGGTCGCGCGGCGGGGACAATCGTGGAGCTGAGTGTGCGCACAGTGCGGAGTATCGCTGCCCTCGTGGCCGCCGCCGTCCTGGTCGCGGGCTGCGGTGCGGCCGGTCCGCTGTCGTCGTCGCTCGACGGAAACACCGCATCATCCACGTCAACCGGCGCGACATCCGCTGCAGCGCAAGAAACGTCGCCCACCGGCGCGCGGGCCACCGATCTGTCGAGCGGGTCCGAGGCCGGAACGTCGTCATACTCGGTGTCGCCGTCCAGGCCGGATTCCGCGTCCAGGTCGCCGAATATGACGATGTCCTCGTCGCAGGCCCCCGCCGCAGCCGATATTCCGAGCCCGGCCTCGCCCACCACGACGCCGGCCGCGGTCACATCTCCCAACGAGATCGCCCGCGTGCTCGGCACTCTCGCGGTGAAGGGCCGCGCGCCCAAGACAGGGTACAGCCGCGCGCAGTTCGGCCCGTCATGGTCGGACGACGTCACCGTCGACGGTGGCCACAACGGCTGCGACACCCGCAACGACATCCTGCGCCGCGATCTGATGGGCCTCACCATCAAGGCCGACACCGCCGGTTGCACGGTGCTCACGGGCACCCTGCACGACGCCTACACCGGCAAGACCATCGCGTTTACGCGCGGCCAGGCGACTTCCGGAGCGGTGCAGATCGACCACGTGGTCGCGCTGCTCGACGCATGGCAGAAGGGGGCGCAACAGCTCTCGGCCGCGCAACGCCAGAACCTGGCGAACGACCCGCTCAACCTCCAGGCCGTGGACGGTCCGACCAACGAGCAGAAGGGCGCTGGCGACGCGGCGACCTGGCTGCCGCCGAACAAGGCGTACCGCTGCACGTACGTGTCGCGCCAGGTTGAGGTGAAGGCGAAGTACCACCTGTGGGTGACGCAGGCGGAGAAGGACGCGATTCTCCGCGTGCTGGCGACGTGCGGCGCGAGCGTCCCGTCGGCGGCGGTGTCGTCCGCCTCCTCGAAACCGCCTATGACGACGTCCGCGGCCAAGCCGCCGGCGAGCACCGCGAAGCCGCCAGCGAGTACTGTGAAACCGCCGATGGCGACGTCCGCGGCCAAGCCGTCGAACGCCACGGCCGCTCCGAAACCCGCTGGCTGCCATCCGCTGTCGAGTGCCGGGAACTGTTACATGCCCGGCCAGTTCTGCGCCAAAAAGGACCACGGTGTCGCCGGTGTGGCCGGGTCCGGCAAGGCGATCAAATGTGTGAATGACAACGGTACCTGGCGCTGGATGGCTGTGTAGCCGATCCGGCGGAGTCCCCTATTCGGGATCCTCGATCGGCCGCCGCGGCCGGGCCGGTGGGGCGCTGCCGCCGCGCGCCCTGGTCAGCAGGTGCCAGGCGAGCCCGCCGGCGATGCAGGCGACCGGCAACTCGAGCGTGATGATCGAAGCCGTCAGGAACGTGCCGATCGCTTCGACGGCGCCGCCGAAGGATTCAGCGGCCAGAATCCCTGCCGTGATCCAGATCGCCATCGACGTCGCGATGCCGTAGCCGATTCCGATCAGGAACCTTTCCGCATAGGGCAAGGATGACGGACGCCTGCCCGACCGCGCCGCGGCCGCGATGCCGAACACCACCGCGCAGACCGCCCCGCCGACTGCGTGCACCGCAAAGAGGAAGCCTAGGCCCTGGCCGGGGTCCACGGAGTTCCGTCCGATCCACAACAGTTCGGCGATCATCTGCAGCGCGCTCACGGCCGTAACCGCACCGACCGTCGCGGGCGCCCACCACCACCGTGAGCGGTACGCCGAGGTAGCTATGAATGCCTCCGATGTCCGGATCGGGTCTGCCACGAGAACATCGTCATACCCGAAAAACGGGGCGCTCGGCCGAACCCGCAATCTGCACAAACGTGGGGTATTCGGCTTCGCGTCCGACCCTCTCCTTGGCCTCGGCATACGAGCAAGCTCGTCTGCCCTCGGCCTTCGTCGGGGTGGATGACGGGGCTCGAACCCGCGACAACCGGCACCACAAGCCGGGACTCTACCAACTGAGCTACATCCACCATGGCCGCCTACAGTGGGCCCCATCAGGGATCGCGCGGCGGCCGGAATGCAAGTCTAGCCGATGGCGGCCAGTGCCGTGGCAACCTTTGTCGCGATCTCCGTCGCCTGCTCCGCTGTGGGCCCCGGTTCGGGCACGAACACCGCCGCGCGGTAGTACGCGAGCTCGCGGATCGACTCCTTGATGTCGGCCAGCGCCCGGTGCGCCATGCCCTTGGCCGGCTGCGACGAATACACCGACGGATACCAGCGGCGGGTGAGCTCCTTGATCGTGGAGACGTCGATCATCCGATAGTGCAGAAAGTCGTTGAATGCCGGCATGTCTCGCGCGATGAACCCGCGGTCGGTAGCGATCGAGTTGCCGGCGAGCGGCGCCTTCCCGGCCTCCGGCACATGCGCGCGCACGTACTCCAGCACGGCGGCCTCGGCGTCGGCCAATGTCACCGTCGAAGCGCGGACCGCATCGGTGAGGCCAGATTTGGCATGCATGGCGCGCACCACCTCGGGCATGCGGTCGAGCGCCTCGTCCGGCGCGTGGATCACCAGATCGACGCCCGCCCCGAGGATATTCAGCTCGCCGTCGGTCACCAGCGCGGCGATCTCGATCAGCGCGTCGCTCGCCGCGTCGAGGCCCGTCATCTCGCAGTCGACCCACACCAGTCTGTCTGTAGCCACGCCGCCTAGCCTATGGGGTTGCCTCGCCCGGGCCGGAGGCGCTCCCGCCGACAATCGTGCCGCGCTTTACCGGAACCGTCGTGTATGACGTTGTTCGCGGCGATTCTCCGGCAACCATGCCGGGCAGCCGAGCACCCGGAAGGTGGTTCTCCGGCGCGGTCAGCGTCGCTTGGCAGCGCCGCGGGCGTGTGCGGCGCTCAGGTCGATCCCGACCGCCAGGATGAGGGTGGCGGTCCAGACGTTGACCGGATTGAACAGCAGTGGTTCGTGCCCGCCGATGTTGTTGGCGATGAACCACACGATGAGCCAGATGATCGTCATCGTGACCTCCGCTCTGCGTTGTTCCTTCAACGGTCGCACGCTGGGGAGCGGCATCAAGGGTCGAAGGGCCTGCGTACCCAGGAGAAAGGGGGCGACGTCCGCCTCACGCGTCGTAGTCGACCTCGACCGCGTCCGAGGTGCACACGGCCTGGCAGGTGAGGATGTAGCCGGCCTCGATCTCGTCCGGCTCCAGGGCGTAGTTCACCTCCATGTCCACGGTCCCGGACTTGAGCTTCGCACGGCAGGTGCCGCACACGCCGCCGGTGCAGGAGAACGGGGTGTCCGACCGAATGCGGAGCGCGGCGTCGAGGATCCGCTCGTCCGGGCCGCAGGTCAGGGTGGAGGTGCGGCCGGTGAGTGTCATGGTCACCGTGTGGCTGCCAGGCTTCAGGTCCGGCACGGGGGCGCTCGGGGCGGGCAGCACGTCGCGGCGCAGCGCTCCGGTGGTGAACAGTTCGACGTGGATGTCGATCGGGTCGGTGCCGCGCGCGGTGAGGTGCGCGCGCACCTCTTGCACCAGGTCGACGGGGCCGCACAGGAACCACTCGTCAACGGTCGCTGGCTTGACCAGCCGGTCGAACAGCACATCGAGCCGTTCGGGGTTCAGCCGGCCGGTGTGCATGGGGGAGAAGCGCTGCTCGCGCGAGAGCACGTGGTGCAGGGCGAGCCGATCCGGGT
>JAFIHI010000161.1 GCA_017848755.1 Nakamurella sp. | reverse complement strand
TGCACCGAGAGCTTGTTGATGGCTCCCTGCACGTTCTCGATCTTTAGGCCCTTGTTCGCGGAGATGCGGGACGCCGATGCCTTCGACTGGTTGTTCGCCCAGTGCGCGGTGGACAGGTAGAACTGCACCGCCTGGACCTCCGGCCTGGTGTTGAAGGCAACGACGAATTCGCCGCCGACTTCGACGGGCTTGCCGAACTTGTCGCTCATGGTCGGCTCGTAGAACGCGTACACGTCCCCGTCCTCGGCGACCTTGGTGCCGGCCGGCCAGGTGTAGAAGCTGGCCATCTGCATCATGTAGCACTTGCCGGCGAGGATCGGCGCACCCGCCTTGTCGAAGTCCGTTGTGGCGATCGACTTGACGTCGCCCAGACCCCCGTTCACGTACTTGGGGTTCTTCAGGATCGAACCGACCTTCGCGAGCGCATCGGCGATCGGCTGATCGGTGAACTTGACCTTGCCCGCGACCCAGTCGTCGTACACCTGCGGCCCCGCGGACCGCAGCACGACCTCCTCCAGCCAGTCCGTGGCCGGCCAGCCGGTGGCATTTCCGGAGGCGATGCCGGCGCACCACGGCTTCACGTCACCGGCCGCTGCGATGGTGTCGGACAGCTTGATCATGTCGTCCCAGGTCTGCGGCACCTGGTATCCCGCGGCTTTGAACATCTTCGGCGAATACCAGACGAGGGACTTCACGTTCGCACCGAGCGGCGCGCCGTAGAACTTGCCGTTGACGGTGGCGTAGGTCTTCCAGCCCGGATCCCAGTACTTGTCGACGTTCGCCTCGACCTGCGCGGGCGCCGGAACCGTCTTGCCGGTGGAGACCAGGGTCTGCAGCAGGCCGGGCTGCGGGACGAAGGCGAGATCCGGCGGGTTGCCCGACCGAGCCTGGACGACGATCTGCTGCTCGAAGTTCTTGTCGGAATTGAACTTGATGGTCGCACCGGTGCAGTCGGTGAAGTCCTTCCAGGACTCCTTCAAGGACGTCGCTTCGTCACCCGTGATGGACGAGTAGATCGTGACGGACTTGCCCTTGATGTCCGGCCAGTTCTGCTTGATGCTGTCGCACCAGGTGTTGTCGTCACCGGCGGCCGCATCGCCGGAGCCGCCCGAGCCACTCGAGGTGCTTTCGGTGCCGCCGCCGCTGCTCTGGGAGGACTGCTCCGATGACGAGCTGCTTTGTGACGAGCTCTGGCTGCTGCCGGGGCTGCCCGTCCCGCTACTGCCACACGCGCTGATGACGAGCGCGGCGGCACCGATGCCCGCGATTGCGGCCATCATTCGCCGTGTCGATAGTCGTGCCACGCGGCCGACCTCCGTTTCGAGTCGTGGTCCACCGTGAAGGGCTTCACGGTGCATCTGCCGATGAAAGCGCTTTCATCGGCGATGCGCAACCGGCAAACGGCCCTGGGCTGTAACAATTCAGTAACGCAGTGCGTCCGGTTCAGTGTGCGGCGAACGGGTCGAACCGCCCGTCGACGGCCGTCCATCCACCGTCGACGTACAGCACCGAGCCGGTGACGTACGAGGCCGCATCTGACGCGAGAAAGACTGCGGCGCCGACCATCTCGCTGGGATCGGCCCATCGGCCGAGGGCCGACTTGGCGGCGTAGGCGTCCCCCCACGCCGGATCCGAGCGGATCTGCGTGGTGAGCGGCGTGTCGACCACGCCCGGCGCGATCGCGTTGAACCGCACACCGCCGGGCCCGAACTCGGCGGCCGCGGTCCGCAGCAGCTGCTGCATGCCCGCCTTGGTCGCGGCGTACGCGCCCTGACCCGGCTCGACCGTTGTGGCGCGGATGGAGGTGAAGGCAACGAACGATCCTCCGCCGAGGTCAGCCATCGCCGGTCCGTACCGGCGGATGAGATGGAACGTGCCGACCAGGTTCACCCCGAGCACCCGGGCGAACTCCGCGTCCGAGTAGTCCGCCAAACGTTTACGCACGTTGATGCCGACCGTGGTGACGACGACCTGGGCAGGGTGCGCGGCGGTGAAGTCGGCGACGGCCGCCGCGTCGGTGACGTCGAGCCTCGCCGCGTCGCCGCCGCATGCGTCTGCCGTGCGGCGCGCCGCGTCTTCGTCGACGTCCGCCACGGTGACCCTGGCTCCGTGCGCGGCCAGGCCCAACGCCACTTCGCGCCCGATGCCGCCCGCGCCCACCACCACGGCGCTCAGGTCCGTCAGGTCGAACAACTGCAGGTACTCCGACATATCGGTCATCGGTACGCCCCTTCCCAGCGCCGTCCGTGCGGCCTGCGTCGCACGGGGATCACCATCGGCCGGCGAAGAAACGCTCGGCCGCTTCTGCGTAGACCCGCGCGGCCGTGGCAATGTCTGCCGCGTCGCACATCTCATCTGCCTGGTGCGCGATCCATTTGCCGCCCGGCCCGTAGACGACCGTCTGCAGTCCGGCGTCGCGATTCAAGATCGTGCCGTCGGTGGTGCCCGGCACACCGCCGAAAACCGGTTCCGCACCGACGATCTCGCGGTGCGCGGCGGCGAGCGCAAGCACTACGGCGGCGTCCTTGGGGGTCTCGACCGGCGCGCGATCGTCGATGACGTCGAACCGACAGCCCAGGCCGGCCTCATCCGCGATTTCGCGCGCGAGACGCTCGAGGAGCAGCAGCAGCGGTGCGTGTGGCGTGGCGGGTACGGTCCGCACGTCCAGTCGCAGCGTGGCGACGGCGGGGATCACGTTGAGTTGTTCGGTGCCGCCGGCAGCGACAATCGTTGGGGTCACGTAGAACTCGCCGAGTTCGGGGTGCGGGCCGACTGAGTGTTGGAGCTGCCGTTCCAGCTCGGCGAGGCCGACCAGGAGCGGGCCGAGGGCCGGAATGGGATTGCGCCCCATCCGCGGCATCGCACCATGGGCCATCACGCCTATGTAGTCGATCGCGATGCGCAGAGCGCCCTTCGCGACCGTGCAGATCTCGCCCGCCTCCGGCTCGCACACGATCACGCCGTCCACCCCCGACCGTGCGAGATCGCTTGCGGCGAAGGCTTTGGCGCCGGCCATCATGCCTTCCTCGTCGGCGAGCGCCGCCACGATCAGCCGACCGGCGAACCCCGCCTGCTCGACGGCGCGAGCGGCGTGGATCATCGCCGCGAGGCCGCCCTTCATGTCTGCGGCGCCACGTCCGCGCAGGAATCCGTCGACGATGTCGCCGGCATACGGGTCGAAGGACCAGGCCGCCGAATCGCCCTCGGTGACCACGTCGGTGTGGCCCTCGAACATGAGCGTGCGCCCGGCGGCGCTGCCGCCGATGACGGCGACCACATTCGGTCGCCCGGATGCCATGTCCGTCACTGTGACATCCCATCCGTAGGACGCCATCACCTCGGCAAGGAGGTCGGCGGCGGGTTGTTCGACGGGCGAGTCGGGCCGGTCGTGCACCGTGCGTAGCCGCACCAGGCGTGACGCCAGGTCCAAAACCGCGTCCGGGTCGATGCGGTCGGCTGCCCGGGTAGGCAGGTCGCCCGAGGCGGGCACGACGGTCGCCGCGTCCGGCTTACTCGTCGTCACGGCCGTGCTCCCTCGGTTGTCGTGCGGCGGCGTGGTCGGCCGATTCGCTGGCCGCGTACCCCGCGGACCCCGCCCACCCCGCTCGCACCCGGGCCGCGGTCAGGGAACGCTCCAGGGTCGGAACGGCCGCGAGCAGTTCCCTGGTGTACTGCTCCCGCGGATGCGCGTAGATGTCGGACGTGCCGCCGACCTCGACGACGCGGCCTGCCTGCAGCACCGCGACGGTGTCGCACACCCGGCGGACGACCGAGAGGTCGTGGGATACGAAGATCAGCGTAAGCGCCTGTCGTCGCGCGAGATCGTCTATCAGGTCGAGGATCTGGGCGCGGACCGTCACGTCCAGGGCGGAGACCGCCTCGTCGGCGATGAGGATGCTGGGGTGTGGCGCGATCGCGCGGGCGATCGAGATCCGCTGCCGCTGCCCGCCGGAGAATTGGTGCGGGTACCGGCGGAGTGCCGCGTCGTCGAGGCCCACCTGCTGCAGTGCCTCCCGAACGGCCGAGCCCACATCACGCCGACCGGCGGCCTGCAGCGGTTCGGCGACGATCGCGCCGACGCGCATGCGCGGGTCGAGCGAACTCATCGGATCCTGGAAGACGACCTGCAGGGTGCGGCGCAGGAAGCGCAGACTTTTCTCCGACCGGGCCGTGATGTCCACGCCCTGCACCTCGATGCGGCCGGCGGTCGGCCGGTCGAGCGCCGCGATCAGGCGCATGAGTGTCGTCTTCCCGGAACCCGATTCGCCGACCACACCGAAACGCGATCCGCGTGGGATGACAAGGCTGATATCGCGCAGCGCATCGACGAATCGGGCCGACCCCGCCCGGCCGATCCCGCGCCGCACGAAACGCCGGCTGACGCCGGTGACGACGACGGCTGGCGAGGTGGCACCCGCGGCCTCGGCGGCCCCGCCGTCGGCATCGCCGGAGCGCGCGATGGCGGTACGCGGCGCCGTCACGGCATCTCCGGGCCTGGCCGGGCGGACTCGGTGCGCACCGACACGTCCGCGTCGGCGAGCAACTGCCTGGTATGCGGGTGGGTCGGGTTCTCGAGGACGGTGGTGACATGTCCGCGCTCGACGATCGTGCCCTGCCACATGACCAACAGTTCATCACAAACCGACGCAACGACGGCCAGGTCATGCGAAATGAACAGCAGCGCGCTGCCGGCCGCCGACGTCTGCGTATCGATGAGTTGCAGCACCGTCGCCTGCACCGTGACGTCGAGCGCGGTGGTCGGCTCGTCACAGATCAACAGGCGCGGACGGTTCGCCAGCGCAATCGCGATCACCACGCGCTGCCGTTGCCCGCCGGACAGTTCGTGCGGGAAGGATCGGGCGATCCGCCGCGGATCGGAGATGCCCACCTCACGCAGGATGGTCTCGGCCGCGGCGCGGTCCAACGCGCGTGGCGCCCGCCCGCCGTGCAGGCGCATCGCCTCCATGATCTGGCGGTCGATCCGCATCGTGGGGTTGAGCGCCGTCATCGGCTCCTGGAACACGACGCCGGTCAGCCGCCCACGCATGGTAGCCAGTTCGCGCTCGGATGCCGTGAGGACGTCTGGACCGAACCCGTCCACCCGCACCGACCCGGTTGCCGTCAGCCCGACGGGCAGCAGTCCGGCGATGGCCAGGCAGGTGAGCGTCTTGCCCGACCCCGAGGCGCCGATGATCCCAACCCGCCGCCCGGCGCCGACGTCGAAGGAGACGTCATGCACGAGCGGGACCGACCCCGCGGAAATCGAGAGGTCGCGCACGCGCACGGCCGGCACGGACGTTTCCGGTCTCGACGGAACGGGCGCGCCGGCGGCAGCCGCGAACGGCGTCATAGGCGGCTGTGACATCGGTTCCGGCATCGGCACCGTCACCGCCCCGACAGGCGCGGGTCGTAGCGGTCTCGCAGCCCGTCGCCGAATAGGTTGAACCCGAGCACCGCGAGCCCGATCGCGACGCCGGGCCAGATCACCAGCAGCGGATGTCCGGAGATGACGGCCTGGCCCTGGAACAGCATGAGCCCCCACGAGGGCGTGGTGGGCCCACCGGCCAGCCCCAGGTACGACAGCGCCGCCTCGGCCAGGATCGCGACGGCGTAGGAGACGGAGCATTGGACGATGACGAGCCCGGCGATGTTCGGCAGCACGTGCCGCATCGCGATCGCGGGGCCGCGGCGGCCGGCCACCCGCGCCGCGAGCACGTAGTCGGCGTTCATGACGACGATCGTGCCCGAGCGCACGACACGCACGAAGGACGGGACGCTGGCGATGCCGATCGCCGTCATCGCCGACGTGATGGACGCTCCGAACACCGTCGCGAAGATGAGCGCCATGAGCAGCGCCGGGAACGCCAGCCAGATGTCCGTCACCCGCATCAGGAACTCGCTCCACGCGGGGCGAACCATGCCCGCGAGAATGCCGAGGGGTGTGCCGATCACGGCCGCGATGCCGACGGCGACGATGCCGACGTAGAGGGTCGTCTGTGCGCCAACCATGAGCCACGACAGGATGTCCCGGCCGTAGAGATCGGTGCCGAGCAGGTGCCCACCCGCGCCCGGCGGCGACGCCAGATGGTCGGTGTCGGTGAGGATCGTCGGGAACGGGGTCCAGAAGAAGGAGACGAGCGCGGTCGCCACGATCAGGGCGACGATCGTGCCGCCCACCAGGAGCAGCGGGTTGCGGCGCTGCGTTCTCGGATTCGTGAGCAGTGCGGGTTCCGGCATCGGCGGTGTGGTGGGCGGTGTCATGAACGCGGTCATCGGCCTCACCGCCTTCGCAGCCGTGGGTCGATCAGCGCATAGGCCGTGTCGACGAGGAAGCTGACGGCCAGCGAGATGACGACGATCGTGACCACGATCCCCTGCACGGCCAACCGGTCCTGTCGCGCGACGGAATCCACCAGGAAGGACCCGATTCCGGGGATCACGAACACCTGCTCGACGACGACGGCGCCGACCAGCACGGTGATCATCTGAACGCCGAGCACGGTGAGCACCGGGATCGAGGCATTGCGCATTCCGTGCCGGATCACCGCGCGCCACACCGTCATGCCCTTGGCGCGGGCGGTGCGCAGGTAGTCCTGCTCCATTTCGTCGAGCACCGCGGAACGCACGTAGCGGGCAAGCACCGCCCCCTGCACCAGGCCGAGCGAGGCCCACGGCAGCATCATGTGCTTCAGGAAGCCGATCGGGTCGGCGGCGGGTACCACGTAACCGCCTGAGGGCAGCCAGCCGAGTTCCACCGCGAACGCAGCGATCAGCAGGATTCCCGCCAGGAACGCCGGCACGGCGATGCCGAGTTGCGAGAGTCCGGACAGGATCCAACCGGCGACGCGGCGATGCCACAGCGCGGCCAGGGTGCCCAGCGGCAGGGCGACGACGAGGGCGACGACCATCCCGCCCGCGACCAGCCACAGCGTGACGAGCAGCCGCTCACCAATCTGCGGCCCGATCGGAAGCTGGGTGACGAAGGACGTTCCGAAATCGCCGTGCAGCATGCCGTTTGCCCAGGAGAGGTATTGCGTGATGACCGGCCGGTCCAGGCCCATCTGGTGGCGCATCTCGGCGATGCCCTGCGGGGTCGCCTCCGTGCCGAGGATGGTCCGCGCCGGATCGCCGACGAGGGTGAGCAGCACGAAGACCACGATCGACGCCACCAGCGCGCTGATGAGGAAGATCAACAGCCGCCGGACGATCTGCCACCACACGGCCACCGATCCTTCAGGGCCGTCAGCTGGTGTAGAGGCCGAAGACGTTCAGCGATTCCCCGATGGCGTTCTGCGGCAGGCCGTGCACGTTCGCGTCGGCGACCATCAGGTTCGGGAAGGCCCACAGCCAGGCGGCTGCCGCGTCATCCGCGAGGATGCGCATCACCTGCTGGAAGTCCTTGATGAAGGGCTCGTTGTCGCCCGCAAGCCCTTCTGCTTCCAGGCGGGCAACCTCCGGGTTAGTGTACTGCGTGTAGTAGTCCGGGGTGCCGTCGAAGACCGTCGTGACGTCGTACTGCTCGACGTGATTGATGATCGTCAGGTCGTAGTCGTAAGGCTTCGCGAAGATCTTGGCCAGCCGGTTGTCGAAGGTGACGTCGGTCGTTTTGACCGTGATGCCGGCCTCGGCGAGTTGCGACACGATGATCGGCGCTGCGGCCGCCGCATACGGAACAGGCGGTAGCGCGAGCGTCAGCGTCAGGTGGGTTTGGCCGGCCTCGGCGAGAAGCTGTTTCGCCTTCGCCACGTCGTGCGGATACCGGTTCGCGAGGTCCACATACCAGGGGTCGGTCGGTACCTCGTGCGAGCCGATCACCGTGCCGTAGCCGGCCCAGGCGCCCTTGAGGATGGCCTCCTTGTCCAGCGCGTAGTTGATGGCCTGGCGGACGCGCACGTCGTTGAGCGGCGCGCGGCCGTCGTTCATGGTCATCATGACCTTGCCGTTGGTGGTCCCGTCGACGATCGTGTACTTGCTCTTGTCGTCGAACTGTTTCAACGCCTGCGGGATCTGCACCGTCGTGATCACCTGGATCTGTCCGGTGAGCAACGCGTTGTTCATCGCGGTCGGATCCTTGAAGTATTTGAAGACGATGGTCTTCTCCAGCGCTGGGCTGCCCCAGTAGTGTGGGTTGCGGGTGAGCGTGATCGAGTCGCCATGGATCCAGTTCGAGAACACGTACGGGCCGGTGCCGACCGCCTCGGTGGCCAGTGCGTTGACGTGTTTCGGGCTCATCATCGCGCCGATCCGCGTCGTCATCTTGAACAGCCACAGATTGTCCGGGTGGCTCAGCACCACCTTGAGTTCCGTCGGCGACACCGCCGTCGCCGAGGCGACGACCTTCATCGCGCCGGCGACGTTGACGGTCCATTTCGTCTTGACGTAGTTGATGCTGAACACCGCGTCATCGGCGGTGAACGGTTGTCCGTCCGAGAAGGTGACGCCGGACCGGAGGGTGAAGTCGTAGGTCTTCCCGTCGGGCGAGACGGTCCACTTCTCCGCCAGCCCCGGCACGATCGTCCCGTCCTGCGCCTGGTTGACGAGCGTCTCGTAGACGTTGTCCAGCAGCACCTGTGGAATCGCCGCGCCGCTCTGGGTCGTGAAATCCAGGCTGACGGGTTCGAGGACCAGGCCGAGCGTTAGCGTCCCGTCCGACGGAGCGGGCTCGGAACCCGACGGGCCCGACGTGCCGGACGTCTCGGTGCCGGTCGACCCGCCGGTGGCCGACGGGGTCGACTCCGTCGATTGGCCGCCGGAGGAGGAGCTCGGTTGCAGACCCGCACCGGCCGTGCACGCGCTGACCACGAGCGCTACGGCGGCGGCCGACACGAGCAGGCGTGCACGTATCCGGATCATCCTTCGTTTCCTCTCACCCCGCCGCACCCGCGGCCAGACGGAAGCACTGGGAAGAGCGTGCCATGCCGGCGGAGCGCTGCAGCGGCGGGCGCGAATCGCGCACCGTGACTCCGGTCACGACCGCCAGCCGGTCAACGCCGCGGCGCGCGCCGACCGGGCCGCAAGCTTAGGCGCCGGAAGGGTCCTGCGGGCTCGACTGGGCGGGATATCCGCCGGCGGGTGGGTACCCGGTCGGCGGCACGGACGGAGGCGGCGCAGGTGGCGGGGGCGCCTGGTACGGCGGTGCGTCGCTCTGGCGCGCGGCGCGCTCCGCCGCCGCGGCCGCATCGCGCTGCTCGATCGTCACCGACGCCTCCCGCTCGGCGGCGCGCACCGCCTCGGCCACCTCGTCGGCGGTGGTCCCCTCGAACCAGTCCTTCACATCGTCGTCGATATCACCCGGTCGCGAAGCCGGCAGATCCTCCTTCGGCGGCTCGTACCGGAACACCCCGTCGTCGCCCTTCGCTCCGAGCATCCGCGCGAAACCCTCCAGCGACTTGGAGAAGTCCGACGGGATCATCCACACCTTGTTCGCGTCGCCCTGCGCCATCTGCGGTAGCGTCTGAAGGTATTGGTAGGCAAGGAGTTCCGGCGTGGGCTTGCCGGCCTTGACCGCAGCGAACACCTTCTCGATCGCCTTTGCCTGGCCTTGCGCCTGCAGGTAACGCGCCGCCCGCTCACCCTGGGCGCGCAGGATGCGGGACTGCCGCTCGCCCTCGGCCGCCAGGATCGCGGCCTGTTTCGCCCCCTCCGCCGACAGCACGGCAGCCTGCTTGTTGCCCTCGGCCGTCTTGATCGCCGATTCCCGGGTGCCTTCAGCCGTCAGGATCATCGCGCGCTTGTCCCGGTCGGCGCGCATCTGTTTCTCCATCGAGTCCTGGATGGAGGGCGGCGGGTCGATGGCCTTGAGCTCGACGCGCGCCACCCGGATACCCCACTTGCCGGTCGCCTCGTCGAGCACCCCGCGCAGCTGCCCGTTGATCCGGTCCCGGCTGGTGAGAGTCTGCTCCAGGTCCATGGAGCCGACGACGTTACGCAGGGTGGTCGTGGTGAGCTGTTCGACCGCGATGATGTAGTTCGCGATCTCGTACACTGCGGCGCGCGGGTCCGTCACCTGGAAATAGACGACGGTGTCGATGGACACGGTCAGGTTGTCCTCGGTGATCACCGGCTGCGGGGGGAACGACACCACCTGTTCACGCAGGTCGATGCGCGCCCGGATCCGGTCCACGAACGGCGCCAGCCACACCAGGCCCGCGCCGGTGGCCTTGTGGAACCGGCCCAGTCGCTCGATCACCGCCGCCTGCGCCTGCGGGATCACCTTGACCGACCGCAGCACGATGATGATCACCAGCACCGCGATGACGATCGCGGCGATCAACAATGGATCCATCGGTTACGGCCCCCACATCACTACCGCGGTCGCCCCGCGGACTTCGACTACGGTCACCGGCGTTCCGGGCGGCAGTGGTCGTTCGTTCTCCAGGCCGACCGCCGACCAGACCTCGCCGCCGATCTTCACCTGTCCACCGCTCGCATCCACCGTGGAGATCACTGTAGCGGGTGAGCCGATCAACGCGTCGACGCCGGATCGGATCTGCGCGGGCCTGATGAAGTGCCGTTTGAGCTGCGGGCGTAGGCCGAACACCAGGATCAGCGAGACGATCGCGAATACCAGGAGCTGCAGCCACAGGGACCCGACACCGAGTGCGAAAACGGTCGTGACCACCGCCCCGCCGCCGAGCATGAGCAGCACGAACTCGCCGCCGATCGCCTCCGCACCGGACAGCACGACCGCCACGATCAGCCAGCCCCACCACGCCATGCGCTCATCCTGCCAGAGCCCGCAGCGCCGCGGCGGGGCGGCCGTATTCAACCCGATACCGTCGTGGAAACGCCGTCATGGCCGGCGGGATAGCAGCCCTCGGGGGAACACAGAGCGAACAGCGTCACACCCGATCGCCGGTCGCCGTCACGAAGTCGATCAAGCCTTCGACGGCCGTGATGAGCGGCGTCTCGACGTCCCGGAAGGTTCGCACCGACCGGTTGATGCGCCCCCACATGGTCGCCGGATCCGGCACGCCGAGCGCGACGCACACCCCCGTCTTCCAGTCCTGCCCGCGCGGGACGACCGGCCAGGCAGGGATCCCCAGCGCCGACGGCCGTACGGCCTGCCAGATGTCGATGTACGGATGCCCGGCGATCAGCACGGAGGGGCCCGCCACCTGCGCCGCGATGCGCGTTTCCTTCGACCCGGCCACCAGATGGTCCGCCAGCACGCCGACGCGACGCGTGGGTCCGGGCCGGAACTCCTCGAGTGCCGCGGGAAGGTTGTCGAGGCCGCCGAGCGGCTCCACCACCACACCCTCCACTCGCAGGTCATGGCCCCAGATCCGCTCAACGAGTTCGGCGTCGTGGATGCCCTCCACCCAGATCCGGGCCGCGCGGGCCGTTCGGGCGCGCAAGCCCGCCACGGCGACAGATCCGGATGCCGACCTCGTCGGGGCGCGCGGCGCCGCCTGCGGACGTACGAGCGTGGTGGGCTCACCATCTACCAGGAACGCGCCGGGCGCCAGTGGAAACTCGCGCCGCTTCCCGAACCGGTCTTCGAGTATGACGGAGTTCGTGGCGCATGCGACGACGGCACCGCAGAAGCCGGAGAGCGGATCCTCGGCGACTACCCCGGCCTCGGCCGGGACCTGCTGCGGCGCAGCGGTTCTCGGTCTGGCTGCCAGGATGTCGTGCCCGTAACGATCGTCTGCGTACCCCACGAGGGGCCACGCTATCGTGTTCCGCCGCACGATCCCGGCAGCCGCGCCGTCACCCCGGCGTCGCGACGCACCGGGCACACCGTCCCGTACCGTGATCGGTGATGACGCTTTCCACAGTCCCCCGGCTCACCGCACCGGCCGCAGCGACCACGCTCGGCCTGTGGTGCCATGCCTGGCAGGCCGGTGCGAGCGCCGATGCGGTGTTGGACGTGCTGGCGGAGATCGGCATGCGCGCGGGCGTGCGTGCCGACTCGACGGGGGCGGCGGCGCGGAGCGGGCTGCCCGGCCCAGGCGAGCCGAGCGGCGCCGTGTCCGACCTGCTGCCGGTGCTCCGACGCGGCGGCGCGGCACAGCTGCTGACGCCGGTCCCGGGTGATGTCCGCGGGCTGCCGCCCGGCGGCGACATCATCGGCCCGGCGTTGGACTTCGGTGCCGTCGTAGTGCTGCCGGACGTGGGCATCGGGCTGGTGCCGGTCGACGGGCTGTGGCGCGCATACGAGTGCGCCCGCCCACACCCGGCGCTCGAGATGCGCGACGCCACGAGATTGGTGGACGCGGCGGTGGCGGATGCCACCCGGCTGCTCGCTCGCGCCGAGGTGGCCAGCAACCGCGGCAACCCACGCGAGGCGATGCGGCGCGCGGCGGCGGCCCATGCCGTGGCCGCTCCACCCGGGCTCGGCTCCGCGGCGACGGCGCTGCTCGACCGGGCGACCACGCTGGCCGCGTTGCTGACGGTGGCCGCCGGACACGACACCGCCGCGGTGACCGGACGGCAGACCGACCTGGTCGACCGGGCGCTCGCGCCGTTGCACACCGCGGTGCGGGAAGCCCGCAGGACCGTAGTGGCCACGGCGGCTTCCATAGGCACCTAACAACGCAGTGGCGACCGCCGCATCAGTGACAACAGCCCAGTCAGCCGCCTGACGGCGCCCGCCGGCGGTCAGCCGAGGATCGCGCTGGTCACCGCGGCGAGCGCGTGATCGGCGAACATGATCGAGTAGTGGTTGCCATCCGAGGCCTGGCGGGTCGCCCACGGCGCGCCACCGCGTCATCGAAGGGTGCGGTAGCGCGCTCCGCACGCATGCGCACGTTATACTGCTCGTGTAGCAAGCGAAGGAGCGAGATGAGTAGCGCGCTGGCCGGCCTGGTTGCGGAATACCACATCGATGGCGATGTGGTGGCGGCTCAGGTGCGCTGCGTGCTGGATGCCGTGGCCGCGACTCCGCCGCTGACCGAGGCCGAACGCGCCGTGCTGGCCGCGGGCGGGTTGGACATGTCCGCTGCCGTGGACCCCGAGCGGGAGTTGGTCCGCGCGCTGGCGGACGCTGCGGAGATCCGCCGCGGGTACACGGCCGCCGAGGTCGCCGCCAACAACGGGGTGAGACCGGGCCGGGTCCGGGCATGGGCGGCCGCCGGCGACCTGATCGCCGTGAAGCTGGACGGCCGCAACCGGTTCCCGAGGTTCCAATTCGACGGGCACGGCAGGCGTATCCCCGGCCTGGCCGCGGTCAGCCGTCACAAGCCGCGCCGATGGAGTTGGCAGGTCTGGCGCAATTTCCTCACCCAAGCGCACCCGGCCTACGCCCGCCCGGATGGGCAGCCTGGCACAGCCCTGGAATGGCTCGCAGCCGGTGGCGATCCGCAGACGGTGATCACCATGACCCGCGTCGGCTGGTAGCCGAGCGTGGCCACACCGACCGACGAGGCACCGGCGGACCTGCCGACGCCGCGCGCTGACGAGTTGCGCACCATCCACACCGACGTCACCCTGTGGCGGATCTACTCCACCGTCGATCATCCGATGCCCTGGAACGGATTGCGGCACTTCGGGCCGGTGTCGTCCCGATGGGAACCGCACCCGCCCGGCCCTCCGCGTGTGCATCCCGACCGCGCGGTCCACTACACCGCCACCGGGATCGTGGCTGCCGCTGCGGAGGTCTTCCAACAGCACCGCACCATCGTGCGTAGCCCGGACATGATGCTGGTTGCCTATCGTCTCGGCCGCCCGGTTCGGCTGCTCGACGCCAACAGCCGCTGGTTCACCCGCGCCGGCGCGTCGCAGGCGATCGTGTACGGCGATCCCCTGCGGAGCAGCAGATGGGCCACCGCCATCGCCGACAGCTACCCACACCTGGACGGCGTGGTCTACCGGTCCAAGCTCGACCCTGTGTCGACCTGCGTGGCATTGTGGCTGCCCGCTGCAGACGCTCTGGTCGCCGCCCGGCCGGCGCTCAACATCTCGTTGGCACATCCCGGGCTGCGAGGACCGTTGGACGCCGCCGCCATCAAGATCGGCTACGACGTGGCCGACTGACGCTCACGCCGGCCCGCACCAACCGTGGACCACGGGCACTCTCGCATCAACGATCGAGGAGCACAAGGTCACCCCCACTAACAACGGCGCCCGCGGCGGTCAGGCGAGGATCGCGGCGGTCACCGCGCCCAGCGCATGGTTGGCGAACATGATCGAGTAGTGGTTGCAGTCCGGGACCCGTCGGGTGGTGACGGTGTCCGGGAGCCTTGCCGCCTCGATCAACTCCGCGGTGAGCAGCCCCGGCGTCTGGTTCATCAGGCCGCGCGGCGCCCACAGCAACGTGGTGGGCACGGCCAGGTGCGAGATCGCCTGCGCCGCTTCGGGTTCGGTGAGCAGTGCGCCGCCGTCGACCCGGATTGCGTCCAGCACGCAGGAACTGGCCAGCGTGCCGTCTTCCCGTCGCCGGACGTCGTGCGCCACATAGCCGTGCAGATCATCGGCTGCCGTGCCGCCGAGCGCCAGCACCTCCGCGACGGCCGGATTGGTGGCCATGAAGGCGAGATAGGCGTCCTCGTCCGGGAAGGTCATGGCCAGCCGGGCCATAGCGGGCCCGATCACCGCGGTGAGCAGCGCGTCGATGTCCGCGCCGGGCGGCGGTGGTAAGGCGACCCCGCCGTCCACCAGCACCACGCGGTCGAACCGTTCCGGGTGCCGGGCCGCCGCCACGGCCGCCACATAGGCCCCCATCGAGTGGCCGAGCACGGTGACCTGCCCTGCCCCGATCGCGTCGATGACGGCGATCACGTCGGCCGCGTGCCGGGCGATGCCCCACGGCCCGGTGACGGCGTTGCTGCAGGCCCGGCCGGCGAGATCCGGTGCCAGCACTCGGATCCCGGCATCGCGCGCCCGCAGCACCCGGGCCAGCGGTTGCATCGACAGGCCGTTCGCGGTGATCCCGTGCAGGCCGATCAGCGTCCGCTCGCTCTGCTCGTCGCCGGCGAGTTGGTGCACCACCAGGTCGCCGCCGGAGACCGGTACCCGCAGCGTCGTCACGGTTCCTCGCTGATCTCGCGGGCTGAGAAGCCGAGCGCCGAGAAGCCGCCGTCCACCATGATCATCGAACCCGTCGTCGCCGGGAACAAGTCGGACAGCAGCGCCACGCACGCGCGGGCGACCGGTGTCGGGTCGGAGGTGTCCCAGCCGAGCGGCGCACGGTCGGTCCACGCGTTCTCGAGCGCCGCGAATCCGGGGATGGAGCGCGCCGCGATGGTGCGGATCGGGCCGGCGGACACCAGGTTCACCCGGATGCCGGCCGGGCCGAGATCCCTTGCCAAATAACGACTCGTCGACTCCAGTGCGGCCTTGGCCACGCCCATCCAGTCGTACGCGGGCCACGCCTGCCGGGCGTCGAAGTCCATCCCGACGATGCTGCCGCCGGCCGTCATGAGCGGACGCACCGCCACCGCGAGCGACTTCAGCGAATAGGCGGAGGTATGCACGGCGGTCGCCACATCGGCCCACGGCGTGTCGAGAAAGACACCGCCGAGGGCGGTGGCCGGGGCGAAGGCGATGGCGTGCAGCACCCCGTCGATGCGGTCGACATGCTCACCGACCCGGCTGGCGAGGCTGGCGAGCTGCTCCTCGTTCGTCACGTCGAGCTCGACGACGGGCGCAGGCTCGGGAAGCCGCTGCGCGATCCGCTCGACGAGCGACATGCGCCCGTACCCGGTGAGCACCACGCGCGCGCCGAGCTGCTGGGCAAGCCGCGCGGTGTGGAACGCCATCGATGCCTCCGTGATCACGCCCGTGATCAGCAGGTTCTTCCCCGCGAGCAGGCCGCTTCCCAGCGTGGTTTCAAGTGCTGTCATCGTGGTCCTCCATCGAAAGTTCGTGCGGCATACCTGATATGACGTCGTGCCGGCGCCGGGCGGGTTCGGCCGTCGGCGCCCAGTTCAGTGACCCATGCCGAGGCCGCCGTCGACGGGGATCACTGCCCCGGTGATGTACCCGGCGCCGTCCGACGCGAGGAAGGCCACCGCCGCGGCGACCTCGTCCGGGTCCGCGTAGCGGCCGAGCGGAACCTGGCCGAGAATCTCTGCCCGGCGCGACTCGGGCAGGGCGCGCGTCATATCGGTATCCACGAAACCGGGAGCGATCACGTTCGCGGTGATGTTCCGGGAACCAAGCTCGCGGGCGATCGAGCGGGCGAACCCGACCAGCCCGGCCTTAGACGCCGCATAGTTGGCCTGCCCAGCACCGCCGGAGAGGCCCACCACCGAGGAGATGAAGATCATCCGCCCGAAGCGCCGCTTGAGCATTCCCATCGACGCGCGTTTCGCGACCCGATAGGCACCGGTCAGATTGGCGTCGATCACGCCGCCGAACGTCTGCTCGTTCATGCGCAGCAGCAGCGTGTCGTCGGTGATG
The DNA here is from genome assembly GCA_017848755.1 of Nakamurella sp. Taxonomy (GTDB): domain Bacteria; phylum Actinomycetota; class Actinomycetes; order Mycobacteriales; family Nakamurellaceae; genus Nakamurella. The sequence continues at coordinate 3,957 of JAFIHI010000161.1, read as the reverse complement.
CCGGCGTTCGAGATCAGGACCTCCACCGGGCCTTGCGCGGCCTCGACGGCGCTGAACGCCGCGTCGACGGAGGCAGAGTCCGTGACGTCGCAGGGCACGGCGGCGACGCCGTCGGGCGCCTCGCCGGAACGCGAGGTGACCGTCACCCGGTGCCCGTCCGTGGACATGCGCCGGGCGATGGCCAGCCCTATCCCCCGGTTGCCGCCGGTGACCAGCACGGACCGTCCAGCCAGCGCCGTTTCCTCGGAACCTGATTGCCCGCTCCGCGCTCCGCGGCCGGCACCTGCGGCTCCGTCGCAACGGTGCCCGGTCGCTCCGGCGTCGCTCTCTGCCACGGTTCCTCCATCGATCGCAGACGCTCTTGGTGTCGGCGCTTGTCGCCGCCCTCGGTCTCGCTGACTGTATCCGGCGCCGCATCCGGCTCCGCTGACTGTATCGGGCGCCCGGGATCGATCCGACTAGGGCACGCGGCCGGTGACCATCAGGGTGAAAGCGGCCGCAACGATCGTCACGATGGTGCCGGCGATGAGCCAGGGCCGGGAGGCGTCGCGGTGGACCGTTTGGTAGCCGATCTGTTCGCCGAGTTGCGAATACACCGTCTTGAGCTCGGCGACGGTGTGCGCGGTGTGGAAATCACCACCGGAGATCTGCGCGATCTGCCGCATCGCGTCGGTGTCCAGTGGCACCGCGATCTGGGTTCCGTCGAGGTTGATGCTGCCGTGGTCCGTGCCGAAGGCGATCACCGAGACGGGGACGCCCGCGTCCCTCGCGCGCTGCGCGGCGTCGTGTTCGCTGCGACCGACGGTCCGCTTGCCGTCAGTCATCAGGACGATCCGGGCAGGGATCGATTCCCCCGAGCCGGCTGTGCCCCCGGTGCCCCCGGTCGCCCGCGAGAACATGTCGATGGACTGCAGTGCCGAGATGATCGCCTCGCCGGTGGCCGTGCGTTCGTCCAACTTCAGGGAGTCGATCGCCTGCAGCACGGGGGCCCGGTCCGTGGTCGGCGAGACGAGGACGGTGGCGATCCCGGCGAACGAGATGAGGCCGAGATTGACGCCGGGCGTGAGGTTCTGGGCGAATTCCTTGGCCGCGTCCTTCGCGGCGTCCAGGCGGTCGGGTGCGACGTCGGTGGCCTGCATCGACAACGAGACATCGATGGCGAGCATCACCGTCGCCCGGTTCCGGGGAACCTTCGCGTCCGCGGTGGGCCCCGCCATCGCGACCACCAGGAGCATCAGGCCGACGGCGATGGCCGCGAACCCGACATGCCGCCATCCGCCGGGGCGCCTGGGCGCGACGCGCTCGAGCAGAGCGAGGTTGGCGAAGCGCAGCGTGTGGATCCGTGCCCGCCGGATCGCGATCAGGTAGCCGATGACGAGTGCGAGGACGAGCCCACCTGCGGCGAGGAAGGCGGGATGCGCGAGCGTCATCGCTGCCCCACGCATCCCCCCGCGGTAGTGTCCGCCGCGCTGCCGCCGGTCATATCGCACCTCGCGCGATGGTCCCTGGCGCCGCGGCCCCGGTCCAGCCGCGTTTGCGCCAGGCGACGAAGCGCATCACGTCCGCCGCCCAGTCGCGATCCGTGGACAGCGACAGCGTGGGCGCGCCGACCCGTCGCAGTGCCGCCATCACCTCGGCGCGGTGCTCGGCCGCGGCGGCACCGAAGCGCGTCCGCAAGGCTCGGCTGGTGCGAATCTCCTTGCGCCGCCCGGTCTCCGGGTCGACGAGCGTCACGTAGCCGACGGCCGGCAGTTCCGTATCGCGCGGATCGCTGATCGCCACGGCCACCAGTTCGTGACGCGCACCGAGGGCGCGCAGCGGGCCTTCCCACGTCAGCGGGCCGAGGAAGTCCGAAATGGCGACGACCAGGCCGCGGCGACGCGGTGGCCGGCGCAAGGCCTCCCGCGCGCCGGCGAGGTCTCCGCGATGTCCCGGCTCGGTGCGCGGGGTCAGTGCGATGGTGCGCAAGGTGTGCTGGATCGCGTCGCGGCCGCCGCGCGGCGGGAGGCGTCGGACGATGCCGCCGGCGACCACCACCGCGCCCAGGCGATTGCCGCCGCCACGGGTCAGATGGGCCATGACGGAGGCCGCCGCCACGGCGAGGTCACGCTTCTCGCACCTCGCGGTGCCGAAATCCATCGATGCCGACAGGTCCACGGCAAGCCACACCTCGAGCTCGCGGTCGGCAACCGTCTGCCGGATGTGTGGGACAGTCGTGCGCGCCGTCACCGACCAGTCCATCCGGCGGACGTCGTCACCGGCGACATACGGCCGCGCCTCGCCCGGTTCGCCCCCCGGGCCAGGGACCAGGCCGAGGTGGTTGCCGTGCAGCAGGCCGTCGATGCGGCGCCGGATCGTGAGTTCCAGGTCGGCGAGCGCGGCGTCGATGCGGGCGGGGTCGCTGGTCACCGGGACCGAGGCGTGGGTGGGCACGCGCTCACCCCCCGGGGCGCTGCGGGCTGACCTGGGGCAGCGGGATCACCTGCAGCAGCCGGTGGGTGATCGCGTCGACCGCGATCCCGTCGGCGAGCGCATCGTAGGAGAGCACCATGCGGTGCCGCAGCACATCCGGTGCCACGTCGATGACGTCTTGAGGCACGACGAAGTCCCGGCCCCGGATGAGGGCCAATGCCCGTGCTGCCGCGACGATCCCCAGGCTTGCCCGCGGCGAAGCCCCGTAGGACAGCCAGCCGGCGACGTCGTCGAGGCCGTGGGCGGCCGGCATCCGGGTGGCGTACACCAGGCGGACGACGTAGTCGACGAGCGCGTGGTGCACGAAAATCTGCGCGGCCACCCGTTGCAGGCGCGCCAGCTCAGAGACCGGGATCACCTGGCGCGGCTGCGGCGGGACGACGCCCATGCGATAGACGATCTCCCGCTCCTCGTCCGGCTGCGGGTATCCGACCAGGATCTTGAACAGGAATCGGTCGCGCTGCGCCTCGGGTAGCGGGTAGACGCCCTCGTTCTCGATCGGATTCTGCGTCGCGAGCACCAGGAACGGGTCCGGCATGGTGAAGGTGCGGCCGCCGATCGTCACCTGGCGTTCCGCCATGACCTCCAGCAGCGCCGACTGCACCTTGGCCGGCGCCCGGTTGATCTCGTCGGCCAGCACGAAGTTCCGCACCACGGGGCCGAGTTCGATATCGAACTGCTCCCGGCCAGCGCGGTAGATCCGCGTGCCCACCAGGTCGGACGGCACCAGGTCGGGCGTGAACTGGATTCGGGCGAACGATCCGCCGACCGCCGTGGCGAAGGTTTCCACGGCCAGGGTCTTCGCCACGCCGGGCACACCCTCGATCAGTAGGTGGCCCCGGGCCAGCAGGCCGACCAGCATGCGCTCGAGCATGCGGTCCTGACCGACGATCACCCGTTTGACCTCGAACATCACCCGCTCGATGGTCCCGGCGTCGGCGCTCGGATCGGGCCGCACGTGCGGCTTCGCGCCGGCCTGGGCGGGTTCGGCGGTGGTTTCGACAGCGATTTCTGCGGTCGCCGTCCGTGTCGTTCCATCGGGCATCGTCATCGCCCACCCCGCTTTCGTTCCCGACGGATCGTGTACCCCTTACGGAAAGATACCGGCGTCACGGAGAGATGACGGCACTGTCGGCACTGTCGGCACTGCTGTCTGCGGATTGCGCGCGTCGACGCCACCAGTCGAGATCGGCGGGCGTATCGATATCGCGGGCCTCGGGGCCTAGCGCCTCGACCTCGGCGCCGATCACCGGGTCGAGCAGCGCACGCAGGGAGATGCCATGCCAGTCGGGCCGCGAGCAGAGCGCCTGGCGCAGCGCGGCCGCATCGAAGACGCCGACACCGTACTGCCGGCGGCCCGCGTCGACGAGCACGCAGCCCTTCACGTTCCGGTCGGTCGCGGACGCCGAGAGCCCTTGCCACGTCTGCGCTGTGACTCGGGCCGGGTCGACGGCCAGGATGCCGATCCGCCGCCGCGCCGCGGTG